>NZ_CP124543.1:2184644-2496736 GCF_029953635.1 Halotia branconii CENA392 | reverse complement strand
TTTTGTACAGCATTTTTATCTGGCTGGAGGGCGATCGCGATCGGCTGACTAGTTTCAAAATCAAGGAGGGTGATTTCTTTCATCCCTGGTTGCCAGTTTTGTAAATTTGCCATTAACAAATCAGCTTTTTGCCGATATTCATCTGCTTCATCTGATTGCTGCAAGCGGTCTGCAAAGGTTTGAGCTTTGTTGCGTAATTTTGCCAGAATATTATTTAATTTCTGACTTAGTTGATGGCGCAGTTGAGAGAATAACTGTTGATTGATTTGGTCATTGTAATATTTAGCCAATAGTGATTGGATGTCTTTAGCTGGAGCTACTGCACCCCAACCCATGACGGTATATCCATTTACAGTCCAAGCAGGTTGAAATTTATTTAATTCCAAAGCTTGTAGCCATTCTTGCCATCTTGCAAATAGCCTTTGCCAGTCGTTGGGATTAAGTTTATTAGTAGTAGTTTCCGGTGCTAAATCAGCTGCTACGAGCATTAACTCTACTAATGCAGAACTCAAACCGCTATAACTTTTTAACAGTTGACGCTTAACTGCTCCCGGTACTAAGCTAACTCGTTCTTGCCAGCGTTCTGGTGATTCGCTCAAACTGGGAACAGTCCCGGTGAGTTTTGGCGGTGGTTCATAAGGCTGTCCGGTTTGAATGGGACGGACACTAGATTGTTGCTGACTTACTTGATGGGCAGCAGTAATAATGAGATTGCTGGCATCGGTGAGGATGACATTACTGTATTTGCCCATAACTTCTACATATATATGATGTAAAGCGTTTTCTTTGGGACGACGGGCAAATTGTAAATCAATCACCCGTTCCCAAGGAGCGATCGCCTCAATTGATACTAATGCCAAACCATTCAATTGGTGTACTAGTTGTTGGCTGAAGGTGAAAGTATCAGGCGATCGCGGTGGTGGTTCGCCAATACAAATACGTGCAGCTTGGGGATGCCAGGAAATCTCTAACCAACCCCTTTGTTTGAGAGTACGTAATGCCACAACAATAGTGTAGCGATCGCGCTGATAAACTTGTTCTAAGCGCGATGGTAGCCAGTGAGCGCGTAGTTCGCTACAAGCGGCTGCGAGAGTGGTAAAGTCAACTGGTTGCACAGCAATTAGCCGTTAGCGTTCAAGCGTCGATGCTCAGTATATGCTATCTTATTTGGCTTTGTGTGGAATAACGCAAAAAAGTGGTCATAAGTCGTCATTAACTACCGCTAGCCGAAGTGTGGTGAGTAGCAAAAACAACTGACCACTGACCACTTACACAAAATCCCGCCCCTTCCAGGGGTGGGATGAGCTTAATAACAGCGTTGTTTCTCTACTTGACTGCTTCCTTGCCTAATCTTTCTTGAATTTTGCTCTTAGCAGCCTTAAATTGAGTAGCCATTTGTTCGGTTTGATCAGAGCTTAAATTGTTGCGAATTGCAGCAAACATTGTGCTTTCTTCTTGACGAATATGATCACCAACAGCGTCCATCAACTGTTTGACTTTATCTTTGAATTGAGATGTAGAGGGGTTAAGAGCCTTAATTTGCTCTAACTCCTGCTTCATTTGAGCTTGTTCATTAAACAGTTCTTGGGTGTCATTTTCACCATAGAAAGAACGTACTCTTGGATAAACTACTTCTTCTTCTGCTTCAGCATGAGCAGTTAAATCCTTATAGATTTGACCGAAGTATTCTTGAATTTTTTGGGAATCGTTACTTTGTAATAGTTCAGTAAACAAAATATTCACCTTGTTGTGATCCAGACGGATGACATCTTGGATATTCATATCTTGTTTATCGGAACCTTGGGTAACAGCGCTACCTACTGCACCACTAAACGCAGCCATAGCATCTTGAACTCTTGCCCAAATTCCTTGGTCTGCATCTTGTCCAGTTAGTTCACGAACACCTAGAACTTCTAGAATGCCTTTGAGTTGTTCTTGGTGGGCGCGGTTTTCAAAGTTAACGGTATTTAAAGGGGTAATTGCTGCCATGACATCAGCACCAACTTTTTGCGCTGCCTTATGTACAGTTATTCCACTCATCACTTGTTGGTGTTTCAGCAATTCGTGCTGAAATACTTTTTCATACAAGCTTAATTCAGAGCCTTTCATGATTTGGCGGATTTTTTCCACCATTTCTTGAATTGTGTTTCTTGGCTGTTGTTGAATACCATACTGCACAATTACAGTTTCTATAACGCCTAGATTTTTTTGATCATCATCAAGCATCTTCCGAATGCGATCTGAAATTTCGCTATCACTTGATTCTCTCGAAAACAGTTGTTCATTTTCAATGATTAACTGCTGAATTAATTTTATGTCTGCTAATTTTTCAGCGATCGCATTGCGCTTTGTATCATCTAAAGTAGATACCATTTTGAAGTTCTCCTCGGAAAAGTGTTCATATCATTGCTTATTTCAGGTTGCCATAAGTTTTATGAAATTTTCCTCTTTCTTTTGAGCGATTACTGGTCAACTATGGATATAGAAACACTCATTTTTATCCTCAATATTTTACTTATCCTTTTAGATAGACAACTATTTAATCTGTACTCCATCGCCAGATAGATAAATTTTAAAGGTTAGTTTCTTACATTGACTCAAGGATACTCAAATAGGAGATTAAATCATAATGCCCGACAGTCCTGATTTAGGAAAACAGGCGCTAAATAAAGCCGCAGAAATAGGTTTATCTAGCCAGTTAGATGAAGTAGAAAATTTAAATGTAGATATTAAAACTGATCCGTTGAAATTGATGCAAGGAGAGGTAGATGCAGTCACCGTTGAAGGTGATGGTTTAGTTATGCAAAAAGACCTCCGTATGGAGGAAATGGATATTGAACTCAGTGATGTTGCGATTAATCCTCTTAATGTAGCTTTCGGCAAAATTGAACTTACCAAACCTACCACTGGTAATGCCTACATAGTTTTGACTGAGGCTGATATTAATCGTGCCTTTAACTCTAAATATATTCGCTCAAAACTTCAAAGTCAGAAAATCAACGTCAATGGTCAAGATCTGACGATCGCACCCCAGAATGTAGAATTTTGCCTGCCTAGTGCAGATAAAGTGGCATTGAATGCTGAGATACTGCTACAAGAAACTGGCGAAACCCAACAAGTTGCCTTTTCAGCAGTACCCCGTGTTAGTGCCAATGGACAAACAGTTGTTCTAGAAAATGTTGAATATGGCGAAGATGAAGAGATATCACCAGAATTTACCAAAGCTTTAATTGAGCAAACTAGCGAAATTTTGAACTTGAGTAACTTCGATTTAGAAGGTATGAGCCTGCAAGTTAAACAATTAGAAGTAGAAGCAGGCAAATTAACACTGCAAGCTGAAGCTTACGTTGAAAAAATTCCCTCTGTTTAAAATAATAATAGGATACTGAATCATGGAAACTACAGATACACAAGCACAAACAAGTTCCACACCTTTCCCCAATATTCCACCAATTATTGAAAGTAACGACAGTGAGTATATTGATAGTGGTGTACCCAGTACAGTAGCGATCGCAGGACATCCTCTACACCCTTTGAGTGTGATTTTTCCTATAGCTTTTTTAGCCGCCGCTTTAGGAAGCGATTTCGGTTATTGGTTAACTCGTGATTTTTTCTGGGCTAGGGCTTCTTTATGGTTAATCGGACTGGGCTTAGCTGGAGGTGTGTTGGCATCTTTGATTGGGATCACCGACTTTTTGAAAATTGAACGAGTCCGCAAGCGCAGCGCCGGTTGGACACATTTAATTCTTAATGTTTCTATACTTGTTTTGACACTCGTTAACTTTCTTTTGCGTGTAGGTGATGCTGAAGCACGTATACTACCTTGGGGATTAGTAATTTCGCTAGTCGTTGGTACGCTAACAAGCCTTTCAGGTTGGTTCGGTGCTGAACTTTCCTATCGCCACAAAATAGGTGTGGTGGGTGCTGGTAGCAGAAGATACCCGTAATTTGTCATTCGTACCTCGGCTTCGCTCGGTAATCTAATTCGTAATTCATAATTAAGATTTTAGATTACGAATTGTTAAGAAAGGGCATTGCAGAGACTAAAATTTTCCTTAGTCTCAAACCTAGAAATAATGCTCCGAAACCGTAAACAAACAATATTTATTATCCTGTCTCTACTAATCGTTGTAGTGATGGGTTTTTTCTTTAAGTACTACACTGGGTCTGCTCATCAATGGTTTAATAACTATGGAGCAGCAGTATTTTATGAAATATTTTGGTGCTTATTTGCATTTTGGTTTTTTAGAAGCCGAATAGCTGTAAAGCAAATTCCTCTATGGGTTTTTGTCGTTACCTGTATCCTAGAATTTTTACAACTTTGGCATCCACCACTATTGCAAGAAGTTCGCGCTACATTAGTAGGTAAATGGTTGTTAGGTACTACCTTTGCTTGGTGGGATTTTCCTCATTATGTATTGGGTTGTATTTTAGGTTGGGTGTGGCTGCGACAGTTACAAACAATAGGTTATGCAAAAAAAAGTTAAAGTGAAACCCAATTCAAAACAGCAAAAAATAGCAGAACAACCTGATGGTAGCTTGATTATACATTTAAAATCTCCACCAATAGATGGTAAAGCAAATAAAGAGTTAATTAAACTACTGTCTAAAAAATTTGATGTACCTAAATCTCATATCACAATTAAGCTAGGTTTATCTTCTCGACAAAAGCTAATTGAAATTGATACAGATATTTAACTGTAGGGATCAAAATTAAAAAGTCAGGAGGATCAAGTGATTCAGGAATCAAATTAGATTGTTATGTTAGCAGATTTATCTTGCGTAATACTTATATAACTAGGTTGAGCTTTGACTCGTTCTATCCAAGCTTGAATAGCAGGAAACTTCGCTAAATTAAACCCGCCTTCATCAGCAACATGAGTATAAGCAAATAAGGCAATATCAGCGATAGTATAACGTTCATTGACAAAGAAGGTACGAGAGATTAAATGGTTTTCCATTACCTTTAGTGCTGCGTAACCTAGTTCACGTTTTTGCTCTATTTCTACATGATATTCCTTGGCTTTGCCTAAAATAGAAGTCAAAAATCGTGATGTAGCAATAAAAGGTTCATGACTATATTGTTCAAAAAATAACCATTGCAATACTTGCGCTCTTAAAAAGCGATCATAAGGTAAAAATTCTGTATACTCACTCAAATAAACCAATATAGCATTTGATTCTGCTAAATACTTGCCAGATGCCACTTCTAAAACTGGTATCTTACCGTTGGGATTTTTACTTAAAAATTCCGGTGTTCGAGTCTCTCCCTTTAAGATGTTAATCTCTATCCTTTCAAAGGGCATACCCATTTGTGTTAATAAAAGACGTATTTTATAACCGTTACCAGAGGGTAAAAAATCGTACAAACGCAGCGTTTCCATGCTCATTAGATGTTGAAGAAGGTATTGAATATTGAGGGACTAAAATACAATATCTTACAAAACTATTCTTTCATAACAGGATATTTTTATTTATTTTGTGTATCTACCTAAAATATAGAATTTTCTGGGAAAATAAAAACAATAGTATTTAGCTATATCTGTATTTAAAGGTTTATTTTTATTCAGCAAGCGGAAATAAATGTATGTGTGGAAGATTTACTTTAAACCAGTCAGGAACCGCATTATCCCAAGTTTTCCATGTAGAGCAAGTCCCAGATTTGGCGGCTCAATATAACATTGCACCTACGCAAATGGTGGCAACAGTGCTACACAACGCTGAAAAAGATCAGCGTGAATTTCAAAAGTTACATTGGGGATTAATTCCTTCATGGGCAAAAGATCCCAGCATGGGGGCAAAGCTAATTAATGCTAGAGCCGAAACTGTTGCCGAAAAACCTGCTTTTCGTTCAGCTTTCAAGCGCCGACGTTGTTTAGTCGTAGCTGATGGCTTTTATGAGTGGCAACGGCAAAAAAGCAAGAAGCAGCCGTTTTATTTTCGGTTACAAGATGGGCAACCCTTCGGCTTTGCAGGACTGTGGGAAAGATGGGAAACGCCTGAACAAGAAGAAATAATTTCTTGTACAATTTTGACAACCGCAGCCAATGAACTACTGCAACCAATCCACGATCGCATGCCAGTAATTATTGCTCCAGAATATTACGATTTGTGGCTAGACCCCCAAGTACAAACACCCGAACCACTACAGCAGCTATTGCAACCTTATCCAGAAACAGCAATGACTGCATACCCAGTTAGCACCTTGGTTAACAAACCTCAACACAACAGTCCAGAATGTATCATGCCCCTCAGCGACGAAGAATAACCCCTCAAATCAGTTAAATTAGCTATTGAGTGTAGAGATTAGGGACTGGAGGTTAGGGGCTAGGGACTAGGGAAGCAGAGAAAACAACAATGCCCCATGCCCAATGCCCCATGTCCCATGCCCAATGCCCAATTAACTAAGAGGCAAATATGCCAAGAACACAAAAAAACGATAACTTTGTTGATAAATCTTTTACAGTCATGGCAGATCTGATCCTCAAGCTCCTGCCAGCCAACAAAAAAGCTAAAGAAGCGTTTGTTTATTATCGGGATGGTATGTCAGCTCAGGCAGAAGGCGAATACGCCGAAGCATTAGAGAACTATGAAGAAGCTCTATTACTAGAAGAAGACCCCAACGATCGCGGTTATATTCTCTACAATATGGGGCTAATCTACGCTAGTAATGGCGACCACGATAAAGCTCTAGAGCTATATCATCAAGCAATTGAGTTGAATCCGCGTTTACCTCAAGCTTTGAACAACATCGCCGTAATTTATCATTACCAAGGCGAGAAAGCGAAAGAAGACGGGGATAACGATACTGGCGAAGCCCTGTTTGACCAAGCCGCCGATTATTGGATTAGAGCTATTCGCATGGCTCCCAATAACTATATCGAAGCTCAAAACTGGCTGAAGACCACCGGGCGATCGCAAGTTGACGTATTCTTTTAGTCATTGGTGATTAGTCAGTAGTTAATGGCAATTGACTGATCACTAAATTACTTTCAACCATTAACTCTTAACTAAACCATGATTGATCGTGAGCAAGTTCGTAAAGTAGCCCTTCTCGCTCGTTTAGAATTAACGCCAGAAGAAGAAGAGCAATTCACTACTCAGCTAGGAAGTATTTTGGATTATATAGAACAGCTTAATGAACTAGATGTTAGTGATGTACCTCCCACAACACGGGCAATTGATGTCAGTAACGTCACACGAGAGGATGAATTACAACCATATACTAACCGTGAAGCCATCCTTAACAGTGCGCCTGAACAAGAAGGCGAATTTTTCAAAGTACCAAAAATTCTCAATGCTGATTAGTCAATAATCTCAATTGATTGACTGTTACTCAGGAGATAAATATGGGTTTGGGAATCCTTAAAGAAGGTAAATGGATATCAAAACGGGATCAAGAAGATTCCCAAGGTAGATTTGTTCGTCCATCAACTACTTTTCGCAAGCACATTACAGCCGATGGCTCTAGTGAATTTAAAGCCGAACCAGGGCGTTATCATTTGTATATTTCTTGGGCTTGTCCTTGGGCATGTCGTACTGCAATTATGCGCCAGTTAAAAGGGCTAGAAAATGCCATTGGCTTATCAGTAGTTGCGGCAGAAATTGATCAAAATAGTTGGGAATTTAGCGACGAACCAGGGAGTATTCCTGATACCGTTAACGGCACGCAATATCTTTGGCAGCTTTATCTTAAAGCTGAGACTAATTATACTGGACGAGTCACCGTTCCAGTTTTATGGGATAAACAAACTGGAACAATTGTTAATAATGAGTCCCGTGAAATTATCCGCATGTTGGATACAGAATTTAATACCTTTGCTCAAAAAAATATTGACTTTTATCCAACACCTCTGCAAAAAGTAATTGATGAAACAATTGATGCTATTTATCAACCCATAAATAATGGTGTATATCGGGCTGGATTTGCTACTAGCCAATCAGCTTATGATGAGGCAGTAACAGAGTTGTTTGCGGCTCTTGATTACTGGGAAAAAGTATTAGCAAAACAGCGTTATCTTTGTGGTAAGCAAATTACTGAAGCAGATTGGTGTATGTTCACTACTCTGTTTCGTTTTGATGCTGTTTACTATGTGCATTTTAAATGTAATGTACATCGAATTGTAGAGTATCCCAATCTATGGAACTATCTCAAAGATCTTTACCAATTTCCGGGAGTCAAAGAAACTTGTAATCTTGACCACATTAAACGGCATTATTATAGAAGTCATCCCCAAGTAAATCCCGCACGCATTGTACCGAAAGGGCCTATGATTGATTTCGATGCACCTCATAACCGCGATCAAATGTTTGCATGATTAATATTGTTTATCTCTTACCTGTGTGTTATCAGCGCATTAAAAAAAATATTTAAACCTCAAAGACGCAGAAAAGCCAGTGAGTTGCACAGGTTTCCAAGGCACTCTGTTGGGCGGCTTGCCGACTTGAAATAAGTGCCACCGTATTGTAATAATTGACGTGGCACAAAGAGAAAAATTTAAGTAGTGTAATAGCTCAAACTAACAGCTTTTCAAATGTCTTGTTATGACCTATTTCAGCACTTGATCTAGTAGCTCTCTAGCAGGTTGCGCTTTAGCTAGTGCTGCTTGATGGTCACTATAAGCACGAACCAAGCGAGAAAGGCTACTCACGCCTGCCTTAAGTTGTTCAAGTTCTTCACCAGCAAGCAATTCTCCATCAAGCATTTGTACAATTAAAGGTTTGATGTCGCCCACATCCTGCCGGACTTTTTGCAGCTTGTCTACAGTACTCAGTAAAGCTTTTAGTGAATTTAAGATTTCGTCAATATCTTTAACATCCTCCACTGCGTCAGGAGAGTCCTCAACTTTTGCAGACTCTTCAATTGTTACCGAATCATCAACGTCTGAAGCTGTAGGCAATTCCTGTACAGACGTTCCAGCTTTCACCCCATTTTTCTGTGCCATCAACGCTTCCTCAAGGAATTTTTCTCAGTCTATCGCGCTTCGCGTGTCAGTTGTTATTTGTCAGTTGTTTTTTATCGACTAGAGGTTTCAGTTGGCGGATGTTTAATTTCGCCCTCGCAGTAACCCAATTCGTACATACTAGCAGCTTGAGAATCTTGTTCTGGTGGTACTTTGGGTTTTCCAGCCCAAGCATCTGATTTTCCTAAACTAAACCAATCTTCATCAGTCATCTTGGAATCTAATTTGTTCTTTGTTGTTTTTTTCATTTTTTAGCGTCCATAATTTTGTTAATCCTTGCATTACTATTTGATAAAAGTCTTGTACCGTTAGAAAGAACAAGAGGTATGTGGCATTAATAACTCTTACCCATGCCCCATGCCCCATGCCCCATGCCCCACATAGTTTTTATATCAATCCCTGTCAAAACTCCCGCAATTTTAGAAAATAATAAAGTAAGTCGAGTATCACAAGACTCATTTAATTTGCTCATTTCCTCTAGGAAAATATGACTCATCCTTTCCTTGAACGCTTGCGTAGCCCAGAACGCCCAGTCATCGTCTTTGACGGGGCGATGGGAACTAATCTGCAAACCCAAAACCTGACTGCTGAAGATTTTGGCGGCGCACAGTATGAAGGTTGTAATGAATATTTAGTCCATACTAAACCCGAAGCGATCGCTAAAGTTCACCGAGACTTTCTGGCTGTGGGTGCAGATGTGATTGAAACGGATACTTTTGGCGCTACGTCAATTGTATTGGCAGAATATGACTTAGCAGATCAAGCCTATTACCTCAGCAAGACAGCCGCAGAACTAGCAAAGCGTGTGGCTGCGGAATTTTCTACTCCAGAAAAACCCCGGTTTGTCGCGGGTTCGATGGGACCGACTACTAAACTACCTACCCTAGGACATATTGACTTTGATACCATGAAAGCGTCTTTTGCTGAACAAGCAGAGGCACTGTGGGATGGTGGTGTTGATTTGTTTATTGTTGAGACTTGCCAAGATGTGCTGCAAATTAAAGCGGCGCTAAATGGTATTGCAGAAGTTTTTGCCAAAAAAGGCGATCGCCGACCGTTGATGGTTTCGGTGACAATGGAAAGCATGGGTACAATGCTGGTAGGTTCAGAAATCAGCGCTGTACTGACAATTTTGGAACCTTACCCAATTGATATTCTCGGTCTCAACTGTGCCACAGGTCCAGACTTGATGAAACCACATATCAAGTATTTATCGGAACATTCACCTTTTATCGTTTCTTGTGTTCCCAATGCGGGTTTACCTGAGAACGTTGGTGGTCAAGCTCACTACCGCCTGACACCAATGGAATTACGGATGTCGTTGATGCATTTTGTTGAAGATTTGGGTGTCCAAGTGATCGGGGGTTGCTGTGGGACACGTCCAGAACACATTCAACAATTGGCAGAAATTGCTCAAGAGTTAAAACCAAAAGTTAGACAGCCGAGTTTAGAATCGGCGGCAGCATCAATTTATACTACTCAACCTTACGACCAAGATAATTCTTTTCTAATTGTCGGGGAACGTCTCAACGCTAGCGGTTCCAAGAAGTGCCGCGATTTGCTGAATGCGGAAGATTGGGATGGACTGGTCTCTATGGCCAGGGCGCAAGTCAAGGAAGGCGCACATATCCTCGATGTGAATGTGGATTATGTGGGACGGGACGGCGTGCGTGATATGCACGAATTGGTTTCCCGGATTGTGAATAATGTGACATTACCTTTGATGCTCGACTCCACTGAATGGGAAAAGATGGAGGCGGGTTTAAAAGTAGCTGGCGGTAAGTGTTTGCTCAACTCTACCAACTATGAAGACGGGGAACCGCGCTTTTTGAAGGTGTTGGAATTGGCGAAACAGTACGGTGCTGGTGTAGTCATTGGTACTATTGATGAAGAAGGCATGGCGCGGACAGCCGACAAAAAGTTTGCGATCACCCAACGCGCTTATCGTCAAGCTGTAGAATACGGTATACCTGCCACAGAATTGTTTTTTGATACTCTAGCTTTACCAATTTCTACAGGCATTGAAGAAGATAGAGAAAACGGCAAAGCCACCATTGCAGCAATTCGGCGCATTCGTCAAGAATTGCCAGGGTGTCATGTGATTTTAGGTGTATCTAATATTTCTTTTGGTTTGAACCCAGCCGCGCGAGTTGTGTTGAACTCGGTATTTTTGCACGAAGCAATGACGGCGGGAATGGATGCAGCCATTGTCAGTGCTAGCAAGATTTTACCGCTATCAAAGATTGAGGCACAACACCAAGATATTTGTCGCCATTTAATTTATGATCAGCGGCAATTTGCAGGTGATGTCTGCGTTTATGATCCCTTGGGAGAGCTTACCACTTTATTTGAGGGAGTAACAACAAAACGCGATCGCTCTTTAGATGAAAGTCTACCCATTGAAGAACGCCTCAAGCGCCATATCATCGACGGCGAACGCATTGGCTTAGAAGAACATCTAACAACAGCTTTAGAACAATATCCTCCGTTGCAAATTATCAACACCTTTCTGCTAGATGGCATGAAAGTTGTCGGGGAGTTATTCGGTTCTGGACAAATGCAACTACCTTTTGTCTTGCAATCTGCGGAAACCATGAAGGCGGCGGTAGCGTATCTAGAACCGTTCATGGAAAAGTCGGATGCTGGCAATAATGCTAAGGGAACCTTTATTATTGCCACGGTGAAAGGTGATGTTCACGATATTGGTAAAAACTTAGTGGATATTATCTTGTCTAATAATGGCTACAAGGTAATTAATCTGGGAATTAAGCAGCCAGTGGAAAATATCATCCAGGCTTACGAACAGCATCATGCAGATTGTATTGCTATGAGTGGTTTGCTGGTGAAATCCACTGCTTTCATGAAAGAGAATTTGGAAGTATTTAACGAAAAGGGAATTACTGTTCCGGTGATTTTAGGTGGTGCGGCGCTAACTCCTAAGTTTGTAAATCAAGATTGCCAAAACACTTACAAGGGTAAAGTTGTTTATGGTAAGGATGCTTTTTCTGATTTGCATTTCATGGATAAATTAATGCCGGCGAAGGCTGCTAGTAATTGGGATGATTTCCAAGGATTTTTGGATGAAGTCAGCGAAACAGCAGAGTCAACAAATGGTCACAATGAATCAGTTAAAATTGCTGAGGAAAAAGCACCTGCTGAACTAAAAGAAATAGATACAAGGCGTTCTGAAGCTGTGGCTTTGGATATTGAACGTCCTACGCCGCCTTTTTGGGGAACGCAGCTGTTACAGCCGAGTGATATTCCCATTGAAGAGGTGTTCTGGTATTTGGATTTGCAAGCTTTGATTGCTGGACAGTGGCAGTTCCGTAAGCCGAAGGAGCAATCAAAGGAAGAATATCAGGCTTTTTTGGATGAAAAGGTGTATCCGATTTTGGAGACTTGGAAGCAGCGGGTGATTGAGGAGAATTTGTTACATCCGCAGGTGATTTATGGGTATTTTCCTTGTCGGTCTGAGGGTAATATGTTGTATGTTTATGATACGAACCGCCGAGACGCAGAGAACGCAGAGGTAAGAGTAAGTTTTGAGTTTCCTCGGCAAAGGTCGTCAAGGAGGTTGTGTATTGCTGATTTTTTTGCAACTAAGGAGTCGGGAATAATTGATGTGTTCCCGATGCAGGCGGTGACTGTGGGGAATATTGCTACGGAGTTTGCTCAAAAGTTATTTGCTGATAATCAATACACTGATTATTTGTATTTTCACGGTCTGGCGGTGCAGGTAGCGGAAGCGCTGGCTGAGTGGACACACGCTAGGATTCGCCGAGAGTTGGGTTTTGGAGGTGAAGAACCGGATAATATTCGGGATGTTTTGGCACAGCGATATAATGGTTCGCGGTATAGTTTTGGCTATCCGGCTTGTCCGAATATTCAAGATCAGTACAAGCAACTGGAATTATTGGAGAGCGATCGCATTAACTTATATATGGATGAAAGTGAACAACTTTATCCAGAACAATCAACAACGGCGATTATTGCTTATCACCCAGTAGCGAAGTACTTCAGCGCTTAAAAGTAGAGGCAGAGGTGCAGAGGAGCAGGGAGCAGGGAGCAGGGAGAAATAGGTAATTTTTCTTCATCCCCCCTGCACCCCGCACCCTGCCCCAATTCCTCTTCTCTATGCCCTATGCCCTTTAAAAAACCTATCGCTTAAGCGAAGAAAAAATTGGCTCAAAATTTGGCTTTTACAATGGTAGGTACAATACAATCCCCTTCCACTCAACTTGCTCACCATAATTTACTAGTAGTAATAACTCATCAATTGCCTGTCGAATAGACATTCGATCATTGACTACCGATTCTCCTTTTACCAAGCGTTCATAAGCAAAGTCGGGCATGGTTGCACGATCATGAGTAAGAAGAATACGCTCGTTAATTGCTGCCCAAGCTAAAATTGCTGAATCGTCTACTTCTCTTAAACCTATATCTTGAACTCGAAGTAAATCAAGATTGGGTTGACGCAAAAATAGCCCCCGAACAATATCGCCATTAAAGTTTTCATCGCTTAACAAGCTCAACATCGCCACTACTATAGATTCTGTTGAGACAATAAACGAGAACGAATAAGACTCAAATCAGGCTGAATGCTGAACAAACGTTGCTGTATGGATTCAGCCAACTGCTCTCTCTGATTTAAGTATGCCTCTACAGTATCTTGGTGTCGGAGATAGTAACCGATTGTGTTGTAGACATCAGACAAGGAAAGGGTTGAGTACCGATGAACAATCGACTCCGGGGATGCACCATCTTGAAACGCTCGGATCACAGTCTCTAGCAAAACTCTGGAATTTCCAACTCGAATTACTCCGATTTCGTCTTCTCGAAGAGGCGGTATCTCATGCTCTAAAACGAGGCTCATGAATTAATTTTCCTGGCTCAACTACACAGCGATCGTAACTTAACGCAGGACATACAGTAGTGTTTTTTTGTACTTCATACAAAAGAACAGGTTTTGAGGCAAGAAGCAAGGGAGCAGGGGAGCAGGGGAGACAAGGAGACAAGGGGACAAGGGGACATTTCTTTCCCCAATTCTCCTTGTCCCCAATTCTTTTTCTTCTCCATGCCCCATGCCCCATGCCCTGTTTAAACAAAGAAAAAATTGCTCGAAGTTAGTGCTGTTGTATCAAATCCAGTTAAAACTCCTAGAGTTTGATTATCTAGTTTAATCTCATTGCCAGATAAAGTTAACTGATTAAATGAGGTCGCCCCATACAAGACGATTGTATCTCTTTGACCTAAATTAAAGTCGCTAATAATATCCTTACCTGCTCCTTTAGCAAGAACGAAATAGTCTCTACCTGAACCACCAATTAAGCGATCGTTACCATTACCTCCATTGAGGAAATCGTTACCTCCGCCACCCCGCAGTATGTCATTGCCTGAACCACCGATGAGCATATCATTGCCATTTCCACCTGTAAGTTCTTTACCAGGATTAGAAGTAGATACAGGTTTAGGTGCTGGTGCTGGTGTCGATGCTGAGTTAGATGGGGAATTTGGTATCTTGCTCGTAGGGTTTATATCATCGCTGCCAAAGTTCTGAACCCAATAATTTTTCTCAAACCCAACACCAAGCTGAGTAAATCGGGGATTGAGAATATTAGCTCTGTGTCCTGGACTATCCATCCAACCTTTTACCACTTCTTCTGGTGTTCTTTGACCAGCAGCGATATTCTCTCCCATTGTTTGAGCTTCAAAGCCAACAGCCTTGGCTCTATCCCAGGCTTGGGAACCATCCGGGCCTGTATGACTAAAGTAATTACGTTCTGCCATCAACTCTGCATATTTGTCAGCAGCATAATTGAGTTCGGCATTTGGTTTGAGCGCTGAAAGCCCGTTCTTAGCTCGTTCTTGATTAGTGAGTTTTAGGACTTGTTCTTCAAATGTTGCCATGAATTTGTCCTCGTAAAGATTTGTTCAGATGCACTCAGCCAAGATAAAAATATCTTCTACAATTCTTAGTAGAAGAAAACTTGAGAAAGCTAAAGCAAAGCTGCAAAAAAGTGACTTAAAGCTTGTGAGTATTGGTTTTATGACAAGAAATGAGCTGTTCAAGAAAACCAAAGGCGTGTAGGCGTAACCTGCCGTAGACATCGCTAAGAACAATTTGCTGTCAAACCAAGGAAGTTGAGACGCTTACAACCATTTTCTAAATTCTCACCTTGGTAAGCTGCTTGTAAAAAGGAAAAAATTTCTAAATTAAGCTTTTTACTGCTTTATTGTTTACCAGATTGGCTTTTTCGGATAGTTTTCTCAAAGCCGAAGCCATAGTGGAGTTTTTGATTTTCATAAGACAAAACCTCAAAAAAATTTAATTGCTAGACATTATTGACTATATATGCCTAGCAATTTTGTCAGGGAACACTAGAAGAAACTCTAAGTTAAATAAATTAAAATGGAGAAATTTAGCAAACAAAATTCAACTTTCTCTATATTTATTTACCAATAAAGTTCCTTTTATCCAAATAAATACTACTAGAGGTTATTGACAAAGTAATAGGTTTATTATATATATATTTTTTTGCATACTAATAAATATTTCAACAACTTTGTTTACTTAGTAGTTAGGACGGTAAGTTTAGTACAATCTTCTTCCAATTTGCTGGTCTACCATAATTGACCGACCAATCGTCAATGATCTATTGCCTATTCGACAGGCAATAGATCATTGACTATAAATACCCTGGCATTGATTCTCCCTAACCAGTGTTCATAAACAAAGTCGGGCAATTCTAAATCGATTTTTCAAACATCCTTTAAAAATCGCAAGTGCCACCACCTCATTTTTCTGCTTGCGCTCTTAAGTTAATCAATTTAGAGATTTGCTAAAAACTCGATGAGTAATCTATTTACTTCGCTTGGGCGTTCTTGCTGAATCCAGTGACCAGCACCTGAGAGTAATATCTTCTGCTTGAGATTGGGCATGTTCTGTTCTAGAGTATCGAATGCTTCACGGTACATCGTAATCACCCCGTCTGTTTCCCCCGCTACAAATAACGCTGGTTGGTGCAGCTTTGCACCGCTGAGAAACGGCGTTAATTCCCACATTTTGTCTATATTTCGATACCAGTTTAATCCTCCCCGAAAACCTGTTCGCTTAAACTCAGAGGTGAAAAAGTCGATATCTTGGTCTGTTAACCAAGCGGGAAGTTGTTCTGGTACTGAACTCGTGTCTAGTGGCTTTTCTGACTTGTTGAACAAAAAGCGCCAACGCTTGGATGGTGGTGGGTCTCCCGAAGCAACGTAGAGCATTGTACGTATGGTTGCGCGAACATCAGACTCTAAATCTGCTTCTGCTTTACCTGGTTCTTGGAAGTACAATTGATAAAATTCCTGCTCACCCGCCATCAGTTTCATTGCTTGTGTTGGTTGTATATCTTCCCAAGAACGAGGACGATAAGGCACACTGAGCAGGGTAATAGCACGGAAAATGTCTGGACGCAGCAAGGCACAATGCCAAGCAACGGCTGCACCCCAATCGTGTCCAACAACAAAGGCTTGCTCTTCACCCAAAGCATTAACCAGACCAACGATATCGCCGACTAGTTGAAGAATATTGTATGCCTCAATTGGTTCTGGTTGGTCAGTCTGCCCATAGCCGCGTTGGTCTGGTGCGACTACGTGAAATCCTGCATTTGCCAGCGCTGATAACTGATGCCGCCAAGAGTACCAACATTCTGGGAAGCCGTGACACAAGATGACCAAAGGCCCTTGTCCTTGTTCGGCGATATGCATTTTGATATTGTTGGTTTCGACGAAACGGTGAGTCACTGAAGTCATGTTTCCTCAATTCCTTTTCTAGGGTAGAAGTAACTGCAACAATTTTGACAGATGTTCCGTTGAAAGTTAATTAATGAGGCGACACCCTTTTTTCAGTAACTAAAGTGAGACTCGTCCATTCACCTTTATCGTTATAGTTGCGAATCATTCGTTGGCGTAGATTTGACTGGATTAACCAACCTACTTCCAACAATAAAGGTTGATGTAACTGCACTTGTAATGGAGAAGTTACAGAAGCGCCGTCAGGTAGTAGTAATACTTGTATTTGCTTTTGGGGATTTTGATCGAAGTGAATGATTGAGCCTTTAACAGTGGCAGTTGAAGTAATGTTATGTCCGCCAAAACTCAAACTTTGAACTAAGCGACCAGTATCATCCAATTGTAATTTGAGAATTGTAGAGTAAGTATCAGGCGATCGCCAATCTGGATACATTGTTATTGCTTCGCCTTGCCATTCTCCTAACAAGTCATCGATTTGCAAGGTTGGGGTTTGTGAGGTGAGGGTTCCAGCTAAATGTTCTCGAATCAAGGTGAATTTATCTATTTGACCATTTTGATCAAACAATTGCACCAGACGTAAACGGCGATTTTCAGCAATGAAACCGAATTCTGCCCCAAATTCAGTAAAGGGTGCTAGCTGAATTGAACCTTGAGAAAATGCTCCATTTTCAAAAAATAAGACACTGTTTCCCATAGAGCTATATTCTAAAACCATGTCAGCTTGTCCTGAACGGCAGAGACTCAGGCGCACTGTCTGGTTGTTGTTCAATCCTTCTAAAGTCAAACGGCTAGGAATATCTTTTAGAAGTGTACCTTGAGGCGAAAAATTGGTAAATGAACCTTCCCAGACCCCAAGATTTTGCAGAAAACATTCCCACTGCGATTTCATAGTAACTTTTTCCTTTATCAATACCCCATGCCCAATACTTAGTATTTAACCTTTTGCAAAACGCCGAACAGCAAATAAGCTTCCCATTAATCCTACCGCTGCACCGAAACTTAAGAGAATCAATGGCAACAATAAGATTTGTGTGGCTGTAAGCTGAACACCATTGCTAATAAATTTGATAAATTCTGGCTGATTGGCTAACAACTTACTAATAAACTGTTGAATTACAGAAATAAAACTCCAAGCGATCGCACCGCCAACTAAACCAAAGGCAATGCCTTGTAAAATGAACGGTAGATAAATCCACGCTGAAGTTGCTCCTACCAGTTGCATAATTTCAATTTCTCGACGACGCGCCATGACAATCAAACGAATTGTGGTACTCGTGACAGCGATCGCCGTTAAAGTCAAAATAATTGTAATTGTTAAAGTAATCCAGTTGAGACCTTGGTGCAATTGAGCGATACGTTTTACTGCTTCATCTACATACTGCACCGTTTCAACTCCCCGTAACTTAGCTAACTGCGTCGCTAAAGTTGGCACAACCTGAGGATTTCTGGCTTTTACCTTCATCTCGTCAACTAAAGGATTATCCCCTAGCTGCTGAGTAGCACCATCAATATCTGTAATTCCCAATTCCTTAACTAACTTAGTCCAAGCTTGCTCTTTGGTAATTGTTTGCATTGTCACGACTTCCGGCATTTGCGCCACAAATGTCTCAATACTTTGGGCTTGTATACCCGGTTCGAGATAAACTGATACTTCTAGTTGGCTGCCAAACTGGTTAAGCATTTTTTCCACTTGCCAAGAAGTTTGCAGACTCAGACCGAATAAAAATAGTAATACCGTAACAGTACTTATAGCTGCCCAATTCATCCAACCTCCGCGTAGTAAACCGAGGAAAGTTTCTTTGAGCAAATAGTCAAGTTTCGTGAGAAATTTAAACACACATTACCCCAAAATCTAAATTGGCTTTGCGTCTAGGTGCAATATCACATCAACCTTTATACTCGACAAAACAAACTTTGGAGTTGATATAATCTTTTCTAACCTTGAGTAAAAAGCAGGGGGCAGAATGGTCAACTCAATACCATTTTTCAAGAGCGCAGTTGAGCCACCATTTGAACAGGGTTCCAGTAAGCGCGAGTTGTTTGAATTTTACCAGTTTCATTAATCTCGAAAATTGTGATGCCCTCGAAGGTTATTACCTTGCCACTCTTACTAGTTCCTTGCATTGTCCACTTAACTGCTGCTTCGTTGCCAGCAATGAAGATATGCTCGATTGTCGGTTCTAGTTTTACAAAAACTGCTTGCAATTGCCCGATAAACTGACGGAATCCTTCATGGACTTTTGCAGGTGGTTCGCCAACTGGATCGTGACTTAGAGCATCTTCGGCAAAGTTTTCTACCCAGCCTTCTGGATTCATTGCCCCAAAATTAGCAAAGTAGGCATTAACAATACTTTCTATAACTGCGGGCGACATAGCATTAGTTTCCTTGTTTCTCAGGCACAAGCTTAATTTCTCATGAATAATTGATATTTATACATCCAATCTTCAAACTCTGGTTGACTCACCTGTGCTTGATCTAATGCTTCCCGCAAAAATATTTGGTTGTCAGACTCATAGGCGCGGCTTCCCTGAAAAGCGCTACGAGCTTGAATTACTTGGGTTCTTTGAATCCGACTGCTGTCATAGCTAGTAAGGGCTAATTCAATATTAGGCGCATGTGTGAGCCACCTAGAGAGTTCCCAAGCATCTTCAAAAGCTGTATTTGCGCCTTGTCCTAAGGACGGAACCATCGGATGGGCTGCATCACCCAACAGTGTGACTGTACCTTGACTCCATCTGTGCAGAGGTGGTCTGTCCCAGATTGGACGTTCCACAATATCCTCGGCAGGTGTTGCTGCAACAATCGCCTGTACTGGTTCTCCCCAACCAGCAAATTTTTCTAAGACACGTAATTTCACATCAGCAGCACTAGAAGCTAGAGAATCTTCCTCAGATAACGCCCCAGCACTCCAAAAGATATATCCGTCACTGACATCAACTAATAAAAAGTTTTTGCCTTCGGGTGCTGCCATTAATACTACTTCGTCAGCAGGTAACAACTCATGACTATATTGAACTACAGCCCGCCAAGACAGCCGTCCAGCATAATGAGGATAACCGTCTCCAATCAGTTTTTGCCTAATAGTTGAGTGTATACCATCAGCTCCTATCAATAAATCTGCCTGTACTATTTTGCCATTATCGAAAGATACTTCAACGCCACTATCAAGTTGTTCAAAACCAATGCAACGATGATTGAGATGGATAACATCATTGGGAAGTGCAGCAGCCAAAATTTCTTGTAAACGTGACCATCGAATGTTTAACATTGGTTGCCCGTATTTTTCCATAAGAGTGATTGAGTTTTGGGCAATCATCTCTCCGGTGTTTTTTTTAAAGTTGGTGACGCGGGTTTGGCTAGCTGCGTGTTTTAAAGAATCAACTATCCCAGGAGCGATCGCCTCTAAACTATTCAAGCCGTTGGGAAACAGCGTCAATCCTGCGCCGACTGGTCGCAAAGAATGGGCTTTTTCGTAAACTTGGGTATCAATACCTTGTTTTCGTAAAGCGATCGCCACTGCTAAACCACCAAGACCAGCACCAATGATGGCAACTTTTTCTACAACAGGGGGATACTGAATTGGCTGATTTTCAGACATAGGTTTTAGAATTTTTCAGACAATATAGTAATCCGATTTGATTCGGTGAATTTATTTGTGTAGATAGGGAACAGGGAACAGGAAACAGGGAACGGAACAGTTAAGAAGGGGTAGATACGTACTAAATCGTGTTCAAAAATCAAATAGGAGTTCTATAGATTTTGTTTTTAAACTTGACGATGAAATGTTTCAGAAATCAATTGTTGAAAATTACCCAATTGATTATATTTTACTGTAAATCTTTTAAAGATTTCTGGAGACACAAATTTGCCAGTTGTCATCTGAAACTCTTGATTATTTTCCAATTTTTTTGGAGCATTTACAACTACACCATCAGGCAAAAATATAGTTTTATTGATACCTTTTATAGGAACTAATATCAGTTCTGCAATTAATTCGGTATCCGAAATAATTAAATCAGGAGTCATATACTTTTTTTCTCCTGTCCACTTGCCATCAATTGCTTCTATTTCTAAACCAGGAGATTCGATGGGGAAGCTACCTAGATGTTCTCGAATATGAGTAATTCTTTCTAAATCGCCATTTTCTCCATAAATAGTACTAACACTAGTTCGCCAATTTTCATGTTGAAAAAACAACTCTGCTCCAAACATTTTTCCCATTTCCCATGTTTGGCTGAACCAAGCACTTGCACCTTGACCAAAAGATAGCGACCTCATAGAAGGTACGGCGACATGAATTACACCGTCAGATTGGTTACAAGTCTGCTTCTCAAGTTGCCAGTTTTTCTCTTCTGTGCTGCCATCAGCGTATGTATAAGTATTAGTATGGTCAATCAAGGTTTTATCTTTATTAGTACGAAATTTTCTCACACCTTGAAAGGAACTGATAACTTTTTTATTGGGAGCATATTTAGTCCATGTTCCATACCAAGCAATATCTTCAAGACTATGATTACCGAATAAATTTATCCAGTTTTGTTCTTGGGTGTTCATAATATTCAATTGTGACATTTGCTAATGTTAATGAAATTAGTGACGAGTATAAGAGCGTTCAAACTTAATTTTAAGTTTCTGGGCAAAAACTGCCAAACCAACTGCTAATAATGCAGCGGAGACTGTGGCTATTTTGAGGTAATAAGCATCGACTAATATGGCTATAGCTGCAAAAGCGATCGCTACTCCGATAAAAGTTTGTTTCAGTTTATTTGTGGTTTGATAAGCTTGATTGCAAGAATTACAAATTTGCGTATGTTGTGCAAATCTGTCTAAAGGTGTCAAATTTGTATTAAATTCACCTCCATCTATGTTTTTTGCTGAAGCATAGCCTTGATAAAAAGGTAAAGATGAACCAAATTTATCCAGCCATTTGCGGTATTCAATTACCAATGTATCAGAGGTTTTGAGTGGTAAATAGACTTGTTTGAGATTTTCTCCCAAGCGCTCAACTTGAGCCTTTTGCTGCACAACAAGTTGTAAATCTCCTTCTAAGATTTTGTTTCTTACTAAAATATGGTCTAGCCAAAGAGGCATGTTCTTGAGTTTCCAAGTGAAGAAATTACCATAATTTCTTAGTAAAATTCGGCATCTATCTTTACCTAAAGGAATGGAATATAAAGCCACTCCTCCTTGCCAACCTTTCTGGACAATATTGATTTTATAAGTAATTAAATTGGGAGCAATAAAATCTAAATAATTCCAAGAGGCATTCGGTGTTCGCGTATACTTATATCTGCCTCGAATCCCTTTGTTTGAGCTTTCAACGACTTCCATTTCTAATGGTTGGGCATCGTCTCGTCTTCCCATAATGCCATCATGACTAATGGGAACATGAGCTGGGTCAATGATATTTTCTATAAAATAGCTTTGGTCATAAGGAAGGTCGCGCATGTAATCTGTGCTGACAAATATCGGGTTTTCTAAGTCAGCTAAAGTTGGGATAAGTTCCTCTTTGCCAGCTTCACTTGCTTGCGCCCAGATCCAAATGATGCCTTGATGTTCTACAACTTGAAATGACTCTATACAAGCACTAGCGGGAATTTTTGCATCCGCAGGCAACTGAGGAATATGTAAACATTCACCATTTTGACCAAACTGCCAACCATGATATGAACATTCAATTTTGCCATCAATAATTTGTCCGTCAGAGAGTCTAGCCGCACGGTGAGAACAACGATCTGTTAAACAAATTAATTGTCCATCTTTGTTTGTAAATAAAACAAAAGGTTCATCGTATAAAGAAAAACTGTAAGGAACGTTTTTTGGTAAGTCTTGTACAAAACAGACAGGATACCAACATTGTCTCCAATTAAATTCTTGCTTTTCTTCGGTTATCTCTAAAGTAGAAGTCGGTGTTCTCTGGATTTCTAATGTCATAAATCTGCTCTAGGTAGCGATTATCTGAATTTGCCTGTCCTGATCTTATCTAAAAAAGAATTAGATAGAGATTTTGCAGAAACTTTCAGTCCCAAGAGCTAAATTTTGCCAAAGTTAAGAGTTAATTTTCAACCAAAACTGTAACCGCTGCGATCGCAATCAACATTTCATCATTTTTATCATTGAGAGAGGCGATCGCTCGTCCTTGCACTACCATTCCTCCAAATTCTACGCTGAGGCTTTTTTTACCAAATGGTAATACAGCTAATACTTCTGCTTCTCTGACTTGTTCTGGATAGGGCACTGCTATTTTAACTTCGACAATCATCTCATCAGGATTACTTAAACCAGCGACTTCCCAAACACCGAGTAAAGCATTGTGAGCGATCGCGTTACGTACAGCTCTGGCTGCTGCTACAGTTGGCTCTTGTCCATGCTGATCTATTCCCATCCCCATCTCGATAATCAAACGTTTACGCGCCACTGTTACCTCCTGGAAATCTTTCTTTTTAACTGTATCGCTCAATAGAACAGCAGCATACTTCTTCTGAGATAGATTATCGAGTCTTGAGATAGAAATGTCGCAAATGTGAGGCTAAACTTTCATCATGAAGATGAAGCGCCGACAATTTATTACCACCTGCGGATTAGCTACCTTAGCTACCCAAATTTCACCACTTGCTGCTCAAGAACAGCAATTATCGCCCAATATCATTCTTAAACCGCCCCGTTTGCAAGTTGGTGATACTGTAGGATTGATTGCCCCAGCGGGTATCGTTGATTTAGAAGATATTGCAACAGCGAAGCAATCAATTACAAAATTAGGATTAAAAGTCAAACTTGGGGCGCATATTGCAGACCGTTATGGTTATTTAGCAGGTAAAGATGCCGATCGCGCTCAAGATATAAATAGTATGTTTAGCGATCGCTCCGTGAAAGCGATAATGACTATGCGTGGTGGTTGGGGATGTAATCGCCTGTTACCGTTACTGAATTACACCTTAATTCGCTCTCATCCCAAAATTATCATTGGCTACAGTGATGTTACTGCCTTGGTACTAGCAATTTATGCTCGTAGTCGGGTGATGACTTTTCACGGCCCCAATGCCATCTCTACCTGGAATACTTTTACTACAGATTACCTCAAGCGCATTCTCTTTCATGGCGAAGCTGTAACAATGGCAACTTTCCAGCCTAGCGATGTGCAAGTGCAGACAATAGCACCAGGAAAGGCGAAAGGTAAACTTATGGGTGGTAACTTGTCGGTGTTATCGGCGATGGTAGGTTCACCTTATTTACCTTCTTGGTACAAAAGCATTTTGTTTATAGAAGACGTAAACGAAGATGTTTATCGAATTGACCGAATGCTGACTCAGTTAAAAAATGCCGGTATACTTAACCAAATTGCTGGTTTTATCTTTGGACAATGCACTGATTGTAGTCTAGGGGATGAACCATCATTTACTTTAATGCAAGTATTACAAGACCACATATTGCCTTTGAGCATTCCTGGCTGGTATGGTTCGATGATTGGTCATATTCAAAATAAATTTACCGTACCAGTTGGTGTAGAAGTTGAAATTGATGCTGACACTGGGACAATTAAATTATTAGAAGCCGCTGTTAGTTAAGCTTAAAAACCTGCAAATGCCAGATTATATAGTTATTTTTGCATTAATTAGGCGATCGCTTTGTGGATAAAACACCAATTTCAAATCAATAAAGTATTAGCAGTATAAAAATTACGAATTACGAATTACGAATTAAACGCTACACCAAACCAGCTTGAAAAATCTGGGTTGGCGTGAGCTGCAATTGGGGAAAAGCTTGGGAGATAATGATCTCGCTATCTCGAAACTTATTTATCTGATATTCTCCATCAACCAAGTTACAGACAGAGATTGTCGGTTGTTTGGGGTTGCCAATAAAATTGCGTCCACCCAAGGCAGCGTAATCGACAATCCAGTATTCGGGGATACCCATCTCTTCATAGTCAGCGTATTTTATATAGTAATCGTCCCGCCAGTTAGTTGATACTACTTCGATAATTAAAGGTATTGATGCACCCAAACTTAGGGTAGATTCTTTTTTCCACAATGGTTCATTTGCCAGATTTGCCCGATTTAGCACCAACACATCTGGAAAATAACCAGAATCTTTTTCAGGAGGTCTAACTATAACTTGGTTAGGGATACCGTAGGGCAATCCTAGACGTTTAATTTCAACAGGAATTTCGACACCTAGAAAGCTTTTAACTTCTTCGTGGTCTCCTACTGGTTGTGCCATTTTCACAATACTTCCATTATGCAGTTCGTAGCGTACTCCGACGTTTTCAGGCAGCCAATCGACAAATTCCTCAAAGGTTACTAGCTTGGGTATGGCTTGAGTCATAGATGATAGAGAATTACTTAATCATATAAATATTATCTCTAATTCAGCGATCGCATTGCTTGCGAACTAGCCTAAACTAAACTTTTAGAGTGCGATCGCTAGATGAGTTGATTGAAAAAAGCAAAGCTACTATAATTTCGTGAAATGGTATAACCTCTAAATTTGTATAAAATAAATAATGAAAACCAAAAGTATTTACTGAAATTAAAAAATCAATGCAAATATATCAGGTTATTGAACAAACAATTACAAAACCACCAATTCCCCACGAACCACATAAACAATCATTGAAAGCGTGGGCAATGTATTGTTTGCGAGACAAAGGTTTTAAAGTTGTTTACGCTCAAAATGCTGACTTTGCGATCGAACCCAAAGGTGCAGAAAAGTTGTATTTTAAAGTCACCAATAATCCAACTGATGTAGACAGTTCTTGTAGTTGGATAGTTTGGGATAGCACAACTAAAAATGCTAGTTTGGTTTTGCCAACATCTTAAGTTAGTTTTTCAAACACCATTAAATGCTGCTGGGGTAACAAATTTTTGGTTTCACGCCAAACTAAACCAACAGCTTGCATTTCTTTACGTGCTTGCTTTTGAGTCATTTTGTGCAGACGTTTAATCATGATGAAGGGGTTTTCGCCCCGGTATTCAACCAGCACTACTCTACCACCTGGTTTCAGGGCTTTGACAATTCCTTGCATAACTTCTTGGGGATACTCAAATTCATGATAAGCATCGACCATTAACGCTAAATCTACACTTTCATCTGGCAGATTGGGATTAGTAACAGTTGCTAAAACAGGTTCAACATTGGAGATGTTTTTCTCTTTTTTAAAAAACTCAATGATATCTATCATTTCTGGTTGAATATCCACAGCAAACACCTTTCCTGCTGTTAATAATGGCGCAATACGAAAACTAAAGTAACCTGTACCAGCACCAATATCTGCTACTACGTAATTTGGTTGTAAGTTGATTGCAGTTATCACCTTACTAGGTTGTTCTTCTGTTTCTCTCCTGGATCTTTCTAACCAGCCAGCGCCTGTATGTCCCATAACTTGGGCAATTTCTCGACCCATATAATATTTACCAATACCATCAAGACTGTGAATAGTCCGTTGTTCGTATACAGTATTTGGTGAAGAGTTTGCTTGTGCTGTATAAGTTGGATTCAACAACGAACAACTTAACATCAGCAGAAGAGTTACTATAAAATGTAAAAAATTTGACATTTGATTATGAATAATATAGAAGGTTATAAGCAACAACTAAGAGAACTTTATGGTAGTAGAACTACTTATGACTATGAGGAAGGTACTCGTCATCCTCTAGAAGCTAAAATTTTACTGGAATTTGTTCCGCTTCAGCAAGGACAGAAAATCTTAGATGTGGCCACTGGTACAGGTTTAGTGGCGATTCCCGCAGCTGAAAAAGCTGGTTCAGAAGGTTATGTGATTGGAATTGACATGACCCCTGGAATGTTGCATCAAGCAAAACAAAAGATTGTAGCAGCACAATTACAAAATATCGAGTTGATTCAAGCAGATGCCGAATCTTTTAACTTTAATGATGGAAGTTTTGATGTTATCTTTTGCTGTGAAGCGATTGTACTTTTTCCTGATATCCCTGCTATTTTGCAAAAGTGGTATAACTTCTTAAAAACAGGAGGATTTGTGGCATTTACTTTTCCTCCAGAAACTGCTTATTTAGCAACTGTTTATCAGAACATCTACACTAAAGTATTGGGTACATCAGTACAACATATTTTGGAAGTACCAGGAACTCCAGAAAAATGTCATCATCTGCTAGAGCAAGCAGGTTTTAGAGATATTGACATTAAAATTGAACCATCAGGACGTTACCGCCATTTGAAAGATAAAAAATTATCTTGGAGAGAAATCAATATGAGTTTTAAAGGTAATGAACTGTTAGCACAATTATCGCTAGAACAATTAAATCAATTGCAAGTTGAGTACATTACAGAAATTGAAGAATTGACAACCGATCAAGGAGTTTGGGAAGATACCACAAAGTTCTTTGTTCGCGCTATAAAGTAAACTATTATTTAAATTACAAATGGTTCCAAGGAGCGATCGCACCATTTTTGACCAACACGCTCAGCTACCAATGGTCTTACGGTAAACTTGGGTGGGGAACCAGCTTGAACATCAATCCGCACACAAGAGTAAGGTAATCGCTGTTGAAGTCCATAGCCATTGCGTCCCACAAATAATAATGAATCCGCAACTTTACGCGTAGGACTACCAGAAATATTAGTAAAACTTTCCCATAATTCAGTTCCCTCTGGACGCTGACGACGGGGACGATGACCACTACCACCAGAAATAATGTAGTTGATGTGTGAATCAGCGTATCCTGTATCAACTGTATGCAGATATTCTAAGCAATGGGCGTGACCGTTGAAAATTAAATCAACTATGGGACGTTCTTTGATTAAAGAACCTAGAGTTTCTGCCACTTGTTCTAAAACCCAACGCAAGCGATGACGAACCGCTAGAGTTTGGGCTTGTTTCCACTTCGTTGCTTCTGTGACGTAGGGAGGATGATGAAAATAAATGATTCTGCCGCGAACTTGCGTTGTGTTCCAAGATTCGATGAGTCGAGTTCGCAGCCAATCAAGTTGTTCAAAATCAATCGCGGTTGTGGTATCGGACTTTAATTGTTTTTCAATGTCGATTTTGATTTCGTTGATTTGATCTAATTTGGCGCTGAGTTCATCAAGTTTTTCAGCTTCAGCTGGGTTATCGGGATTAAGGCGATCGCTTAATGCTAAAATCTGTATTTCTTCTTGATCTATTTCTTGACGACGCTTTTGCAATTCTTGACGATAAATTTCCCCTTCTTGAGTTGCAGGTAAAGGTGATGGTGCATTAAAGGTATTGGAATCTAAAGCGAAAAAATCAATACCACCGTAACGAAAAGTGTAATAGCGGTTAGGTAAACGAGTGAACTGTCCCGGTTGATAATTCAAACAGCGCCCATTGTCAGTTTTAGCCGTATAATTTTGATCTAAATGACGTTGTAAATCTTCTGGTGAAGACATTGCAGCTAAATAATCAAGAAATGCTCGTGAGTAAGCATCACCTTGATTTGATCCATGCCAACCAATCTCAAAATCTTTGTAACGCAGTTGACGACGTAACCGTAACGTGCTGCCTGTTAATAGACGATACATCAAAGGCACATCATAATAATCATGATTGCCTAGCACTGGCAGAAACGGTAAATTAAACACCATCCGGTCATAAGAAATATTCTTGGGGTTTTCGCCACCTACTAGAAACTCTCGGTAAGGTTCAATAAAATTGCTTTGATAATACTCACGGGAACCCACCACATAAATCACATCCCCAGTATGCAGCACAAAACGGCAATCATCTTTGTGGGGAAGCATCAGTTCAGTGACTTTTCGTTGAGGATGATGTCCGTAATGAGATTTTGTGCCACTGTCACCGATAACCATAAATGAAAAATCAGGATTATCATCCTTACCATCATCAATAACCATGCTGGTTTGATCAATTCCCCGTTGTCCAAAACTCGGATGTTTCCACCGCACTCTTTCCTTCATCCTTTGGATTTTTACAGGAATTGATGGTTCAGAAATCAATTTCACAGTAGACACTCCTAAATTTGACAGGACTTATGCAAAATCATGGAAAAACTAACCACAAAGATACAGCGAAAAGTTGTCAGGAGGGTTTCCCTCCGTAACAAACTTTTCAAGACAAAGGACACGTAGACGCTTTGCGGCTTCCCGCAGGGTAGTTAAGAGGATTTCAGAAAGTTCTTACGTAAGTCCTAATTAAATACCAATCATCTGTTTCAAATATTTTGTGAAATGGTATAAACCCTCGACTTCCAAGTTCAGAGGTGCAACTTTCGAGTTCAAAGCCTCAACTTTCAAGTTCAGAGGTGCAACTTCTAAGTTCAAAGCTTCAACTTTCGAGTTCAGAGGTGCAACTTCCGAGTTCAGAGGTGCAATTTCCGAGTTCAAAGTCTCAACTTCCGAGTTCAGAGGTGCAACTTCCGAGTTCAGAGGTGCAACTTCCGAGTTCAAAGTCTCAACTTTCGAGTTCAGAGGTGCAACTTCTAAGTTCAAAGCTTCAACTTTCAAGTTCAAAGGTGCAACAGATACCCATGAAATAGCATTCGCAAGACAAAATAAAAATCTTTCTTCCCATTTTCCCTGCCCAATGCCCCATGCCCCATGCCCCATTCCCAATTATTTATAACCCGCCGCTTGTAATAAAAACAGCTTGGCATAACGTCCCTGATTTTTTAACAACTCCTCATGAGTCCCTTGTTCTACAACTTCTCCGTTTTCTATCACTGCGATTTTGTCAGCCATCCGTACCGTTGAGAAGCGGTGAGAAATCAAGAACACCATCTGTTCTTGAGTCAGGGAGCGAAAATGATTAAAAATATCAAACTCAGCTTGAGCATCCATTGCTGATGTTGGTTCATCTAAAACCAGAATATCTGCCCGATTTCGCATAAAAGCACGAGCTAAGGCGATTTTTTGCCATTGTCCTCCAGAAAGTTCTTGTCCTCCCTTGAACCAACGACCAAGCTGTGTGCGGAAATCTTCAGGCAATTGTTCTATGAAAGGTTGAGCCATGCCTTTTTGAGCTGCATTTTGCCAACGGATTTGATCTTCTATGTGTTCTACATCGCCGATGCCGATATTCTCTCCCACGGTGAATTGATAGCGGACAAAGTTCTGAAAAATTACCCCAATCCGACGGCGCAGTACATCCACATCCCATTCTTGCAAGTCCAAACCATCTAAAAAAATCCGTCCTGAGTCTGGGGTGTAAAGTCGGGTAAGTAGTTTGATTAAGGTTGTCTTGCCGGAACCATTCTCACCTACAATTGCTAGTTTTTCTCCTGGTTTGAGATGTAGGGAAATGTTTCTCAATGCAGGTCTAGAACTACCTGGATAGGTAAACGACACATTCTCAAAGCGGATACCATCTTGGGGATTGATACCAATAGTTGCTTGACCCCAAGGCTGTGGGACTTCTTCTTCTAAAAAGTCGTAGAGATTTGAAAGATAAAGATTGTCTTCATACATTCCCCCAATCGAAGTCAAGGCACTGGAGAAAGTAGACTGTCCTTGGCGAAAGACGATGAGATACATTGTCATATCTCCTAAGGAGATTCTACCTAAGACAGTTTCTACAACTATCCAAGCGTAAGCTATGTAAAAAGCAGCAGTACTCACTAAACTCAACAGATATCCCCACAATCCCCGCCGCAGAGTCAAGTTGCGGTCTTCGCCATAAAGTTGATTAAAAATATTGTGGTAACGGCTTAATAACATTTCTCCTAACTGATAGAGTTTGACTTCTGTAGCAAAGTCTTCTCTAGCTAAGAGGTTTTCTATATAGTGCTGTTGGCGGGTTTCGGGCGCACGCCAACTAAATAGGCGAAAGGCTTGCCCGGCAAACTTGGTTTCTGCAATAAATGCAGGCATCGCTGCTAGAATCAACACGATTACTGCCCAAACTGAAAAGTTCACCAGCAAAGCGCCGTAGGTAATCAGGGAAAGCCCACTTTGCACCAATCCGAAGGTGCGAGTTACCAAAGAAAGGGGGCGAACTGATGCTTCTCGTCGAGCATTGGTCAATTTGTCATAAAATTCTGAATCTTCAAACTGTCTAAGGTCAAGCGTCAAAGCTTTTTCTAAAATAAGTACATTGACTTTTTGACCTAGTAGCACCCGCAATAGTGATTGACAAATGGAGAGTCCTCGCTGACAACCTGCTAATAAAGCAACTGCGATCGCTTCTAATCCTACATATAATAATGGGCGAGAAATATTGACAAAACTACCGCCATCTGATTGAGAAGCCAAAACTACCGCATCCACAATTAGCTTACCAAGGTAGGCGATCGCTGCTGGTAACAAACCAGCCGCTAAAGTCAAAGTAGCTAAGATAATTGTCAAAAAGCGGCTAGTATTCCACACCAAGCCTATAGCCCGTCCGCTATAACGGAAAACTGCCAGTGATTGGCGCAGGGCATTTCGTTTCTTTTTAATCTTCATTATTATTTTTATAGCGTGGAAATACCCGTAATTGCTGATGGACGGTCAAGGACTAAGATAAAACCTAAATTCCAAGTTAAAAATTAGGTGACATTTTTTTTACTAATCAATACTTAATTTATGTCTTTAGATAGAGTTTAAAGATTGTGCGTTAATGTAACGAGGTCTTTTTTGCTTTACAGTTTTTGAATTTTTTTAACAATCAGATATAGCAAGTGATATATTCAAAAACAAAGTATGAAAATGTTTGCAATTGTATACACACCATCAAAGATGTAATGATATTACTAAGTGCATAATAGTCAGTCATCTTAATTGATATTTGTCTGAGAAGTCCTTATTTGAAGGCTAATTGAAAAATTTACCAAATCTTTAAGCATATTTAGCTAGAAAGAAAATATACTCAATACTAGGGTATAAAATGTTTTCACATTGTCAACAGCGAAGAAAAATTCCTTTGACGAAATTATCTCTTTGCTATTGTTCCCTATTATCAAGTTACGCACTATTTACCCTCACAATTTCAAGAGCTAATCAAACGTTTTAAGTCCTACTAACAAAGGCTTATACGTCCTTTGACCTCTTAAAGGATAAGATCTTATTGATAAGAAATTTTCTCTTTATTGTTCATCAGAAATGCCTAGTATTAAGCGTCTGAGCTACCTTTCACTCTCAGGAATATCCTGCTGTGCTGGGTAAGTTCTATTTGATTGGTCAGGGATTTTGATTTTCAATAGACATATCAATAATTTAGTTATCTGGAAACAGGTCAAATATTTAAAACCTTGATTCATCAGGTTTTATTTTATCTGTGATGATTTCAGCCTAATGACAGATAAGCATTTTAGGATCACTAAATTTTTACCTCTGACGAAAGACTATTTGAGAACATCCCGAAAATAAGGATTCTCCAAAATAGGTTTTTGAGTGGTGAAAAACTCAAGATACTAAATCATTCCGCGAGTTATGTCATCAAAACAAAAATCATGCTAAATGTCTTAAACCCAATGAAGACACATATTTAGCGTTTCTTATCATCTTTGAATGCCTAAAAAACAGATTTTAAATGATTGATGAAAAATCCCAAAATTGTCGCGTTAACCTGCGGAATGAATGATTTTAAAAATGTTGATCTAGATCATAGAAGGCTGTCTTTTAGGAAATCACAATTTTGTTAAGGATTATAAACTGAGGATTATGAAACAATGAGTCGAAGTTTTAGATACCTAACGTTATTTTGCTGCACGATATTACTCATACTCTTCTTAGGTCAAATAGAAGGATATACACCAGCTCAAGAGGTTTCAAAAAATTCTGTTAAAGTCACTACGGCTACTTTTAGCCCTAAAGGAGAGACCCTCGCCAGTGGAACTGCAAAAGGCGAAATCGCCTTGCTAGATGTCAAGAGTGGAAAGGTAGTCCGAACGATCAAGAGCGGAACAGGTGCTGCGATCGCTGGGCTTGCTTATACCGCAGATGGCAAACTGGCTAGCGTCGGCAAAGACACCGTAGTGCGGCGTTGGGACATAGCTAGCGGCAAACAAGAGGCTATCCTCCAAGCATCTGAGAACCCGCCAAGGACACTTGCTACCAGTCCAGATGGCAAGTTCATAGCTAGTTCCGGAGAAGACCTCAAAGTAGCTGTATGGGACTCAACAACCAACAAACTAGTTAGGTTTTTTGAGGGACACGAGCGTTTCGTCAATAGCGTCGCCTTCAATAGCGATAGCACCCTCTTAGCTAGTGGAGATGACCAAGGTCGAATCTATGTATGGAATCTTAAAGAAGGTAAGTTGCTAAAAGTTCTGCTTGGTCATGCGAATAGAGTAACAGCGATCGCCTTTAATCCTAACCCCAAGAATACCAATCAGCTAGCCAGTGTCAGCGAGGATGCCACAGTTAGACTGTGGGATGTAATTGAAGGTAGACAGTTAAAAGTTTTCAGCAAAGCTACTAAAGCATTGAGAACAGTTGCTTTCAACCGTGGCGGAACAATTGTGATTGCTGGGGGTGATGACAACAATATCTACCAATGGAATGTAAATAGTGGTGTTCTAGTTTCGACCCTCCGAAGCGCCCAAAATGCTGCCATCAAAGCTATTACTGTTAGTCCAGACGGTCTGAACTTCGCTAGTGCATCAGAAAGCGGCGAAGTTAACCTGTGGGATTCCCAAAGAGGTCTAATTAAGCAAACCATCCAATTAACCCCTAGCTTATTAGACTCAGTTACTGACTCAGTACCTCTTAATTTATTAAAGGAAAACAAGAGCCTAAAAGCTAATAGCTCAGTTAAAAAAGCCTCTGTCAGTTCTGATAGAGAAACACTGATTGCTGCTGTCCCACCAGCACCAGGCGGGCCAATCTTAGTTATCACCAAGGCTGCCAACCCCTTTAGCAAATACTACCCAGAGATTCTGCGAAATGAAGGATTGAACACCTTTAACGAAAGTGATATTTCGTCAGTCTCAGCAGCCACACTTGCCAATTACGATGTTGTCATTCTGGGCGAGATGACTCTCACTTCTGCTCAAGTGACAATGTTCACCGACTGGGTTATAGGTGGTGGCAATTTAATCGCCATGCGTCCTGATAAGCAGCTAGCTAATTTACTGGGATTAACCGACGCAGCATCCACGCTTCCCAATGCTTATTTACTTGTAAATACTTCGACAGAAGCAGGCAATGGGATTGTTGACCAGACAATACAATTTCACGGCACAGCCGACCGTTATACACTTAACGGTGCTGCGAGCATTGCTACTTTGTATACAAATGTCACAACATCAACTATCAATCCAGCCGTTACATTACGTAGTGTAGGTAATAATGGTGGTCAGGCTGCTGCATTTACCTACGATTTAGCGCGTTCAATCATTTACACCCGCCAGGGTAATCCTGCTTGGGCTACACAAGAGCGTGATAGTTACCCACCCATTCGCTCTGACGACTTATTCTTTGGCAATAAAAGCGGAGATTCTCAGGCGGATTGGGTCAACCTCAATAAGGTGGCTATTCCTCAGGCAGACGAGCAACAACGCCTGCTGGCCAACCTAGTTCTCAAAATGAACCTAGATAAGAAACCACTACCGCGTTTTTGGTATTTTCCTAAAGTCAAAAATGAGACTATAAAAGCAGTTGTACTCATGACTGGCGACGATCATGCCAACGGCGGAACTGTAGCTCGGTTTAATCAATTTAAAACCCAGAGTGAACCGGGTTGTTTAGTCGATGATTGGGAATGTATTCGGGGTACATCGTACATATATGCCAACTCACCACCGATAACTAACGCTCAAGCAGCCGCATTTAATGCAGATGGCTTTGAAGTATCGTTGCACGTCAATACAAACTGTGGGGATTTTACACCCACTTCATTGGAGGCTTTCTACACAGATCAACTAAATACTTTTTCTAGCAATTACTCAAGCATTCCTGCTCCTGTTACCGAACGGCATCACTGCCTTGTTTGGAGTGACTGGTTCACTACTCCCCAAGTTGAACTAAATCATGGGATACGGCTTGACACAACTTACTACTACTGGCCGCCTGATTGGATTACTAACCGCCCAGGATTCTTCTCTGGTTCTGGTATGCCCATGCGTTTGGCTAACCAAGACGGGACATTGATCGATGTCTACCATACGGTTACTCAAATGACCGATGAGTCAGGACAAACATATCCTTCGACAATTAATACTCTTCTTGATAAGGCAGTTGGAGCAGAGGGGTATTACGGTGTTTTCAATGTCAATGCTCATACCGATGCTGATAACTCAGATGTGGCTAATGCGGTGATTGCCTCCGCCCAAACCCGTAACGTACCGATTATTTCCGCCAAACAACTGTTGACATGGCTTGACGGTCGCAACAGCTCATCTTTTGGTTCGTTGGCATGGAGTAGCAATACTCTCAACTTCACTGTTAGCAAGGGTACAGGTGCAAATAATTTACAGGCGATGCTACCAAATCGTTCTGGCAACCTAGTCCTGAGCAGCATTACTCGTAATAGTAGTAATGTTACTTTCACAAAACAGGTAATCAAAGGCATTGAGTACGCTTTCTTTTCAGGTGATGCTGGTTCTTATGTTGCTACATACGCTCCAGATACAACACCCCCGACAGTTACTGCCAAGACTCCTGCTAACGGAGCTACAAATGTTAATACTGTCAGCAGTGTTACAGCAACGTTTAGTGAGCCAATCAACCCAGCAACGATTAATAGCAATACATTTGAGTTGCGAAATGCAGGAAGTACACTGATTCCTGCCACTGTTACATACAATGAGGCTACCCTCACGGCAACACTAACACCAAATAGCCCGTTGGCAAGTTCAACAACTTACAACGCCACAGTTAAAGGTGGAGCAACCGACCCAAGAGTAAAAGACCTAGCAGGCAATGCTTTGGCTGCAAACTTTACTTGGTCATTTACTACTACAAGCACAGCGCCTCCTCAAAGTATTTGGAATAGTTCGGCAACTCCAGCTAACCCATCAACTCCTGATCCCAATGCGGTCGAATTAGGCGTTAAGTTCCAATCTGATATCAGTGGCTTCATTACTGGCATCCGATTCTATAAAGGAAGCGGTAACACAGGAACCCACATCGGTAATTTGTGGAGTAGCACTGGTACCCAGCTAGCAACGGCAACTTTCAGTAACGAAACTGCCTTGGGTTGGCAACAGGTCAACTTTAGTACTCCAGTAGCAATTACTGCTGATACTACTTATGTTGCTTCCTATCATGCACCCAATGGAAACTACGCTTCTGATAATGGATTCTTTGCTAGTTCTGGAGTAGATAATCCGCCACTACATCTTTTACGCAATGGAGTAGATGGAGGTAATGGTGTCTACAAATATGGTGCTACTGGTTTCCCAAATCAAAGTTATCAGTCGAGTAATTACTGGGTAGATATAGTCTTTGCGAGCAGTACAGGCCCTGATACAACAGCACCAACAGTGACTACAAAATCTCCTAATAGTGGTGCAACAGCGGTAACTACAGGAACGAACGTTACAGCTACTTTTAGTGAAGGGATGGACTCGGCAACAATTAATACCAACACATTCGAGTTACGCAACTCTAGTAATGCCTTGGTAGCAGCCACTATCAGCTATAACACCGCTAACCGTACAGCAACGCTAACACCAAGTAGCCCACTGGCAAATTCCATGACTTATACCACCACTGTAAAAGGTGGCAGTACTGGAGTAAAAGACTTAGCGGGTAACGCTTTAACAGCGAACTTAACTTGGTCATTTACCACAGTAGCAACAGGATCATCGTCCACTATCTGGAGTCCTGCAACAACTCCCACTGTGTTAGCAGATCCCGATAATGTGCCGATTGAGTTGGGTGTTAAGTTCCGGTCTGATGTCAGCGGTTTTATCACTGGCATCCGATTCTACAAGAGTACAGCTAATACTGGGACTCACGTTGGTACTTTATGGAGCAGTACTGGTACGCAGTTGGCTACAGCGACTTTCACTAATGAAAGTGGTTCTGGTTGGCAGCAGGTCAACTTTAGTACACCAGTAGCAATTACTGCTAACACCACTTATGTAGCTTCCTACCATACAAATGTTGGACGCTACTCCGTAGACCAAGGCTACTTTGCCAGTACTGGTGTAGATAATCCACCACTGCACGCTCTCAGCAATGGGTCGAGTGGAGGTAATGGTATCTATAACTACAGTGCGAATCCTGCCTTCCCCAATTCCACTTTCGGATCGAGTAACTACTGGGTTGATGTAGTGTTTGCTACCAATTAAAACTTGAATTGAGTAGTTAAAAATTTCATCTCTCGGTTTCTGTTTTCCAGATTTTGACATTCTCCTAAAAAAGAGAACTAAAAATCTGGAAAATAACCAAATTACTCTCATCTCATTAGCCTACTTTCTACACACAAATCAGCTAATCATCCTAAATCGGGTTTTATCGTTTTGTAGTTATAGACATCAATCCTAATACACCAAAAATCTAGAATTTTAGCCTGCGGCGTGGCAAGGCTGAATTGATGCAAAATAAATCGTAGGTTGGGTCGAAGAATGAGACTCAACATCCTGACCAGTATTGGGTTTTGCTTCCCTACGGGACGCTACGCGAACCCTCAACCCAACCTACACTTAACTACCAAATTAAAGCCAATATGGATCAGTTTTTCCTAATTTGTGTGTATGCCGTAGCCTCTACTAGGGAAGAGATTCAAATTCAGAAAAGTTAGGAACAAATGAAAGGTCGGCAAAAATTGCTTTTAAAAATTGATTGAGATTTTAATCATAAAATCTCAGGTTGACAGCAGATATCAACCGCATTTAGATAACCCTAATTTTTAATCATGAATCAAGGTTATAGGCATCTATATCACTGCCATTATTTATCAATTATTACTATATCTTTGCAGGAGGTTAAATGAACAGGTTGACTCGCATGATGATCCTGATGATGCTAACAACACTTTTAGTGTTAGGGCTGAATCTAGGTTCTCAACCGCAGATGCAGAGGGTACTTGCTGCTGATCCTTGTACCTCTCCAACCAACCCGATAGTTGCTGAAAACTGCCTAGTTGGAAATCCTTCTACTGAGTGGGATATTACTGGTGTCGGTGATGAAAGTATCCAAGGTTTTGCTACTGATATCAGCGTCAATCGAGGAAACACTGTTTCCTTCAAAATCAAAACAAATGCTACTAATTACCGCCTAGATATTTACCGCATAGGCTACTACACCGGTAGAGGTGCGCGTAAAGTAGCAACTGTCCAGCGTTCGTTAACACAGTCGCAAAATCAACCGAGCTGCCTCAACAATGCAGCAACTGGACTGATTGATTGTGGTAACTGGGCAGTATCTGCTTCGTGGAATGTGCCATCAAATGCCACATCAGGGATTTACTTTGCAAAAGTTGTGCGTTCAGATACTGGAGGAGCTAGCCATATTGTCTTTATTGTTCGAGACGATGCTAGTACTTCTGATCTGCTCTTTCAGACCTCTGATACTACTTGGCAAGCTTATAACAACTACGGTGGCAATAGTTTATATACAGGATCACCTGATGGTAGAGCATACAAGGTCAGCTACAACCGTCCGTTTAATACCCGCATAGTTGATAATGGTCAAGATTGGCTTTTCAATGGCGAATATCCGATGGTTCGCTGGCTGGAGTCTAATGGCTATAATGTCAGCTATTTTACTGGAGTAGATAGCGATCGCCGTGGTAATTTAATTCGCAACCATAAGGTCTTCCTCTCAGTTGCTCATGATGAGTACTGGTCAAACAATCAACGCGCTAACGTCGAAGCAGCGAGAAATACTGGTACTAATTTAGCGTTCTTTAGCGGTAACGAAATCTTCTGGAAAACCCGATGGGAAAACAGTATTGATCCTTCGGTGACACCCTATCGTACCTTGGTTACTTACAAAGAAACAAAGGCTAACGCAGTCATCGATCCACAAGACCCACCCACCTGGACTGGCACTTGGCGCGACCCGCGTTTTAGTCCACCAGCTGACGGTGGCCGTCCTGAAAACGCCCTGAGTGGAACAATATTCAAAGTCAACGGCGGGACTAGAGCTATTCAAGTACCTGCGGCTGATGGCAAGATGCGCTTCTGGCGCAACACCAGTATTGCTACAGCAAGTAATACGACCACATTAGCTGGTGGCACTCTGGGTTACGAATGGGATGAAGACTCTGATAATGGGTTCCGCCCTCCTGGTTTGATTCGCCTGTCAACGACCGTAGCCAACGGTGTCGAAGTTCTACAAGATTACGGGTCTAGTTATGCTTCAGGTACAGCGACTCACCACTTGACATTGTATAAGCATAGTAGTGGGGCATTAGTGTTTGGTTCTGGAACAATACAGTGGTCTTGGGGTTTAGATGTCAATCACGATAATCCAGACCGAGGTGATTCAACACCAGATGCGCGGATGCGGCAAGCAACAGTTAACTTGTTTGCTGATATGGGTGTGCAACCAGCCACTTTGCAATCCGGTTTGCTTTTAGCCACAGCCTCAAATGATACAACCACTCCCAGCTCAACAATTACCTCGCCAACTGCGGGTACAACTGTAGCAACTAACAGTCAAGTGACAATCAGTGGTACTGCGACTGATATCGGCGGTGGTGTCGTTGGTGGTGTTGAAGTATCTGTAGACAATGGCACGACATGGCATCCGGCTGTGGGTCGTGCTAACTGGAGCTACAGCTGGATACCTGAAACTGCTGGATCAGTCACTATCAAAAGCCGAGCGATCGATGATAGCGGTAATATTGAAAATCCTGGAGCAAGCGTTACCATCAACGTAGGAACACGTCAATGTCCTCCGGCTCCAGCTTCTTGCAGTATTTGGGATACTACAGCAACTCCTACCGTAGTCGCAGATCCTGATAGCAGTGCGATTGAGGTTGGTGTTAAGTTCCGTTCAGATGTCAGTGGTTCAATTACTGGCATCCGGTTTTATAAAGCCAACAGCAACACAGGTACTCATGTAGGTAGCCTGTGGAGCAGTAGTGGTACACAGTTAGCGACTGCAACTTTTACTGGTGAAACTGCCTCAGGTTGGCAACAAGTGAACTTTAGTACTCCAGTGGCAATTACTGCCAACACTACGTATATAGCGTCTTATCATACTAATGTTGGTCACTATTCTGTAGATGAGAGTTACTTTGCTAATTCTGGTGTAGATACTCTACCGTTACATGCTCTACGTAACGGAGTTAGTGGAAACAACGGCGTTTATAAATATACTTCGACTCCTGCCTTTCCCACAGATGCATATAATTCGAGTAACTACTGGGTTGACGTAGTATTCACAACTGCCACAACCTCTGACACAACACCCCCAACTATAAGTTCTACAACTCCTAGTAACGGAGCTACAGGGGTAAGTAATGGCACAAGTGTCACAGTTACTTTCAGCGAAGCAATGGATTCAGCAACAATTAATGGTAGTACATTTGAGTTGCGAAGAGCGAACAATACTTTAGTATCAGCCAATGTTACATACAACACCGCTAATCGTATAGCGACACTCATACCAAGTAGCTCACTAACAGCCTCAACTACTTATACAGCTACTATTAAAGGTGGGACAACAGGAGTAAAAGATCAAGCAGGTAATGCCTTAGCAGCAAACTACATTTGGTCTTTCACTACAGCATCTGCCGACACAACACCACCAACTGTAAGTTCGACGACTCCTAGTAACGGAGCGACAGGAGTAAGTAATGGCATAAGTATTACAGCTACTTTCAACGAAGCAATGGATTCAGCAACAGTTAATAGTAGTACATTTGAGTTACGGGGAGCGAACAATGCTTTAGTATCAGCTAATGTCACTTACAACACTGCCAATCGTACGGTGACACTCGTACCAAGTAGCTCACTAGCAGCTGCAACGACTTATACTGCTACCGTCAAAGGTGGAACAAGTGGAGTCAAAGACCAAGCAGGTAATGCTTTGGCAGCAAACTATAGTTGGTCATTCACCACAGCAGCATCATCTTCCTGTTCATCATGTAATATCTGGAATAACACAGTAACCCCTACTGTATTGTCAGACCCTGATAATACTGCTATAGAAGTTGGCGTTAAATTCCGTTCAGATGTCAGTGGTTCAATTACTGGCATTCGGTTTTACAAGAGTACGATCAATACAGGTACTCATGTTGCCACTTTATGGAGTAATAGTGGTACGCAGTTAGCTAGAGCAACTTTCAGTAATGAAACTGCTTCAGGTTGGCAGCAGGTTAACTTTGCTACTCCAGTAGCGATTGCCGCAAACACTACATATATAGCGTCCTATCACACCAATGTTGGACACTACTCTGTAGATGAGGGGTACTTTAATAGTGGTGTAGATAATCCACCACTGCACGCTCTCAGCAATGGAGCAAGTGGAGGCAATGGCGTTTATAACTATAGCTCGAACTCTGTCTTCCCTAACTCTACTTACCAGTCAAGCAACTACTGGGTGGATATCGTCTTTAGTGCAAACTAGAACACCGATTTCAATTTAGTCATCAACAATAAAGAAGCCTCAGAATACAAGATTTTGAGGCTTCTTTATTGAAAATTTCATGACTAAACAAATAAATCGTTATTGACTTTATCTTCAATTGGAAGAATCTTATTGCAATTATTGAATCAGCTAGCACCATCACGCTGGCAACATTGGGGTAGCCCTATATCTAACAACAGGCTTGATTATTCAATTCACGATCGCATTCTCAAATTTCAAAGTACAGTACTGCGATCGCTGTTTAATAGCGATCGTCTCAATCATTTACAGGATATAGAATTAAAAACCTTACCTGGAGAAGCATAGCTCATTTAGAATTTACAAGCGATCGCATTACCAAAGTATTAAATGCACAATTAGTTTCTCAGTAATATGTCATAAGTAAGTTCGTAGTCAGGACTTTAGTCCTTAATTTTGCTGCAACCGTAACCGCTACCGTCAGTACCTACCTCCTCAATTTTACTAACTGCCGACCAAGGATAATCTCTGCTAGTCATAGGAATCCGGTCATCCTTTGAACCAATGATTACCCGTTGTCCCTGTTCAATTTTTAATTTTTAATTTTTAATTTTTAATTATTCCCGCCACTCACCCAGCAGAGTAAAAGCCGACCAAGAGTATGGATTACGCCACTTTTCTTGTTCCCACATTTTTAGTTGTGCGGCTCTAAGGGCGGCTGCCGGAGTTTTCCCTTCCTTCAACATTTGGCTGTAAAATTGACTCATCAATAACGATGTCGCTTCATCATCAACGTTCCATAAAGACACTACTACCCGCGTTGTCCCAGCATACATTAGTCCTCTTGTCAACCCTACTAGCCCTTCTCCTTTAACTTCCTTACCTAGCCCAGTTTCGCAAGCACTTAGCACCACCAACTCTGCTGGGAAGTTGAGGTTAAAGATATCAGTCAGACGCAAAAAGCCTCTTTGGGATTTACCTTGTTTATCTATCAACGAAAGGACAATTCCTGATAACTCTGGTTCAGTGCTGTCTAAGAAGCCGTGGGTAGCAAAATGCAACATCTTGTATTGACTCAGTTGGGAATTGGTAGCCCAGTTGTAGTTAGCATCAAAACCAAAGGCTTGGATGTTCTCTGAAGGTGAGACAAGTTTGAGAATCTCCCGTGCCTCTTTTTCTGTGCCTTCGAGTCTTTCAATTTCGCTGCGGTTGATGTTTCTAGTAGACCGCTTCAGGGCAGATTCTTCTAGTTGCAAGTCAAGGTTATTATCGGCAACGTTGGAAGATTTGCCAGTAACTCGCACATCGTTAGCGCTAAATACTGGGTCTGCAAGGATAGCTAGGGTTTTCGGTGCTTTTGTGCGCCCTTTGGTTTGTTTTCTTAGAATGGCAATGGTGGAGGCGGAAGGTAGAGAGATAATTTCATGGTTGACCACCAATGGTGTATAATCTGACCCATCCCCGGCTTTGGTTGATGTAGTTAGTACCGCAAAGGGAATGTATTGTAAAGCATCATCACCAACAATTATTAAGCGTTTTTGCCCCAATTTATCAGCAACAGGTGCAAGAATAAGCTGACTGAGTTGATTAGCAGCTTTAGCCGTTTCTTCTACAGCTTTAGCTGTTTCTTCTGGAGAAGCTCCGAGTATTCCAGGATTTCTTAAATAATTATTGTATAAATTCTTGGCTGCTTTGTCTATCTGTGCGCGTCCTGGAAGTTCATAGCTATGGAGAGAGTTGGGTGTGACAGCCCAAAGATAGCTACGTTCTTCACCTAAGGAATATTGCAATAACAGTGTGTCTTGATCAAGTTGTTGCTGAATTTCTTTGAGAGTCAGAGGTTGGGGATATTTCAAATCAGCATATTCTGGGTTATTGGCGCGGATTTTAACTTCAAGTTCTCGCTGTTGTTTGAGTAAGTCTTGAATTTTTTGTTTAGTGTTGGTTAAAAGTTGTTCTGGGGTTTCTTTTTTACTTGCTAGTTCTGATAATAATTTTTCTTGAGCATTGATTTGTTCTTGCAAACGGCGTTCTTCTGCTAAAAGTTGTGGGTTAATGCCTTTTTTGATGTCTATATTTGCTTCGGTTAATAGTTCAATTAGACCACGGGCGCGGGAGCGATCGCTAACTTGCAGTGCCAAACCATCGTATCCTTTTGATGGGTCTTTTTTGTGCAGTTCCATCAAAAGATCAGTGTAGAACTTGTAGTAGTCTTGGACTGAGGCAAAGTAAGAAGTGCGTAGTTCTTTGTCAGCTATTTTGGTGCGTAAATCTTCAATGATTTCAATAGCTGCTTGAATCTGTGTTTGGGCTTGTTCTAGATTACCGCGATCGCGTTCTAGCAAAGCCATCTTAGAGAGTGTGTTGGCTTCTCCTCCCCTGTCCCCCAATGCACGGAATATGGGTAAAGCTTGGTTGTAGTATTTGAGCGCTTTTTGCTTTTCTCCTAATGAGTTGTAGACACTGCCAATATTGTTGAGGATGGTGGCTTCTCCTCTTGTATCCTCCACTGCACGACTTAAGGGTAAAGCTTGGTTGTAGTATTGAAGCGCTTGTTGCTTTTCTCCTAAATCGTTGTAGACATTACCAATATTGCTGAGGGTAGCGGCTTCTCCTATTGTGTCCCCCACTGCACGACTTAAGGGTAAAGATTGATTGAAGTATTGAAGCGCTTGTTGCTTTTCTCCTAAATCGTTGTAGACACTGCCAATATTGTTGAGGGTGGTGGCTTCCCCTCCCCTGTTCCCCACTACACGGTTTATGGGTAAAGCTTGGTTGTAGTATTTGAGCGCTTGTTGCTTTTCTCCTAATGAGTCGTAGACATTGCCAATATTGCTGAGGGTAGCGGCTTCTCCTATTGTGTCCCCCACTGCACGACTTAAGGGTAAAGATTGATTGAAGTATTGAAGCGCTTGTTGCTTTTCTCCTGATAAGTTGTAGACATTACCAATATTGTTAAGGGTAGTGGCTTCCCCTCTTCTGTCCCCCACTGCACGGTTTATGGGTAAAGCTTGGTTGTAGTATTTGAGCGCTTGTTGCCTTTCTCCTAATAAGTTGTAGACTAAGCCAATATTGTTGAGGGTGGTGGCTTCTCCTCTTCTGTCCCTCGCTGCACGGTGTATGGGTAAAGCTTGGTTTAAGTATTTGAGTGCTTGTTGCTTTTCTCCTAATGAGTTGTAGACACCGCCAATATTGCTAAGGGTGATGGCTTCCATTCCCATGTCCTCCACTGCACGGAGTATGGGTAAAGCTTGGTTGTAGTATTTGAGCGCTTCTTGTTTTTCTCCTAATGAGTTGTAGACTAAGCCAATATTGTTGAGGATGGTGGCTTCTCCTCTTCTGTCCTCCACTGCACGGCTTATGGGTAAAGCTTGGTTGTAGTATTTAAGCGCTTGTTGCTTTTCTCCTAATGAGTTGTAGACTAAGCCAATATTGTTGAGGATGGTGGCTTCTCCTCTTCCGTCCTTCACTGCACGGAATATGGGTAAAGCTTGGTTGTAGTATTTAAGCGCTTGTTGCTTTTCTCCTAATAAGTCGTAGACTCTGCCAATATTGTTGAGGGTGATAGCTTCCCAGGGTTTATCATCAACTTGTTGCCAAAGCTTCAGCGCTTCTTGCAATTTCCCGATCGCCTGTCGCAGTGATTCTGCTGTACCTTGTTGATAAAGTTCCCAACCTTCTTGAAAAACCCGTTCCGCAGCAGCACGAGTGGCATTTGGAGGCTGTGGGGGAAATTGTGGTAGTTGGATAACTGGAAAAATCCATTCTACAGCATCGCGAGTGGCATTTGGAGGTTGTGGGGACACTTTTGGTATTGGGGGACTTTTTGGCAGTGGGGGAAATTTTGGCCGTTGGAGAACTTGAGAAACCTGTTTTGCAGCAGCGCGAGTGGCATTTTGTTGAGTGGTTCCTGGCTGCTGTGCTATCTGCAACCCTCGGTTTCTCGGTGTCGCCCCCACAGCATCAGCAAGCATTACCGCACTCAGCAACAAAGTTAAACTGTAGCGAGTCAATTTTGGTATAAACCACCAACAAACTCGTTGAGACTTTGCACTTCTCTTCATTCTTTAGCCTCACAACCTTAATCAGTGATTATTTGCAGCCCTATCCTGTCGGCATCAATTCCGATTATCAGTAAATTATTTAATTGTCGCCAGTAATATTGCTGAAACTTTATGTTGATTTTACGGTTGATCTTTAAGATTATGGTTGTGGTTTCTGTTTTTGCAACGAACTCATCGGTAAACCCTGATTTTCTCGTTCTGACGCTTCCTAACCGGAGGTGGGGATGAAAGGTGATAATAGTTATTGAACGAGTCAAGGTAACTTTGATATGTCGTATAAAGTTAGCATTGTGATCGAAAAAGATGAATATGGATATTATGCTTATTGTCCTGAACTTCCTGGTTGTCAATCTCAAGGTGATTCCCTAGAAGAAGTACAGGCAAATATCAAAGAAGCAGTTGAGCTTTATATAGAAACCTTGTCAAATTCAGAAAAACAGGCACTTCAGAACAAGGAAACATTCACAATAACCTTGGAGGTAAAAGTTGCCTAAGCTGCCACGTTTGACTGCAACAGAAGCGGAAAAACTTTTATTAGATGCAGTGTCAATGTTTGGATTTCAGCCTTATTGTGGGGAGGTGTTCCTGGTAAAACTTTGCGTTTAGCAAGAAATCAACAAATTAATGTCTTTACCTCTGAACTTTTATTATTGGAACTAGAAATAACTTTAAAACGTGATAAATTTCAGCTGCAACTACAACAAAGAAGTTATACAGTTGAGGATTTGATGTCTGTAGTTCAGAGTTTATCAAATGATTGTTCAACTATTTCTGTAGATTCTCCTCAATTGCGTGATCCAAAAGATACCGTAGTTCTGGCTGCGGCTGTCGTGGCAAATGCTGAAGCAATTATTACTGGTGATTTAGATTTATTGGTGTTGATAGAATTTAACGGAATCCCAATTTTAACTCCACAAGATTTTCTTAGTCGTTACTTACCAGATTCAAAATTATAATCTTACTGCCTGAGTGCGATCGCCTACATAAGATCCGCTACTATAAAGATCCTCGACTTTTCAAAAAAGTCGGGGATCTGATTGAGCGAAATCTAATTACAGCACCAGTTTAAGACGAATAAGCCTCCATTGGTAGACAAGAACAAACAAAATTGCGATCGCCAAAAGCAGCGTCAATTCGACCAACAGCCGGCCAGAATTTATGTTCATGAGTCCAAGGCGCAGGGTAGGCAGCTTGTTCACGAGAATAGGGATGAGTCCATTCTCCAGCGATGAGACTTTCTGCGGTATGGGGTGCATTCTTCAAAAGATTATCTTGAACATCCATCTTGCCTGATTCGATTTCCGCAATTTCTTGACGAATCGCAGTCATGGCATCACAAAAACGATCTAACTCTTCTTTCGATTCGCTTTCTGTTGGTTCCACCATAATAGTTCCTGCTACAGGCCAAGAGACCGTCGGCGCATGGAAACCGTAGTCCATTAAACGCTTAGCAATATCATCGATTTCGATACTTGCAGATTTTTTGAGCGCTCTTAAATCTAAAATGCACTCATGGGCAACTAAATCATTTTTCCCTTTATATAAAACAGGATAGTAATTTTCAAGTCTCTTGGCGATGTAGTTAGCGTTGAGAATTGCCACCTTAGTTGCTTGCGTCAAACCAGCAGCACCCATCATTACAATGTACATCCAAGAAATTACTAAGATACTAGCACTACCCCAAGGTGCAGCCGCAACTGCACCAATATGTTGAGTATTAGCGCCTTTCCTATTCCCTACTACCGAGTGTCCGGGTAAGAATGGCACAAGATGAGAAGCAACACCAATTGGCCCCATACCAGGGCCGCCACCACCATGAGGAATACAGAATGTTTTGTGCAGATTCAAATGACAGACATCTGCGCCAATATCACCAGGGCGGCAAATTCCGACTTGGGCGTTCATATTCGCCCCATCCATGTAAACTTGTCCGCCGTGGCTATGCACAACAGCACAAATTTCCTGAATTGCTTCCTCGAAAACGCCATGAGTTGAGGGATATGTCACCATCAAGGCAGCAAGTTCATGGGTATGTTTTTCTGCCTTTGCTTTCAGATCATCAAGGTCAATATTACCTTCCACATCACAAGCAACGGCAACTACCTTCATGCCACACATTACCGCGCTTGCTGGATTAGTTCCATGTGCAGATTGAGGAATTAAACAGATATTGCGGTGTTCTTCCCCACGACTTTCGTGATACTGATGAATCACTAAAAGTCCTGCGTATTCACCTTGAGAACCCGCGTTAGGCTGTAGAGAAACTCCGGTAAAACCGATTATTTCAGCTAACCATGCTTCCAGTTGCCCAAACAAAATTTGATAACCCCGTGTTTGAGTTGGGGGGGCAAATGGGTGTATTTTGCCAAATTCTTCCCAAGTCACTGGAATCATCTCAGATGTTGCATTCAACTTCATTGTGCATGACCCCAAAGGAATCATCGATGTAGTTAAAGATAAATCCTTAGTTTCTAGCTTGTGTAAATATCGCAACAACTCAGTTTCTGAGTGATAGCGGTTGAAGACGGGATGGGTAAGGTAATCACTTTGGCGGTTAAAACGTTCATCTTTTAAGCCTGATTGCTGAATTATCCATTCCATCTCTTGCACATTCAAAACAAACCCTAGCTCATCTGTTCCAGAAAAAATTTGGCATATTTCTCGTACATCATCCAATGTGGTAGTCTCGTCCAGTGAGATACCAACAATTGATGTATCAACAATACGCAGATTAATTTGACGGGCTTCAGCAGCTTGTAGAATTTCTTGTAGAGATTTAGTTCCTAACTCTACCCGTAGCGTATCAAAGAAAGGTTTAGAACTGATGCTGTAATCTAGTCGCTGCAACCACTCTGCCAGAATCAAAGTCAGGTAATGTATTCTCTGAGCTATTGCTAGGAGTCCATCTGGCCCATGATAAACAGCATACATACTCGCCATCACTGCCAGCAACACCTGGGCTGTACAAATATTACTAGTTGCTTTTTCGCGGCGGATATGCTGTTCGCGGGTTTGCAAAGCTAGACGCAATGCAGGCTTACCTTGAGCATCTTTTGATATACCTACAATTCTTCCTGGAACCTGCCGTTTATATTCTTCTTTTGTCGCAAAGTATGCTGCATGAGGTCCCCCAAACCCCAAGGGAATACCGAAACGCTGGGTACTGCCCACAGCAATATCAGCGCCAAATTCACCAGGCGGTGTTAATAAAGTTAAACTCAATGGGTCTGCTGCTACCGTCACCAATGCACCCTTAGCATGGGCTTTTGCGATAAAAGCGCGGTAGTCATAAATAGTGCCATCACTGGCGGGATATTGCAGAATTGCCCCAAAAATCGGTTGTTCAAAATCAAATGTTTGATGATTGCCGATAATGATCTCAATTCCTAAAGGTTTAGCCCGTGTTTGCAACACATCAATAGTTTGGGGATGACAATCACCAGAGACGAAATAGGCATTTGCTTTATTTTTGCTAACACCATAACTCATGCTCATAGCTTCTGCTGCGGCTGTAGCTTCATCGAGTAAGGAAGCATTGGCAATTTCTAAACCTGTCAAGTCAATAATCATGGTTTGGAAATTTAGCAGCGCTTCGAGTCGGCCTTGGGCAATTTCTGGCTGATAGGGGGTGTAGGCAGTATACCAACCAGGATTTTCTAAGATATTACGGCTAATCACAGCCGGAGTGATGCAGTCGTAATATCCCATACCAATGTATGAACGGCAAACCTGATTTTTTGCAGCAATTCGTTTTAACTTTGCTAGTGCTGCGTATTCGCTTTGGGCTTCAGGCAACTGTAGCGGTTTATTCAACCGGATTGCCTGAGGTACTGTTTGTTCAATGAGGGCATCTAAGCTAGTAAACCCCAAAACATCAAGCATTTGCTGAATGTCATTGGAGTCAATTCCAATATGTCTTTGCGTAAAATAACTTAATTTTTGACTTCTTTCGTCTAGCATTGAGCGATCGCTAGACTCAGGAATAGAAGCATAAATTACCACAGATAGCTCTCCAGACGTTACTGTTTAATATTTTGCAATAATTACTTCTAATAAGAGGGGGTAAATGATCTGATTAGCTAAAATTTTATAAATTTAAGTGTGGGGCATAGGGAATTGGGCATGGGGCATTGGGCATGGAGCATGGGAAAGAAGGGGGAAGGGGGAAAGGGAAAGGGTTAAAGGGTTGGTTTTTTCATCCTTTACCCTTTACCCTTTAACCTTTTCCCCTCTTGCTGCTCCCCTGCTTTGGTCACTGAGCGAAGCCGAAGTGCTGCTCTTCTGCCTCTTCCTACTCCCCTTCTACCTGGGCGCGATACTCATCAGCTGTCAAGCCGTCATTCACCTCATCAGGGTCATTGACGCGTACTTTTAAGAACCACCCTTCACCATAAGGATCTTCTGCCACTTCTTCGGGAGAGTCAATCAAAGCCTCATTGCGCTCTATAACTGTGCCGGTGACTGGTGAACTCAGGTCTTCAACAGCTTTTACTGATTCAATTGAGCCAAAGGTTTCTCCTTTAGCCAATGCATCGCCTATCTCTGGCAATTCTAAAAACACGATATCACCCAATTGGTCTACGGCAAACTCAGTGATGCCAATGGTGGCAATTTCACCATCAAGCCGCACATATTCATGAGTATCCAGGTATCTCAAATCCTGAGGATATTCAAAAGACGACATATCAATTTCCCTTCCAGATCAAACAAATTATCGCCCCAAAAGTCATCTAGGTCATGTTTGTTAATTAAACATAGTATAGATGAAGTAACTTAAAACACATTATTTCTGAAAAATCTAGAAAGTTATCAGTTAGTTACACGATTTTTTGAGCGATAAAAGGGACGCTTAACTACAACTGCGGGGTAAGCTTTGCCCCGAATGTCCACTTCTAGCTGTTGACCAACACTTGCTAGCTTGGTGGGAACATAGGCTAAAGCAACAGGATAACCAAGTGTAGGAGATATAGTCCCGCTAGTCACTTCCCCCACTACTTGATTTGCTGATAAAACTTGGTAGCCATGACGGGCAATGTTGCGTCCTGACGTTTGTAAACCGACAAGTCGGCGTTGGACTCCATCGGCTTTTTGCTGTGCCAAAACTTGCCGACCAATAAAATCACCTTTGCTATCAAGGTGAACTAACCATCCCAAACCTGCCTCTAGAGGGGTGGTGGTGTCATCGATATCTTGTCCATAAAGTGCCATCGCTGCTTCTAAACGCAGAGTATCTCTTGCACCCAGTCCGCAAGGAATTACCCCGGCATCATAAAGATTTTGCCACAATTCTACCCCGACCTCTGGATCTACCATCACCTCAAAACCATCTTCGCCAGTGTAACCTGTGCGGGCAATAAAACTAGATTTACCCAGTACTGTTGCGGCTAAATGTCCGAATGCTTTGATTGGTTGTAAGTCTTCTTGGACAAAAGGCTGGAGATATTTAATCGCTTTTGGTCCTTGTACAGCAATCAGGGCTTTTTCTGGTGAAAGGTCTTGGAATTGCACCTCATTCAAGTCAAGATGTTGCAATAACCACGCTTTATCTTTATTGGTAGTAGCTGCATTGACTATGATCAACACCCGCTGTACGCCAGTGGTATCTTCACCTTGGTAATAGACAATAATATCGTCAATAATTCCCCCTTGAGGATTTAACAATACGGTATATTGTGCTTGACCAAGTTGCAGTCGGTTCAAGTCTGAAGGCACTAGATACTGGAGTTGAGAAATCAAGTCTTGACCCTGAAGAGTAAATTTACCCATGTGGGATATGTCGAACATCCCAGCTGCGTTTCTCACAGCCTCATGTTCGCGGCTAATACCACTATACTGCACGGGCATTTCCCAACCACCAAAGCTAGTAAAGCGGGCTTTAAGTTCTACACCCAGTTGATATAAATGAGTCCGCGCCAAAGATGAGGCGATGTCTTGTTGATTAGCCACAGATATTTTTGCGATCGCATTCCAACATCTATATATCCTAAAGCAGTATTCTTTAATTATGCTTTGCTATTACTGTGCAATAGAGCAATAAATTTTTACACCTTTATCATGTCTCAATGTTAAGCAGTTACCTTTGGAATTTTCAACATCTAACAAAGCTGTTTGTTGATTTTGATTGGTGGCAATAAATAAAACTTGGAACAACACAGGTGTCCATATTGCAACACAGATGATATACAAGATGATTCTGACTTTGTTTTTACGAGTATTTTTTTGACTTGGTTTTGGTTGTAATGCTTGTTGACAAACTGTCTCTGGTTTCCAGAAATGATCGTTAAAGTTGTAATAACTCATTGATAAACTTGCTCCAAATTAGAAAACAGTTAAATTATGAAGATCATCAATACATAAAATGTATTAATACTAATCGTTCTGGAACTTAACTTGACTTATCAAAGATGGCAACACAATAGAGTGTTTGCCTGGATCTCACAAATGTTATACTAAAAACAGTGATTTTGTAGGTTATCTTAATTTAAAGAAATAGTAAACAATACTTACAAATTCAACTCTCTGCCTAACGAAAGAAGTGATATCTCAAAAAAGGTAGAAATTTTAATTAATCTAGGTGTCAAGTCTCAAGCAGATGAATTATTTGTATTAGCATTTGCAAAAGCTAGAAGCGTCTTTAAAATACTTGCTTTTCCAGAAAACCGAACTTTTTGGTTTGTTTTAATCACTTGCTTGCAAGACCAGATGTAACTCAAGATAGTTGTGATAGCAAGATTAACTTAGCTTTTTTAGGTATCTGCCTCTTAAAAAGACTACAAAACAATCATCACTTTTTGTAGTGTACCCATTCTCAAACTGTAGATAAACATGAGACTCATCAAAAAATTTGAAAAGCCTATTCCTAAGCAAACAAAGACAATAGAAAAGTTAAAGCAGCAAAATCTTCAAGTTGATATCATTGAGATGCAAGAGTCAAATATCCCATTAATTGATCATCCTGTGGTTGAATCTGTTGGTAATTCAGGGTGGGAGGTCTCAGATATTTGGAAAGATATTCGATTGGACAGTTTCTAATATCATTCCCAAAAAAAGCATGACAAAATCATAGATTAGATTCTCAGTAAATCAAAAAGTTTTTCTTTGAAGGTGAGTTGAAACCAAAGTCTGATTTAGTAAGCCTTTGAGTAAAACATAATTATATTTTATGAGTTAGACCGAATTTAACTCATAGAATATGTTTTGATAAACAATTCATTTAGCACTCTCCAGTACAGGCGTTGCCGATTGATGGGATGAATCTTAATTTCGCGCATAGACGCGGTAGCAGTTACTCTTACGAGTTCTCCGAAGGAGTACCCGCAGGGTAGGCGCAAAGACGCAAAAAATCAATCTTTAGTCTTGGTCAAACATCTCTATTCATCCCGTATTTATGCAACGCCCCAGTACAGTTTAATGTTTAATAGTGAAAGTGTTGAGATTTGTTAAGAAGAGATTATGAAATATCGGCAACTACTGGCTAGCGTTGTTTTAGCTATGGTTCTTTTTTTGTTTCCCCTATCGGCGCAGGCCGCAAGTTCTTCTAGTATCACCCGTTCTGCCGGTGATGAACTTAAGGGCAAGGATTACTCTAATCAAAACTTAGTTGCTATTGAGTTTACCAATGTGAGTTTAGAGAATACTAACTTTAGCAATGCTAATTTGCGGGGTGGTGTATTTAACAGTAGTCTCTTAGAGGGTGTAAATCTGCATGGCGTAGATTTTAGTGAAGGCATAGCCTATTTGGTAAGTTTCAAGGGCGTTGACTTGAGTGATGCAGTTTTAACAGATGCAATGATGCTGCGTTCTGTATTTGATGATGTTGACATCACAGGCGCAGATTTTACGAACGCAATTTTAGACGGTTTGCAGGTGAAAAAACTCTGTAATCAAGCAAATGGTACAAATTCCAAAACTGGTATAGCTACTCGTGAATCTTTAGGATGTAAGTAGAAAATAATCCCCTTTTCAGTTAATTGAGAGGGGGATTATTTCATAATTAGAATAGCTGATCGTTTTTCTTAAGCCCTATCCATAGGTAATTGTCAAAACAAATCTAATTAGCTAAATACATAGTTAATAGCGTTGTCAACCAGAGTTTAAAAGCATGGAAACCAAACAGCTAGGAACAACGGGTATCTCTGTAAGTGTGATTGGCTTGGGTGGAATGCCGATGTCAATTTATAATCGCCCGCCCGAATCACAATCTATCGCAGTTATTCATCGTGCTTTAGATTTGGGCATTACATTCATTGATACTGCTGACTCTTATTGCCAAGATGAGTCAGACAAGCATCACAATGAGCGACTAATTCACAAAGCACTTAGCAGTTACAAAGGTGATATTAGTCGTATAATTGTCGCAACTAAAGGGGGTTTGATGCGTCCCAATGGTAGTTGGACACGCAACGGTAGTCCAGAACATTTGCGTCAAACAATTCGTACCAGTTTTGAGGCTTTAGGTGGTGATAAACCCATCGATATTTGGCAATACCATTCCCCTGATGCCAACTACACAATTGAGGAATCTCTCGCACCAGCCAAAGAAGCAGTAGCAGATGGTTTAATTCGGTTTGTAGGAGTTTCTAATTTTTCTGTTGAACAAATTAAGCGATCGCGGGATGTGGTAGATATTATTTCAGTGCAAAATCAATATAGCCCTTGGCAACGACAGCCCGAAACTGACGGTGTATTGAAGTATTGTGAACAGGAAAAATTAACTTTTTTACCTTGGAGTCCTTTTGGCGGTAGTCGTCGTCATAGCGATTTAAAAGATATTCCCGCGATCGCTCAGTTAGCGAAAGAAAAAGGTGTATCGGTATACAATATTGTATTGGCGTGGTTGCGTTCTAAATCGCCTTGTATTTTACCGATTCCTGGTGCTAGCAAGACTTCTAGTCTTGAAGATTCAGTGCGTGGCGTTGATATCAAACTATCTGAGGAAGAAGTGGAAAAAATTAACCAAGCAACATAAAAAACCAGGAAATCACATTATCTATTGGATAAACCTCCTACAAAAGGATATTTTGCAAGAGGTTAATTCCAAATGATTAAAAATCACCGTTGATTAATAGGTGTTATAGGCTGTAATTGTTGAAACTCAGGCAGCGGTGGAGGTGGAGGTTCAGGATTAAGAAACTGTTGCCAAGTTTTAATTTGATCTTGTGCCGTACTATAAGCAGAACTACCACGGGGAATTAACTTAGCAGTTTTAATTGCTTGAGAAGGATCAGAATTACCTTGAGTTCGAGCTATATCTAATAATTGCTGACTCCACTGATCAATCGCTACATTCACATCCAAGCGTAAAATACTATTATTTGACACCTTATCAGCCAGCCGTATCCCCTCAGCTAAAGCTTCTGGTGTTCCAGCAAGTGCCACTTCCCGCGCTTTTTTCCAGTTTTCTCTGGCGCGGATTTGCCCTGACCAGTCATCCACAGCTGCTTGTGCTTCACTAGAAAGCGCTCGTCCTGATGAGGCTATTGTTTGAGCTGTACTAATAGCAGCAGGTAAATTCCCACTTTGAGCCAGTTCTCTTGCTTGGTCTAAGTAAGGTTGGTCTTGAATACGCTCGACTTTAGCTGTCCAAGTGCGGATTCTTCGGCGTGCTTCTGGATACAACGCTCGACCCCGACCAATTTGACTTGCTTCAGCAATTGCAGCTTGCAAAGAATTAATATCCCCCATAAAAGCTATCTGTTCGGCGCGTTCCAAGTAAGGTTGATCTTCGATTGTTTCTACTTGAGTACGCCAACGACTCGCTTCTTCTTTAGCCTCCGATGCCCGTGGGTTATTACCAGGAATCATCTGGACTTCGGCGATCGCTGCTGTTAAATTGGTAATTGTTCCTTGACTAGCTAGTGTTCGCGCTCTTTCTAAACGAGCTACATCTTCAATTTCTAACTGCCAACGAGCAATTAATTGTTGTGCTTTTTCATAAACTGGTCTGGAAGGATCAATTTGTTGCGCCTGGGAAATTGCTGTTTCTAAACCAGCAACAGTACCTATCCATGCACTTCTTTGAGCATCAGCTAAAGCTATAAAGTCTTCAACTTCTGTTTGCAATTTAGTACTGTCGGGAATTTGTCTAGCAATATCAAGAGCTGTATCAGCATCCCGTGCATCTAACTTTGCTTGTGCTAATTCCAGCATCTTACGTCCGAATCCCGGAATCAATTCTTGCGCTTTTTGATAAAGGTAACTTTCTGAATTTATCGACTCAGCTATTTTGATAGCTTCTAGTAGCTTATCTACTACTTGGCTATCTGCTAAATCTTCAGCTTTAGCTAACTTATCGCCATCTTCCTTCGCTGAAGTAATTAAGCGATTTAATTGATCGTATTTAGTACTTGCCCAAAATTTATTATCTACACGCAGCAATTTAGCTGACAACATAAACGCTGATTGCCAGCGCCTTTGTTTTAATTGTTCTTCTGCATCTTGGTAGATACCTTCTGCTTTTGACCAAATTGACTGCCATTGAGAAATTTGATCGTCTACTAATTTAGACGCTGAAAGGTCTTCAGGTATTTTACGTGCAGTAGCGATCGCTTCTTCTAAATTTCCCGCTTGAAAACTTTCATCGGCTAGGCGTAAAATATCTTTTGACCATTCCTCTAAGAAACGCTCAATTTCTCCATGCAGGGGGTGATTTTGAGGTAGTTGTCTCACCATTGCGATCGCTTGTAGCAAGTCATCTACTTTCTGCTTAGAAGCTGCTAATTGAGCGCAATGTAACCGCACCGATGCACTAGCCAAAGGCCAAAAAATTGATGGGCAGTTGGGAGCAGATGGTAACTTAAACAGTATTGACATCGCCAGAAACCCGATACTGCCGGGAATTAACGTTAACAATACTGACCACAATACCCAGCTTTTCATCCAACGTGGCAATCGCTGAGAATTTTTACTAGGTAAACTTGTATTGTCTGAGTTAGTATCTATAGGTAATCCTTCTGTTTGAGACGCTTTGCGGACGGAATTATATTTGTTTCGCTGCTTCACTGACTTAGAGGTAGAACTAGTAGCTGGCACACCAAATGCTGGGATATCACCCAATTGTTGCCTGTTGAATGATTCCCCTATTTTATCTGGCTCTCTTCCTTTGCCTGAAGACCAACTGTCTGGAATATCTCGCTCTGTCATTTCTCACACCAAAATAGTTGAATAGCGATCTGTTTTAGGTCGATAATTCCATTGTTGCCATAGTAACTTTCTCATAATTAAAAAGCTACTTTTTTACTTGATTTGCTCCATAGATATCATTAAAGTTTTGAAAAATCGGTGTTATTTTATACTTTACCCTAAAATAGAAGACTCCGTCTGCAAATCGGCTATTAGTTGAGTTAAATCGTCGCTACTTGCTTGATAAACTTTGCCACAAAAGTCGCAAGTTGCCTCAGCCCCATCATCTTCAATAATCATGTCTTGCAATTCAGCTTCTCCCAAGATTTTTAATGCCCCTAAAACGCGATCAAAAGAACAGCCACAGTGAAAGCGTAGCATTTGGCTTTCAGGAAAAATTGTCAGCCCCATGTCTCCTAATAGATCATTGAGGATTTCCGTTAACGTCTTGCCAGCTTGCAACAACGGCGTAAACCCTGATAAAGCAGATACCCGTGATTCTAAAGTTGCTACCAATGCTTCATCTCTAGCAGCTTTGGGTAGTACTTGCACCAATAATCCCCCAGCTGCTGTAACTCCACCTGCTCCCACGAACACGCCTAAAACAACTGCTGAAGGTGTTTGTTCGGAATTAATCAGGTAATGAGCCACATCGTCACCAATTTCACCTGAAACGAGTTCTACTGTACTAGAGTAAGGGTAGCCGTAACCAATATCTCGCACTACATACAAGTATCCGTTACCTACTGCACCACCAACATCTAACTTACCTTTAGCATTAGGAGGCAATTCTATAGATGGGTTTCCTACATACCCGCGTACCGTCCCATCTAAGCCCGCATCTACCAATATACCACCTAAAAGCCCATCGCCTTTAACCCGGACATTAACCCTAGATCCTACACGCTTCATGCTAGAAGCCATCAATAAACCAGCCGCCATCGTCCGTCCCAGTGCTGCTGTAGCCACATAAGAGAGCTTGTGGCGCTGCCGTGCATCTTCTGTTAAGCGTGTGGTGATCACACCCACTGCCCGAATCCCACCTTCAGCCGCTGTTGCACGAATTAACTGATCTGCCATGAAAAACCTTACATTTCTTAACAAGTTCACTTTTTCTATTCTAAGTTCTCATTTGCCAGAAAATTGACTGAGCGATCGCTAGTGAATGTATTTGCAATACTAGAATTAGATTGTTAAGCAATACTAGAAAAATGCTTGGTAATTTTCAACAGAGTCAACTGCGGATAGAAATTGAAGCATCAGCCGATGCCATTCATGACAGTTTGCTGCATCCAGAGCAATTAAAAAAATGGCTAATAGGACAGCGTTTTGCTCCAGGAATGCCAGAAGAACTACATCCAGGATTTAAGTTTACAACCTGGACTGGACCAGTTCCGGTACATCATCAAGTCGATGTAGCAAAACCTAATTGTCTGCGCTTGCTACTCAGTGGGGGTATTGATGGATTCCATGAATGGTATTGGGGAGAAGGTTGGGTGCAATCCCGCCTCGAAGGAGTTTCCATTTTGCCTTTAAATTTAGGACAAAGCTTGAGTTTGTTGAGCTTGCGTCAGTTTCTGGCAACTCAATTTAAAAGGGGCTAGGGGCTAGGGGCTAGAGGCTAGGGGCTAGAGTGAGTGGTGTTTTCATCTATATCAACCGCTATAAAAAAGATTTGAATGTTGGTTAAGTGTCGGCAGATAAAACTTGCTCAACTGTTAATTCCAATTGCGGAAAAGTTGGAGATTTAATATAATCGTCAGCAAAAAACTCTGCTGACTCATACAATTCTTCAATCAATGTAAAAACAGTTACTTTGTTTGTTAACGGATCGACAATCCAATACTCTGGAATACTCAAAACATTATATTCTACTCGTTTAGCTCGATAATCTGCGGTTTTTGTCGATTCGCTCACGACTTCCACCACTAACAAGGATGGTGGTTCGTTAAGTTCAATAACTGCCTCTCGGTTTCTTAATTCTCGCCACTGAGTTAGCGAAACCACGACTACATCTGGAATCCTAGATGTATCCCATCTGCCAGCACGAGGTGAACGAACACCAATTAGCATTTGTTTAGATGTCCAATCCAACTTTTGTCGAAGAATTTCTGCTCGAAAGCACAGATTGAGAAATTCCGCTACTGACCCATGTTGCCCACTTCCTAAACTCATAGGAATTAATTCTCCATTAATTAGTTCGTAGCGGGTATCTGTACCATCGTTATAAGCTAGATACTCTGCAAAGGTAAATTTTCTGGTAACTTTTGGGGTTGTGGTCAAGTCGCTTCGCTCCAATTAAAAATTAAAAATTATTAATTAAAAATTGTAAGACGCTTAAATAAGTTATCAGTGTTTACTGTTCACTGTTAAGCCATTCTCGTAGGCGGGTTTCCCGACGCTCAACTTTTCAAGACATTATTTTTAATTTTACATTTTTAATTTTTAATTCCAAAAAGGTCATAGCATTACCTGATTTTAATTTGGCTTGACCACCAATACTGAACAATTCGCTTCTTCGACAACTTGACTACTCACTGAACCCTGAACAATTCGCTTCATCCCAGTTAAGCCGCGACTACCAATAATTAGTAAGTCAGCTTGGTAAATGTTGGCAAGGCGAATAATCTCGTCGGCAGGATCACCTGTTACCATTTCTAACTCACTGTTAATTGATAATTTTTCTTGATAAGCTTGCAGTAATTTTTCAATATGAAAATAAGAAAATGTTGGAGACTCTGGATGAGGGCGATCGGCAGGTAGTTCCATTTCTGACTCTGGTGTAGCAAAAACATGACAGAGAATGACTTTAGTCTCTTCTGACAACACCAAATCTTTAAAAACTTCAATTACTTTTTCTGCAATTTCCGAACCGTCTAGAGCTACCAAAATATTTTTTAGCACAGATCTTGTCTCCTAAAGAGTAGACCCCTGAATATTAATATCCATTGGTGAAGATGATCGACAGCTTAGTCAACAATTTCCCCAATCAGGACTTCGTTTTTATAGTTGAGACTGCAACCGCCAAAGGTTAGTTTCCTGGAGGCAACTACCGCCCGGACTTTTAGTTTGACTTTACGATTAACTTTTGCCAATAGTATAGGCAAAAATTAAGCATCCAAAGTCACTCTTCTTGCTGAATCCGGCGGCGTACTGAATCGGCATGAGAAGGTAAGCCTTCAGCTGTTGCAAGTGCATCAATTGCTCCTGCCACTTTTTGCAGTGCTGTTTGTGAGTATTGAATAATACTAGAGTGTTTGAGGAAAGTTTCCACCCCCAAGGCTGAAGCATAGCGAGCAGCACCTGATGTGGGCAAAGTATGATTAGGCCCTGCTAAATAGTCTCCTACAGCTTCTGGTGTAGAGTAACCTAAAAAGATTGCCCCAGCATGACGGATATTGGGAAGTACTGCCCAAGGATCTTTTACTTCTAACTCCAAATGTTCAGGGGCAAATTCATTGGAAAATTCTGCGGCTGCTTCTAGAGATTCTACGACGACAATTAAACCGTAATGAGCGATCGCTTTTTCGGTGTCTATCCGTCGTGGGTGATCTACTAGCTGTCTTTCTACAGCTACTTGGACATTTTTTGCTAAAGCAGTATCCGTAGTTAACAAAATCGCCGCCGCCATCGGATCATGTTCAGCTTGTGCCAATAAATCAGTAGCCACATGCACAGGATTGGCTGTTTCATCAGCAATAATTAGCACCTCGCTTGGCCCTGCCAAAGAATCAATGCCGACGACTCCATATACAAGTTTTTTGGCTAAGGTGACATAAATATTACCAGGCCCAGTAATTACATTGACTTGAGGAATCGTTTCTGTACCGTAGGCTAAAGCCGCGATCGCTTGCGCTCCTCCAACTCGATAAATTTCTTGTACCCCTGCTTCTTGAGCAGCCACCAAAACGGCTGGGTTAATGGCTTTACCTGCTCGTGGTGGTGTCGCCATTATCACACGGGGTACACCAGCCACCTTCGCCGGAATTGCATTCATAAGCACCGCACTGGGATAAGCAGCACGGCCACCAGGGACGTATAAACCTGCTCGATCTACAGGAGTGTAGCGTTTGCCCAGTACTACATCGTCATCGCCAAAGTGTACCCAGCTTTTTGGGACTCGTTGACGGTGAAATGCTTCAATTTGGCTACTAGCCAACTGAATCGCCTGGAGCAGTTCTTTCGACACCTGTTGATAGGCCGCATCCAGTTCCGAACCTGTCACCCGCAGTTCTTCCGGCTTTAAGGTTTGGTTGTCAAATTCAGATGTATAATGCAACACAGCTTTGTCGCCTTGGCGCTTCACTGCTTGCAACACTTCCCGCACTGTGGCTTCTTTGTGAAGCACATGTTCGTCATGGGTGCGATCGCAGATCCGTAGTAGTTCTGCTCTAACGTCTGCCTGCTGAGTAATGATTCGCAGCATGGAGTAAGGAGAATGCCAAAAATTTTAGAATATTCCCACCGGAGAATTTAGTCTTGCTTTTGACTTAATAAAATATGTCAAGGCAATCTCAATTCTCTTCTCTAGCTTAACCTGGATTTTTTTGATACTCTCAAGGTTGCCCACTGATCAGTTCCTTGAGAAGGCGAATAAATTACTTAGTCCCACTTGCCCTGATTGGCCAGTGGCAGGGAGTGGATACGCCAGCACCACTACCTTTAAGCCTTAACCCTTCTTTTTTGCGGGTATGATTGATGTTATATTTGTACACCTAACATACTCGTGATCCAAGATTCAGAGTTGACTCTAAGTATAATTATTGTTTATTTTTCTACTTTTATTACCTAAGGGCTACACAAACACCATATATTGGGTCTGTACATTTTAATCGCGGACTACATTGGCAGTAACACCACTTGATCAGGTAGTGGGTGGTTTAGGTTCATAATTTATTAGAGTACTTAATTCTAACTCATTTTCTCGCTTGAGTACATACCACGCAAGAGTTTGTCAAGTCTTCTTGTTCTAATGCAGTCAATCCAAGATCAAAATCACTGCAAAAGTGAGATTTTTTTTCATAAATCCTCACATTGGCAATATGAATGCTATATTAGTAAATCTAGTAGTGTGTGTAAATATTAATAGTATTTTTGGAATCGACTGTGGCGAATACAAAGTCTGCTCTCAAACGCGCCCAAATCGCAGAACGTAACCGACTGCGTAACAAAGCTTACAAATCAGCAGTTAAAACGCTGATGAAAAAATATGTAAGTGCCGTAGAAAGCTATACGGCTAATCCTACACCAGAATCACAACAAGAAGTCCAAGCGCGGTTGTCTGAGGCTTACAGCAAAATAGATAAAGCTGTTAAGCGCGGTGTTCTGCACCCCAATAATGGAGCTAGGAAAAAGTCAAGATTAGCTCACAAACTACAGCCAGTCGTACAAAGTGCTGAATAGTCCCAATTTATAGAGTTAAATCATTAACTCTTGATAATTGACTGTTGACCTTGATCAAACTAATGCAGCTGATTGACACCCACGTTCATCTTAACTTTGACTCATTCCAGCCAGATTTAGCTTTAGTGCGATCGCGATGGCAACAAGCAGGCGTAGTGCGTTTAGTACACTCTTGTGTCGAGCCAGCCGAGTTTGCCAGCATTCAAGCCATAGCGCACCAGTTTCCTGAACTGAGTTTTGCCGTGGGATTGCATCCTTTAGATGCCCAAAAATGGCACAGCGACTGGGCCGATCAGATCCATTCTTTGGCGAGTTCAGAACCAAAGGTGGTAGCTATAGGAGAAATGGGGCTGGATTTTTACAAAGCAGATAACTATGCAACCCAATGTATGGTATTCGAGGCACAATTAGCGATCGCATCCCAACTCAAATTGCCAGTAATTATTCACTGCCGCGATGCAGCGAAACAGGTAAAAGAAATATTGCAAAAATGGCAGGATTCCCAAGCGGAACCCCTACGGGGTGTGATGCATTGTTGGGGAGGAACACCAGAAGAAACTCAATGGTTCTTGGACTTAGGCTTTTACATTAGCTTTAGTGGCACAGTCACATTCAAAAACGCTGAAGCAATCCATGCCTCAGCTGCAATGGTGCAAAGCGATCGCCTGTTGATTGAAACAGATTGTCCTTTTCTCGCTCCAGTACCCAAACGGGGCGAAAAGCGTAACGAACCTGCTTATGTCCGCTATGTAGCAGAACAAGTAGCTCAGTTGCGTGGAGAAACAGTAGAAGCGATCGCTCATCAAACCACCCGCAATGCCTGTGAGTTATTCGGTTTGGTAGTATAAGTTACGAATATTCAGGTTATTTGGGAGGTAAAAAAAATAAATCCTTGGGAGGACAAAAATATGCTAAGATCATTCCCTCCAAAACATTTTGCTTGCGTCATAATGATAAAGGAAGGAATTGAGAACTCTTAAAACTTGATTTTGTACTGTTATCAACTTGACCATCCTCCTCCTCTCTACATTCGGATGCTCTCATAGCCGTGAGCTAAATTTGGCAGAAATTGCCTGACTGCTTTGTATCTAATCCTATAGAAAATTGTTAAAAGTAATTGTCTTGTGAGTAAAACCCACCAACATCAAGCCAGTCTGATAATAGGCCAACAAAGGGCGGCTCATTTTCTCAATCCTAAGATATCACCGTGAGGATAAATGGTGTATTGAAGACAGATAAAGTCTAAAGTGCGTAAGTTGATCAGCGCACTTTTAGGAGGGGAAATTGACCAAAGCAAATCAAATTCAGCTATGTTCCAGCCATCTGTTGTTAAAGCATCAAGTTAACAGCCAGATAATAATGACTTTGACCTGCCAGCAAGGGCGATTACCCCCTTGTCAAAATCGTTATTTTTGGCTTAAATTGCTGCGTTTACCTGCATTTATAGAGCAGTTGGCATTTTAGGAGAAAAAAGTTCCCACAGCTACAGACACTAGTTTACGGTGAAAAATTGCCAAAAGTAGTGTCCTCTCAAAAAGTTTAACCAGGTTGACAAAGGTAGAGGCATGACTAGCGAAACATATATTGAACCCGCCTTTTTGTTGCCCGACTTGATTGAAATCCAGCGCTCAAGCTTTCGCTGGTTTTTGGAAGAAGGGTTGATAGAAGAACTTAACTCTTTTAGTCCGATTACAGATTATACAGGCAAGCTAGAACTGCACTTTCTCGGACATAACTACAAACTAAAAGAGCCAAAGTACAGTGTTGAAGAAGCCAAACGGCGGGATAGCACTTATGCAGTCCAGATGTATGTTCCCACACGCCTGTTGAACAAAGAAACAGGTGATATTAAAGAACAAGAAGTTTTTATTGGGGATCTGCCTTTAATGACTGATCGTGGCACGTTTATTATTAACGGAGCCGAGCGAGTCATCGTCAACCAGATAGTGCGATCGCCAGGAGTTTACTACAAATCTGAAATTGACAAAAACGGGCGGCGGACTTATTCTGCCAGTCTTATCCCCAACCGAGGGGCATGGCTGAAATTTGAAACAGACCGTAATGACTTAGTTTGGGTACGCATTGACAAAACCCGCAAACTTTCAGCACAGGTGCTATTAAAAGCTCTGGGCTTATCAGATAACGAAATTTTTGACGCTTTACGTCACCCAGAATATTTCCAAAAAACCATCGAAAAAGAAGGGCAATTTTCTGAAGAAGAAGCCCTAATGGAGTTGTATCGGAAATTGCGTCCCGGTGAACCACCTACAGTCTTGGGTGGACAACAACTCTTAGACTCGCGTTTCTTTGACCCAAAACGTTATGACTTAGGTCGTGTCGGACGATATAAGCTCAACAAAAAACTCCGGTTGTCTGTTCCCGACACCATGCGTGTATTGACTCCCGGCGATATTTTGGCGGCTGTCGATTATTTGATTAATCTAGAATATGACATTGGCAATATAGATGACATTGATCACTTAGGTAATCGTCGGGTCAGAAGCGTCGGTGAATTGCTGCAAAACCAAGTGCGGGTAGGTTTAAACCGCCTAGAGCGAATCATTCGGGAACGAATGACCGTGTCTGATGCCGAAGTCCTAACCCCTGCTTCCTTAGTTAACCCCAAACCATTGGTAGCAGCAATTAAGGAGTTCTTTGGTTCCAGCCAATTAAGTCAGTTCATGGATCAAACCAATCCTCTGGCAGAACTGACCCACAAACGTCGTCTCAGCGCCTTAGGTCCTGGTGGTTTAACTCGTGAACGTGCTGGTTTTGCGGTACGAGATATTCATCCTTCTCACTACGGACGCATTTGTCCGATTGAAACACCAGAAGGTCCAAACGCTGGTTTAATTGGCTCCTTAGCAACCCATGCCAAAGTCAACCAATACGGCTTTTTAGAAACGCCATTTAGACCCGTGGAAAATGGGCGGGTGCGATTTGACGTTACGCCAGTGTACATGACAGCCGACGAAGAAGATGATCTAAGGACTGCCACTGGCGATATCCCAGTAGATGAGAATGGCTACATTAAAGGGCCATTAGTACCCGTGCGCTATCGTCAAGACTGGGCGACTACCACACCAGAACAAGTGGATTATGTAGCAGTTTCCCCAGTGCAAATCGTCTCAGTGGCGACGAGCATGATTCCCTTTTTGGAACATGACGACGCTAACCGAGCACTGATGGGTTCCAACATGCAACGGCAGGCAGTACCATTGCTTAAACCAGAGCGTCCTTTAGTAGGTACTGGTTTAGAAGCCCAAGGAGCAAGAGACTCCGGGATGGTAATCATATCCCGTAGCGATGGCGATGTCATCTACGTTGATGCCACAGAAATCCGGGTACGTCCCAAATCTGGGGGTTCGGAAATTAAGTACCGACTTTCCAAATATCAAAGATCTAATCAGGATACCTGTCTCAATCAAAAGCCCCTAGTTCGGATTGGTGAGCGCGTTGTTGCTGGTCAAGTACTGGCTGATGGCTCCTCTACCGAAGGTGGTGAATTAGCCTTGGGACAAAATATTGTCGTCGCTTATATGCCTTGGGAAGGCTATAACTACGAAGACGCGATTTTGATTTCGGAGCGCTTGGTGCAGGATGATATTTACACCTCAATTCACATTGAAAAATATGAAATTGAAGCTAGACAAACCAAACTAGGCCCAGAAGAAATCACCAGAGAAATTCCTAACGTCGGGGAAGATGCCCTAAGGCAATTGGATGAACAGGGAATCATTCGGATTGGGGCGTGGGTAGAATCAGGAGATATTTTGGTCGGAAAAGTTACACCTAAAGGGGAATCAGACCAACCACCAGAAGAAAAACTTTTACGTGCCATTTTCGGTGAGAAAGCGCGGGATGTACGAGATAATTCCTTGCGAGTACCAAACGGCGAAAAAGGGCGGGTTGTAGACGTGCGCCTGTTTACCCGCGAACAAGGCGACGAACTGCCACCAGGAGCCAACATGGTAGTCCGGGTGTATGTAGCGCAAAAGCGCAAAATCCAAGTTGGCGACAAAATGGCAGGACGACATGGTAATAAAGGAATCATTTCGCGGATCTTACCAGCGGAAGACATGCCTTATTTGCCTGATGGTTCCCCAGTAGATATTGTCCTTAATCCCTTGGGCGTACCCAGCCGGATGAATGTTGGGCAAGTATTTGAATGTATGTTGGGTTGGGCTGGTCAAACCTTGGGAGTAAGATTTAAGATTACTCCCTTTGATGAAATGTACGGTGAAGAATCATCCCGCCGCATTGTACATGGCAAATTGCAAGAAGCACGAGACGAAACAGGCAAAGATTGGGTGTATAACCCAGACGATCCTGGTAAAATCTTGGTCTTTGATGGTCGCACTGGCGAACCCTTTGACCGACCAGTTACCGTGGGTGTGGCTTATATGCTGAAGTTGGTACATTTAGTGGACGACAAGATTCATGCCCGTTCCACAGGCCCATACTCTTTGGTAACTCAGCAACCTCTGGGTGGCAAAGCCCAACAAGGTGGTCAGCGATTTGGGGAAATGGAAGTGTGGGCATTGGAAGCTTTTGGTGCAGCTTACACCTTGCAGGAGTTGCTGACAGTTAAATCCGACGATATGCAGGGACGCAATGAAGCGTTAAATGCGATCGTTAAAGGAAAGGCAATTCCTCGACCTGGAACACCAGAGTCTTTTAAGGTGCTAATGCGAGAACTACAATCATTGGGTTTAGACATTGCCGTACACAAAGTTGAAACCCAAACAGATGGTAGTTCCTTAGATGTGGAAGTCGATTTAATGGCAGATCAATCTGCTCGACGTACACCCCCAAGACCAACCTACGAATCTCTCTCCCGTGAATCTTTGGAAGAAGAAGAGTAGAAAGTTAGAAGTTAGGAGTTATCAGTTTTAAATTGATAACTCCTAGCTTACAGTTAACAACTAAATACTTCTCCTAGCACGGGCGTAGAACCTCGTGCATTTACTTACTCATAACTTAGAACTTAGTACTAAAGAAATGAGACCAGCCCAAACTAATCAGTTTGATTACGTCAAAATCGGTTTAGCATCGCCAGAACGCATTCGGCAGTGGGGTGAACGAACTCTGCCTAACGGCCAATTAGTAGGCGAAGTCACTAAACCAGAGACAATTAATTACCGAACTCTTAAGCCAGAAATGGATGGCTTGTTTTGTGAGCGCATCTTTGGCCCTGCAAAAGATTGGGAATGCCATTGTGGTAAGTATAAAAGAGTACGTCATCGCGGCATTGTCTGTGAGCGTTGTGGTGTAGAAGTTACCGAATCGCGGGTACGTCGTCACCGCATGGGATACATCAAACTTGCTGCTCCAGTAGCTCACGTTTGGTATCTCAAAGGCATTCCTAGCTATATTTCCATTTTGCTGGATATGCCCTTGCGAGATGTAGAGCAAATAGTCTATTTCAACTCTTATGTTGTTCTCAGTCCTGGTAATGCCGAAACTTTAACTTACAAACAACTCCTCAGTGAAGACCAATGGTTGGAAATTGAAGATCAAATTTATAGCGAAGATTCTACTTTGCAGGGTGTTGAGGTAGGTATTGGTGCTGAAGCGCTGCTGCGTTTGCTGGCTGATATTAACTTAGAGCAAGAAGCTGAAAGCCTACGTGAAGAAATTGGTAACGCCAAAGGGCAAAAACGCGCCAAGTTAATTAAGCGCCTACGAGTGATTGACAACTTCATTGCCACCGGTTCTAAACCTGAGTGGATGGTGATGGCAGTAATTCCGGTAATTCCGCCCGACCTGCGTCCAATGGTACAACTCGATGGTGGACGCTTTGCTACCAGCGATTTAAATGACTTGTATCGGCGAGTCATTAACCGTAATAATCGCTTGGCAAGGTTGCAAGAGATTTTAGCACCAGAAATTATTGTGCGGAATGAAAAGCGGATGCTGCAAGAAGCAGTGGATGCTTTGATTGACAATGGTCGCCGCGGACGCACGGTAGTCGGGGCAAATAACCGACCACTGAAGTCTTTGTCTGACATTATTGAAGGTAAGCAAGGTCGTTTCCGGCAAAACTTGTTAGGTAAACGAGTTGACTATTCTGGACGTTCTGTAATTGTGGTCGGTCCGAAGCTGAAAATTCACCAGTGCGGTTTGCCTAGAGAAATGGCAATTGAGCTATTTCAACCATTTGTGATTAATCGCTTGATTCGCAGTGGGATGGTAAACAACATCAAAGCAGCGAAAAAACTCATATCTCGCAACGATCCTAGTGTCTGGGATGTTCTAGAAGAAGTAATTGAAGGACACCCAGTCATGCTCAACCGAGCGCCGACACTACACCGTTTAGGTATTCAAGCTTTTGAACCGATTTTGGTGGAAGGTAGAGCAATTCAACTGCATCCTTTGGTGTGTCCAGCGTTTAATGCTGACTTTGACGGCGACCAAATGGCGGTACACGTTCCTCTGTCTTTAGAAAGTCAGGCAGAGGCGCGGTTATTGATGCTGGCTTCTAACAATGTTCTATCACCAGCTACAGGTAGACCCATTATCACACCTAGTCAAGATATGGTATTGGGAGCATATTACTTAACAGCAGAAAATCCTAATGCTACAAAAGGTGCAGGTAATTACTTTGCTTCTTTGGATGATGTAATCATGGCTTTCCAGCAAGAGCAAATTGACTTACATGCCTATATCTACGTGCGGTTTGACGGTGAAGTTGAATCTGATCAACCAGATCAGGAGCCTCTGGAAATAACAGAAAATAGTGATGGTAGCCGGACATTACTGTATAAATTCCGCCGAGTCAGAGAAGATGCCAAAGGAAATTTAGTTTCTCAGTATGTACGGACAACACCCGGTCGTGTTATTTACAACAAAGCAATTCAGGAAGCATTAGCAGTTTAGGAGCTAGGGACTAAGAAAAGCACAGGAGCAGCACTTCGACTACGCTCAGTGACCGGGGCAGGAAAGCAGGGAGACAAGGAAAGAAGTGCGGTCTTGGAGTCTCCCCTTTGGGTAACGTTCGCAAGCTCGCTATCGCTACGCTAACGGCAGTCCAACGCCAGTCGCTCCTGGGGAGCCACTGCGTTGCGGGGGTTCCCCCCAAGTCCCGCAAGTGGCATGGAAACCACGGCAGTTCCTACAAGTCGGGGAACCGCAAGGGCGGACTGCCTCACCAAGTGGAGCAACTTCGGGAGAAAAAAAAATTATGAACAAATTCAAGACATTCTTCATTCCCCGGTTGCTGAGTTTCGACTACTTCGACTTCGCTCAGTACAAGTGCGCTCAACTGCCGCGTAGCCGAAGTGCTGCACCCCGCACCCTGTCTCTAGTGCCTTTTCTCTCTCATGCCCCATGCCCTATGCCCCATGCCCAATCCTAATAATTAATGATTAAGGATGAAGGACTAAATAAATGAGTAATGAAAACACGATTTTTCGCAATCGCGTAGTTGATAAAGGTCAACTGAGAAAATTGATTTCCTGGGCGTTTACGCACTATGGAACGGCGCGTACAGCTGTGATGGCGGACAAGCTCAAAGAATTGGGATTTCGCTATGCTACCAAAGCAGGGGTTTCTATCAGTGTTGACGACTTGATGATCCCGCCAACTAAACGAGCGCTTCTAGATGCGGCAGAGGAAGAAATTCGTGCCACCGAAACCCGTTACCAACGGGGAGAAATTACAGAAGTGGAACGCTTTCAAAAAGTAATTGATACCTGGAATGGTACTAGTGAAGCCCTCAAAGATGAAGTCGTTGTTCACTTTAAAAATACTGATCCTCTCAACTCAGTGTACATGATGGCATTCTCTGGAGCGCGGGGTAACATTTCTCAAGTGCGGCAATTGGTGGGGATGCGGGGACTGATGGCAGATCCCCAAGGGGAAATTATTGACTTGCCCATTAAAACCAATTTCCGTGAAGGGCTAACCGTAACGGAATACATTATTTCGTCTTACGGTGCGAGAAAAGGATTAGTCGATACCGCCTTGCGGACGGCTGACTCTGGTTATCTCACCCGTCGTCTAGTAGACGTATCTCAGGATGTAATTATTCGGGAATTTGACTGTGGTACTACCAGAGGGATTCCGGTGCAGCCAATGACAGAAGGTGCTAAAACCTTGATTCCTCTGGGTCAGCGCTTACTAGGAAGGGTAGTTGGTGAAGATGTAGTGCATCCCACCACAAAAGAAGTAATTGCACCACGCAATACCCCAATTTCTGATGATTTAGCAGCAGAAATTCAAAAAGCTGGGGTTAGTGAAGTTGTTGTGCGATCGCCTCTAACTTGTGAAGCTGCACGGTCTGTCTGTCAACACTGCTATGGCTGGAGTTTAGCCCACGCTAAGATGGTGGATTTGGGTGAAGCTGTTGGGATTATTGCTGCCCAAAGTATTGGTGAACCTGGAACTCAGCTCACCATGCGGACATTCCATACAGGTGGTGTATTTACTGGGGAAGTAGCGCAGCAAGTGCGTTCTAAGACAGAAGGTACAATCCGTCTGCCCCGGAAACTGCGGACTCGTACATATCGCACCCGCCACGGTGAAGATGCCTTGTATGTTGAGGCAAACGGGGTGATCAATTTAGAACCGAAAAAAGAAGGTGCTAATACCCAAGCTACCCAAGAAATTCATGTTACTCAAGGTTCCACACTTTACGTAGTTGATGGACAGCAAGTAAAAATCGGTCAATTACTGGCAGAAGTTGCTCTTGGTGGACGTACAACTCGTGCTAACACAGAAAAAGCTGTAAAAGATGTAGCGTCTGACTTAGCAGGAGAAGTGCAGTTTGCGGATGTAGTTCCAGAACAAAAAACCGATCGCCAAGGTAATACCACAACTACAGCAGTCAGAGGTGGTTTGATTTGGGTTTTATCTGGGGAAGTTTATAACTTGCCTCCTGGTGCAGAATTGGTGGTGAAAAATGATGATGCGATCGCCTCAAATGGAGTGTTGGCAGAAACCAAATTAACTAGCCTACATGGCGGTGTGGTACGTCTGCCGGAAGCTACTCCAGGCAAGAGTACCAGAGAAATTGAAATTATCACTGCTTCTGTGGTTTTAGACCAAGCAAAAGTCACAGTCCAAAGTTCCCAAGGTCGCAATAGCTACTTAGTTACCACTGGCAACAACCAAGTATTCAACCTCCGGGCTACCCCAGGTACTAAAGTCCAAAATGGTCAGGTCGTCGCTGAATTGATTGACGATCGCTATCGTACAACTACTGGTGGATTCTTGAAATTTGCTGGTGTAGAAGTCCAGAAGAAAGGCAAAGCCAAGCTGGGCTACGAAGTTGTGCAAGGTGGCACTCTGTTGTGGATTCCCGAAGAAACCCACGAAGTCAACAAAGACATTTCCTTACTGCTAGTAGAAGACGGACAGTTTGTAGAAGCTGGGACTGAGGTGGTAAAAGATATCTTCTGTCAAACTAGTGGTGTGATAGAAGTTACCCAGAAAAATGACATCCTGCGAGAAGTCGTCGTCAAGCCAGGAGAACTGCTGATGGTAGACGATCCAGAAGCAGTCATGGGACGAGATAATACTTTTGTCCAACCAGGTGAGGAGTTCCAAGGTAGTGTCGCCACCGAATTGCGCTATATCCAGTATGTGGAATCTCCAGAAGGACCAGCTTTATTAAGTCGTCCAGTAGTGGAGTTTGCCGTACCGGATAATCCTGATGTGCCATCAACCACATCAATTAGTCAGCAAACAGGGCGTTCGATTCAGTTGCGGGCAGTACAGCGATTGCCCTACAAAGATTCTGAACGCGTCAAGTCTGTTGAAGGGGTGGAGTTGCTGCGAACTCAGTTGGTGCTAGAAATTGAGCAAGAAGGTGAACAAGACCATAATGCTTCTCCTTTAGCAGCAGATATTGAATTGATCGAAGAAGGTGAGGGTGAAGAGCTAGCAACTGCCCCAACCTTAGACTCAGACTCGACAACAGAGGAAATCTCCGCCTCAGATTCTCTGCGCTTGCAATTAGTGATTTTAGAATCCTTGGTAATTCGGCGGGACATTACTGCTGATGCTACCCAAGGTAGTACCCAGACTAGCTTAGAAGTAGAAGATGGACAAACCATCGCTCCTGGTGCTGTGGTTGCACGTACCAAAATCTTAGCTAAAGAAGGGGGTATTGTCCGGGGTGTGCAGAAAGGTAGTGAAACTGTCCGTCGTTGTTTGGTATTACGCCAAGACACTGACATGATCACAATGCATACTAGTACCCAACCCAAAGTGAAAAAAGGTGACTTGCTAGTAGAAGGCGCAGAAATTGCCTCTGGAGTTTTTGCAGAAGAATCTGGGCAAGTAGTAGAAGTTAAAACTGCCGCAAATACTTCTACAAACCAAGATGCAGCCTTGAGTACTCAAAATTACTCTGTGACTATCCGCGTTGGTCGCCCCTACCGAGTCAGTCCTGGTGCTGTCTTACAGATAGAAGATGGCGATTTGGTACAACGAGGCGATAACTTGGTATTGTTGGTGTTTGAGCGTGCCAAAACCGGAGACATTATTCAAGGTTTGCCCCGGATTGAGGAATTGCTCGAAGCACGTAAACCCAAAGAAGCATGTATTCTCTGTCGGCGAGCCGGAGAAGTTAAGGTAGTTTATGGTGATGGTGATGAAGCGATCGCTGTTAAAGTAGTAGAACCCAATGGCGTAGTCACCGATTACCCTTTAGGGCCTGGACAAAATTTGATGGTTCCAGATGGCTCAGTTGTCGCAGCAGGGGAACCGTTGAGTGATGGTCCATCCAACCCCCATGAAATTTTGGAAATTTTCTTTAGTCTGGGTTCTGAGGATGGAGTTTATGCTTGTGCTAGCCATGCTTTGCAGAAGGTGCAAACATTCTTGGTGAACGAAGTGCAAATGGTGTATCAGTCTCAAGGAATTGATATTGCCGATAAGCACATTGAAGTTATCGTGCGTCAGATGACCAATAAAGTCCGGATTGATGATGGTGGCGATACTACCATGCTTCCCGGTGAATTGGTAGAGTTGCGCCAAGTTGAGCAGGTGAACGAAGCTATGGCGATTACAGGTGGTGCTAGAGCGCAATACACCCCCGTATTGTTAGGTATCACCAAAGCATCATTGAACACTGACAGCTTTATTTCTGCCGCCTCCTTCCAAGAGACAACACGGGTACTAACCGAAGCAGCAATTGAAGGTAAATCCGACTGGCTGCGCGGACTAAAGGAAAACGTGATTATCGGTAGATTGATTCCGGCGGGTACTGGGTACAATACCTATGAAGAACCCGGTGCGATCGATGAATATGCCGCTTTAGATAGCAGTAGCGTTCTAGATGAAGTCGATGATCCTCTGGATATGGTATTAGACGATCGCACAGCTCGCGCCTATAATCTAGATTCTCCTGGGCTGGCAGAAACTGGATTTGGTAGTCGGCGTACAGAAAGGTCAATTCTCGATGATGACGATGACTTGATTGCCGATGAGGTTACTGACCTCATGGAAGAGGACGAAGAAGATGAAGACGATTACGAGGAAGACGACGTAGACGATTACGAAGAAGAGTAAAGATGAAAGGGAACAGGCAACAGGCAACAGGTGAATCCAACACTGCGGGATGATTTTCCTTTGCAGGTAAATGGTGAACCCGAAGGGCAACAAATAAATTAAGCCACTTTAAATATATTTTTGGGGCTAATTTCTTTTTCCTGTTAAGAGTTCCCACCCTCAAGAGGAAAGGTAAAAATTAAAATGTAAAATGTAGAAGGTAAAAGAAATTACTCTTTTGCCTTTTTACTTATTGTTACGATATTTAACAAAATGCCTCTGAAAATTGTCCAAAATTTTGATAGTAGTTTTACTTTAGAACCCCAAGCTCAAACAATTCTATTTCAATTATTAACAGGAGAATCTTTTCTCCAGCAAATTTGTCAGCAGTTGCAGTGTGAAAAAGTAGAATTTACCGAACTACTTTTTCAGCCAGTTCCCTATAGCTTAACTACTCCCAAGGGAATGCCAGCAGAATTTGAAAAATATCATAAATCTGATCAGTACGCTATCATCAACGTCCCGCCAAATTTTATGTTTAGTGCGAAGATTTTCAGACCCAGTCGCCTTTGCACAATTTTTAGAAAAGTTAGTTAAAAAAGTAATCTTTTTCAACGCAGAGGTTTAATACGAACTGTTGAAATCATGTACTTGGTAAATAGCAATTTTTAGATTTTATCTATGACCACCGAAACGAATATTCCTGCTTTAACAACACTCGAATATGTTGCTTACATTGATGATAGCGGTCAATTGCCTGAACAGTTTCAAGGAAAAATAGGAGTATATGCCATATTTGATCAAGCAAAACTTTTGCAATTTGTGGGATATTCTCGCGATGTTTATCTCAGTCTCAGACAGCATTTGGTACGTCAACCACAACAATGTTATTGGGTAAAAGTTCAAACTATTGAGCGTCCCAGTCGCACGATTTTAGAAAGTATTGAGAATGCGTGGATTGCTGAAAATGGTAGTGTCCCTTCAGGAAATGGAGAAAACCAAGAAACATGGACGCAACCGATAGATGCAAAAAAAGTCATGACACCTGAAGAACAAGCAAATTATCAAAAACCAACTAATGATGAATTAACACAAATCAAAATCATCAAAAATGTGGCACGACGAGTAGAAGCCGAAATTATCGCATCGCTAGAAGCGCGGGGTTTACAGACACAAATTCGCTTTAATCCTAAATTAAAAGAAGAAGGGTTACTAGATCTAAAGTGAAGTTATAGTGGGCTAACTATTGCTGATCACCTGATTATGACAACACAGCTACTGAATGATCGCTATCAAGTTATCCGCACACTAGGCGCTGGGGGATTCGGTGAAACCTTTCTCGCTGAAGATACTTATATGCCCTCTAAACGCCGTTGTGTAGTTAAACAACTCAGACCAATTCAAAACAATCCCCAAATTTATCAACTGGTACAAGAACGGTTTCAACGAGAAGCCGCAATTTTAGAAGATTTGGGTGGATCTACTGACCAAATTCCCGTCTTGTATGCTTATTTTACATCAGGTGGACAATTTTATTTAGTTCAGGAGTGGATTGAAGGCGATACTCTGACTGCAAAACTACAAAAGCAAGGTTTATTTAGTGAAAGTGCAATTACAGAATTACTGGTGAATTTGTTACCAGTTTTGGAGTATGTCCACTCAAAGCATATTGTTCATCGTGATATCAAACCGGACAATATTATTGTGCGCGATCGCGATCGCAAATCAGTATTAATTGATTTTGGTGCGGTGCGGGAATCTATGGGAACAGTAGTCAATTCCCAAGGAAATCCTACCAGTTCGATTGTAATTGGTACACCTGGATATATGCCGAGTGAACAAGCCGCAGGTAGACCAATTTATTCTAGTGATTTGTATAGTTTGGGCGTAACAGCAATTTATTTACTTACAGGAAAACAGCCACAACAATTAGAAACAGATCCGCAGACTGCTGAAATTATGTGGCGACAGTATGCCAGTCATGTCAACCCGATGATAGCAGGAATTATCGATAAAGCGATCGCCTATCATCCACGCGATCGCTACCCTAGCGCTAGAGCCATGCTTGATGCTTTGCAGAGCATAGCAAATCCCATTCCACCCACGCAACCACATTACATTCAGCAGCCTTCCACCCCAACACCTGTAGTACCTACACCACCAACTATTGCGGTTAATTCCCCGGCTAATGTTACAGCTCATAATCGCAATAATCTACTCATTGGCGGTTTGATTGCAGGGGGGTTAATTGGTGCATCTGTAATTATTAGTCAGGTATTAATAAAATCTTCTCAACCTGTAGCAGATCAAAATATCACACCTTCAATAGCGTTGCCAACTGTCACGCCTTCTGTGACGACTCCGTTGATTATCCCATCTTCAGTTCCATCCCCAACTGTCCCATCTCAGGTAATAGAAACTCCCCAACCAATTATCCAATCTCCAATTTCTACTGATAACTCAACACAATCAGATAATTATTTCTGGCTTTCTACAAGGCGAGTTACAAATACCGATTTAGATGGAAAAGATGGTTTCACATTGGATATAATGCGAAACTCAATTTTTGCCCGTCATGGTCGTCGTTTTGATACTCCTGGATTACAAGATTACTTTAACAATCAACCTTGGTATAACCCTAAATATTCACCAAAAGAGTTTCCTGCTAAGTTACTTTCAAAACTAGAACAAAAAAATGTTGATGATATTGCTAAATATCAAAATACTTATAATCTGAGATATTTTAAGAAATAGAGAATAAATACGCTTCTATAATTAAGGCAAATCAAAATAAGAATCAAACCGCAGAGACGCAGAGAACACAGAGAAAGAATAAGCAAAGGTTTTTACAAATGATTTAGGATTGCTATATGACCCAAGCTTTACCCAAAATAGTTACTTTTGATGAGTTTATTACTTGGTATCCTGAAAATTCTGGAATACGCTACGAATTGTACAATGGAGAAATTGTGGAAATGTCACAGCCTACAGGTAAACATGAAAAGATAAAAGGATTTTTGGTAAGAAAGTTATCTGTAGAATTTGACCGATTGAATCTTCCCTACTTTATCCCCAATCAAGCAATAATTAAACCACCTGAAAGAGAATCAGGTTATTTCCCAGATGTATTGATTGTCAATGATCAGGCTTTAAGTTTAGAACCTCTATGGGATAAATCTTCCACTCTTACAAATGGTGCATCAATACCTTTAGTAGTTGAAGTTGTTAGTACTAACTGGCGAGATGATTACTATTTGAAACTTGCTGACTATGAGGAAATGGGTATTGCTGAATATTGGGTGGTTGATTATGCAGCCTTGGGGGCAAGAAAATTTATTGGCAATCCGAAACAGCCTACTTTTTCACTTTATCAACTGATTGATGGCGAATATCAAGTGACTCAGTTTAGAGATAGTGATAAAATTCAGTCTCCAACATTTCCTGAATTAAATTTGACCGTTGAACAAATATTTATGAGATAACAATGTAGATTGTTGGATAAGATGAAATAAGTCACAGATCTATTAAGATAGCGCGATCGCACAATACAGAATCGTTGTTTGAGTAAGTATCTGATGTACATTGGGAAAAGGCACACGCTTGTAGATTTTCATGACAACAACGCTACTGAACAATCGCTATCAAGTTATTCAGGTACTCGGTGCTGGTGGGTTTGGTGAAACCTTGCTAGCAGAAGATACTCACATGCCTTCTCGTCGTCGCTGTGTAATCAAGCAACTCAAACCCATAGCCGATGATCCTCAAACTTACCAAATCATTCAACAGCGGTTTGAAAGGGAAGCTGCAACTCTAGAATATCTAGGCGACAGTAGCGATCAAATTCCTCAGCTTTATGCCTACTTTTCGGAAAATGGTCAGTTTTATCTGGTTCAAGAATGGATTCACGGTCAAACTCTGTCAAAGATTGTGGCAGCCAAAGGCTATGAAAGCGAAACTGCTGTCCGTGAAATTCTCTTGAGTCTGCTATCAGTATTAGATTATGTCCACAGCAAAGGTATTATTCACCGCGATATCAAGCCGGATAACATTATTCTCCGTGATTTTGATCAAAAGCCAGTTTTGATTGATTTTGGTGCAGTCAAAGAAACCATACGTTCAGTAATCAGCTCTGCATATTATCCCACGCGATCGCTCGTGATTGGTACGCCTGGTTATATGCCTAGTGAACAAGCTATAGGAAGACCAGTCTACGCCAGCGATATTTATAGCTTAGGTTTAACAGCAATTTATTTACTGACTGGTAAACATCCAGCAGAATTACAAACTAACCAGCAAACAGGCGAGATTATTTGGCAGAATGACGCGCCTTATATTTCCCCTAATCTAGCAATGGTAATTAATCAAGCCATTAAACCCCAAGCAGGCGATCGCTACAGCACTGCCAATAAAATGCTTGATGCTTTAAAATTTACTAATGATATAGCTCAACAACCATCTAACACGGCTGCGACAATCAGCCTTAGCCCTGCTGCGACTGCACAAACACTACCAACTCAAATAACTCCTGCTAAAAATCGGCAAAAACCAATTTGGATTATCGGTGGTTTGGTATTAGGTGGTTTGATTGGTGGGGTAGCGCTTTCTAACTTTACTCGCCAACAGCAGTCTGAAACATCTATCGTTAAAGATGATACTCCCGCAGTATCTCCAGCACCTACTGATTCCCCTGTTGATTCGCAACCATCATCAATGGCGGTTACACCTACTGCATCACCACAGCAACCAGTCATTTCTGCCCCTTCACCAGACAACAACCCTCAATTAGATGCCAATTCCCCAGGTATAACAACGTCACAGCCTAACGAAAAACCTATGACTTCAGGTGATCCCGCGCCTACAATCACCTCAGTACCCCAACCAGCACCAAAAAATCAGCCGCCACAGAAAAAAAAAGAAAAAATAAACAAGCAAAGCGTTCCAGCCTTTTCCACAGGCACATCAAGAAGCACAGTAGAAGACGTTCTCGGTAAGCCAAAGAAAGATTTAAGGGGTTTGTGGGGCAATACTCGTGCTGTCACTTATCAGTTAGTTCCCAACAAAATTGATCTAGGTTACTTGTTTGACCGCCAATCTGGAGTGCTACGTCAAACCGAGGCTGCTTTTGCCCAAACAGTAGATTCACAGGTAATGCAAGCTACCTTAAATGGAATGTTAAATGGCCAAGTCACCCCAGAAATTCAGCAAGGACTGCAACAGATACAACAGCGCCAGAGAGAAGATTTTAGTTTTACGCAAGGTTCAGTCAAGGGTCAAATTGTGCGTCAAAACTGTGATTTTATTTACATCAGTATTTGGGATGCAGACTTACATGATTTTGTGAAGCCATCGTCAGCGAAACAGTGCAGCTAGTCGAATTTTTTGGCGTTGCTAAATTATGATATGAAATTCAAAAATTTAGTCTTCTCAACTCTTATTCCCTGCGGCTCTGCGTGTTAGCGAAGCGGGGCGTAGCCCGATCAATTCATATTCTTACTCAGCAACGCCAATTTTTTGATCTAAACTCATCCTTATAGATCTCAAATTTAGTACTAACAAAGAAAAAGAGCGATGAAGCTGATTATGTCTGCATTATAAACCATTTTGTTCCTCCATTAAGATATACTCTTATGCATCATTTACTTTTGATTCAAGCAAAGTAGAGTCATTAAACGGATGTCTTGCAAAGTTCCATATCAGACATCCATTTCTACAAGGGGCGTATATCTACGTTCCTACAGCCGATTCATGTGTTGCAAAGATTAAATTTAATTTTTGGACAGGTGTAATGAAACTAAAATTATTTGGAATTACATTCTTGAGTGTTTGTATTGCTGCTTTTACAGGAACGAAAGCAGCAGAGGCGGCATCGTTTTCGGTAATTGCCGATGGTCTTGATAATGCACGAGGACTAACTTTTGGTCCTGACGGCAGCCTCTACGTTACAGAAGCAGGAACAGGGGGAAGTGGAGCTTGCGTTCCTTCACCAAGTGTCCAAGACCAATCCTTATGTTATGGCACAACTGGTGCAGTGACAAAAATTGGAAATGGTACGCAAGAACGTATACTTACAGGACTTCCTTCTTTAGCGTTACCAGATGGTACTGATACTTCCGGGCCTCAAGATATTAAATTTGATGCCAGTGGCAAGCCTTATATTGCAATTGGATATGGTTCAAATCCCACATTTCGTGGCACATTAGGTAACACTGACTTAGGAAAAATCATCACTGCTAATTTCAATACAAATTCCTGGACTAGTGTCGCTGATTTAGCTAATTATGAACTTGTAAATAATCCAGACAAAGGTGATGTAATTAGCAATCCTTTTTCTTTGCTCTTAGACGGAAATAGAGTTGTTGTAATTGATGCGGGTGCGAATGCGTTACTGGGCTTTGGTACTGATGGAAGTAATTTAAATGCGATCGCCACAATTCCTCGGCAGACATTAACTAATCCAGTCTTCCCCTCTGGTGCATCGTCATCACCATTTGAAATCCAAGCAGTACCTACAAATGTTGCCAAAGGTTCAGATGGTGCTTACTATATTAGCCAATTAACTGGTTTTCCTTTTCCTGAAGGTGAAGCAAAAATCTATCGAGTTGGTTCTGATGGTCAACCAACAGTCTATGCCGATGGCTTTACCCAAATTACCGACTTAGCTTTTGATACTGAGGGTAACTTGTATGCTTTGCAGTATGCTAATCAGTCACTCTGGAAAGGTAATCTAGATGCTTCGGTAATTAAAATAGCACCTGATGGTACTCGTACAAACATCCTCAGTGGTAATGGATTAGAGTCGCCTACTGCTTTGACGATTGGTGCTGATGGTGCTATTTACGTGACAAACCGAGGCGATCGTCCTGGACTTGGACAAGTTATTAAAATTGAGAATCCCAAGTCTGTTCCTGAGTCTACTTCCACTTTCAGCTTCTTAGCGCTTGCTGGCGCTGTGAGCGTTACTTTGTTGCGAAAAGGTAAAGTCAAGATGGCTTAATTCATTGAAAGCGGCGGGAAACTTCATCCCTTCATAGGTAGAGAGGGATAGCCGTCCCGCCACTTGGGGCATTGGGCATTGGTAACTTCTTCCCCATGCCCCATGCCCCATTCCCTATGCCCTATGCCCTATGTCCGAAAACTTCATTAGAACAAAAATCCAAACAATTAAATCGGTAATTCAGCAGCATTGCGGACGTTTTTTAAACTTAAATTAGAGGTAGTACGTTTAATCAAACCAGTTAACACATTACCGGGACCAATTTCTATTACTTGCTCAATACCACTGGCTGATAATTGTAGAGAAATTTCTCGCCAACGTACCGAACCAGTCATTTGTTTACACAGGCGCTGTTTTAAAATTTTGGCATCAACGGATGGACTTGGTTCTACGTTAGATAAGACTGGCACAATAGCAGGCTGAAATTCCACAGATTCTAGAATATCTTGAAACTCTGCGGCAGCAGCTGCCATAAATGGTGAATGAAATGCTCCCGATGTTTTTAAAGGAATAGCACGCTTGGCTTTGACTTGGGTCATTACTTCTTGGACAGCCTCTGGAGTGCCAGAAATAACGACTTGAGCTGGACTGTTGTCATTTGCCAATACTACATCAGGTATTTGAGTAATGGCTGTTTCTAGTTGTTCACGATCAAAGTTCATTAAAGCCGCCATCATTCCACCAGTGGCGCTATCCATCAGTTCAGCACGGCGCTTAACTAGGTGTAACCCTGCTGACCACTCAAATACACCTGCAATATAAAGGGCAATATATTCTCCTAAACTATGACCAGCAACTAAATCTGGCTGGTATCCTCGTTCTCGGATGATATCGGCAAGAATGCTTTCTACGACATAAAGACTAGGTTGCGTATAGAGCGTTTGTGATAATTTTTCTTCTTCATTTTGGCAGATTTCTGTGACAGACCAGCCTAAAATCGCTTCAGCTTGGTCAAACTTATCTTTAACAACTGGTATATCTAATAAGTCTACTCCCATTCCCAATGTTTGGGAACCTTGTCCGGGAAACACCCATGCAGTTTTAGTCATTGGTTAAAAGTCAGTAGTCAGTGGTCAGTGGTCAGCGATGCACTGAGCGTAGTCGAAGTGTGGTCAGTGGTCAGTGGTTAGTGGTCAGTGGAAAAAACAACTAACAACTGACTACTGACAAATTCCTATCTTCCCCATTGAAAAATTGCCGCGCCCCAAGTTAAACCAGCACCAAAGCCGGATGCAGCAATGATGTCATTGGGTTTGATTTTACCTTGCCGTACAGCTTCATCTAAAGCTAGAGGAATAGAAGCGGCAGAGGTATTGCCATAATTGGCAAGATTACTAATAACTTTATGTTCTGGAATATTTAGGCGTTGAGCAACAGCTTCAATAATTCGCTGATTGGCTTGATGTAATAATAGCCAATCTATTTTGTCAACCTTGAGGTTAGCTTGAAATAAAGCTTTATCAATAATCTCTGGTACTTTTTGGACAGCAAAACGGTAAACTTCTTTGCCGTTCATGCTAATAGGTTGATAAGTACCTTTAGTAATATGTATGCCTGGAATTAGTTCTTGGCAAGAGGGTGTATAGGCAAGGTTAAGTTGATGATTTTGAGAACCATCGCTTTTGAGTGCAAATCCTAGCAAGCGATCGCTCTTGTCAGCTTGCAGTACTACTGCTCCCGCACCATCGCCAAACAATACACAAGTACGTCGGTCTTGCCAATCTACCCAACGGGAGAGGATATCTGCCCCTATCAACAGTACATTTTGATAAACTCCAGTTCTGATGTATTGGGCAGCCGTTACTAACCCAAATACGAACCCTGAGCAGGCAGCGGTCAAGTCAAACGCTACTGCTTTGGTTGCTCCTAATTGCGCTTGGACTTGACAAGCACTACCAAATAAGTCGTCAGGTGTGGATGTTGCTAGTAAAATTAAATCCAGGTCAGTTGCTTTGATACCAGCAGCTGCGATCGCCTGATGGCTAGCAGCACTCGCCAGGGAACTAAGAGACTCAACCGGAAGTGCTAAACGCCGCTGACGAATCCCTGTTCTTGTGGTTATCCAATCATCTGATGTCTCAACCAATGCGGTTAACGCTTGGTTATCTAAGTAAGTGTCTGGTACAGCCGAGCCACTTCCTGTTATTGCTACACCTAATTTTTCCACTCCTAACCTCCCAAGCTATCAGCTTTTTGTCATTTGTCTTTTGTCATTAGTCCTGACTACAGTTCACTTTCGGCATTTTCCAGGAGTGACCTTTGGCGCGTCTATGTCATTTGCCCTTCGTCTTTAACAAATGACTCATGACTCATGACTCATGACTAATGGCTAACTACTTTCCTGCTTTAGGATTTCATATTGGGAACGAAGTCGTTGCAGTACTTGATTGTCTACAGATTCTTTGGCCATGCGAATCGCATTAAAAATCGAAGGCGCTTGAGAACTGCCATGACCGATAAAACAAACTCCATCCACGCCTAATAGCAAAGCACCACCATGTTCTGCGTGATCCATGCGCTGCTTAACTCGTTTCAGGTTGGGTTTTAAGATTGCCGTACCAATTTGACCACGCAATCCTTGTGGTAATTCTTCCCGCAAGATTTGCAAAATCACTTCTCCGACTGCTTCGGCAAATTTTAGTAACACATTACCCACAAAGCCATCGCAGACAATCACATCAAATTGACCGGAAAGCACATCACGCCCTTCGGCATTACCTGTAAAAGTAATTTGAGAATTATCCCGCAGCAGTTGGTGAGCGCGCAGTGCTACCTCATTGCCCTTGGTGTCTTCTTCCCCAATATTCAACAAACCTACTTTAGGTTCAGGTGTACCTAAGACGTACTGACTGTAAATCGATCCCATGACAGCAAACTGCTCTAAAAATTTAGGACGGCAGTCTACATTGGCTCCGACATCGAGAATCAGTACTGGTTTGCCAGCGATGATTGTAGGAAAAACTGTGCCAATGGCTGGGCGGTCAATTCCTGGCAATCTTCCCAGACGAAGTAAAGCAGATGCCATTGCTGCCCCAGAATGACCAGCAGAAAACACAGCATCCGCTTTTTGATTTTTTACCAAATCCATTGCCACATTGATGGAAGCCTTGCGTTTGCGTCTAACTGCATTCAAAGGCTCCTCATCCATTGCGATCGCATCCTCAGCAGGAACGATCTCTACCTGCTCCAAATTTATTTTTGGCGGCAAGGCAGCTTCAATTTGCTGGGGATCACCCACCAACAAAACTTTTACACCCAATTCTTCCTTTGCTCGCAGTGCGCCAGCAACGATTTCACCGGGTGCGTGATCCCCTCCCATTGCGTCAATTGCTATCCGTACGCAAGTCGATCCCATTGCTTAAAGCTTCTAGAAACCTTACAAATTTTACCAGATGGCTTTGCCGAAAAACTGGAACTTTTTAAAAGTGGGGCATGGGGCATTGGGCATTGGGCATTGGGCATGGGGCATGGGGCATGGGGCATGGGGCATAGACAGTTATCAGTTATCAGTTATCAGTTTTCACTGGTCACTGTTAACTGTTAACTGTTCACTGTTCACTGTTCACTGCCCTCTGCCCCTCTGCTTCTTCTTCCCTTGCTCCCCTACTCTCCTTGATTCAGCACCCAGCTAACTAGAGTCCGAACGCCGTAGCCAGTTGCGCCTGAGGTGTTGTAGCCATTTTCTTTATCTACCCAAACTGGCCCGGCAATGTCTAAGTGCGCCCAAGGGGTTTCTTTAACAAACTGTTTGAGGAAAAGGGCTGCGGTAATTGCACCACCTGGACGCGGGCCTGTATTTTTCATGTCCGCTATGCCAGATTTTAAACCTTCAAAATACTTTTCTTCCATTGGCATCCGCCAAATTTTCTCGCCTGATATTTCAGCGGCTTTCTCTAATTGAGAAGCAACATTATCATCTGGAGTGTATAAACCAGCAATATCGTCACCTAGAGCTATGATGTTAGCGCCAGTCAAGGTAGCTAAATCAACGATCGCATCTAATCCCATTTTGTCGGCAAATACTAAAGCATCTGCTAAAGTCAACCGTCCTTCAGCGTCGGTGTTGTTAACTTCGATGGTTTTGCCGTTAGATGCTTTGAGGATGTCGCCTGGGTGCATGGCGTGTCCACTAATCATGTTCTCAGCCGCCGCCGAGATAAAGTGAACCTCTACATCTGGCTTGAGTTGTCCAATTACTTTAGCTGCACCCAAGGTTGCAGCTGCCCCACCCATGTCCATTTTCATGGTTTCGATGCCGCTACCAGCACCTTTAATATTCAGTCCGCCAGAGTCGAAGGTGACACCTTTACCTATAATTGCTAGTTTCTTTTTCGGTGTGCCATCAGGTTTGTAAGTTAAATGAATAAATTTTGGAGGCAAATCAGAAGCTAGGGCAACTCCCAAAAAAGCCCCCATACCCAATTTTTCACACTCTTCCCGTTCGAGAATTTCTACTTGCAAACCGTGATCGTTAGCGATCGCTTGGGCGGTTTCTGCCAAAGTAACGGGTGTAACTTCGTTGGCTGGTGCTGCTACTAACTGCCGAGCCAAAATTACTCCTGACACAATTTGATTGGCGCGAGTAATAGCTGCTTCTTGTCCGGCAAAACCTAGTAAATCTACGGTTTCTAGTTGTGATCCTTTATCTTCTGGTTCTGACTTAAAGCGAATATCTTGGTAAAGTGCTAATTCTACACCTTCTGCGATCGCTTGGGCTGTTGCCGCTGGGTCATTGTTCCATAATGGGAAATTAAACCCCAAAGTTTTGCTTTTTTGCTTTTTGGCAACTCTAGCTACGGCTGCCGCCGCCCGTCGCAACGTATCTAGTTTTAAAGCTTCTGGTTTTCCCAAACCTACTATAATCACTTTGCGAACAGCACTACCAGCACCTATGCGAGTCGAAATAGTGCTGTTGGCTTTGGCTTTAAATTCCTCTTCGGTAATTAGTTCTTTTAAGACTCCGGCAAATTTTTCATCTAAAGTTGCCAATTCGCCAGTTAACTCTACCGCATCTTCAAATAATGCAATTGCTAGGCTGTCACCTGACCACTCTAGCAAAGGCTTGTCACTAGGTTGAATTTTCATTTTGGGATTTTGTGTAAGTATTCCTGCTTGTACCAGTATTGCTCAAAATTCTTTTTTCATGTGTGGGGTATGGGGCATTGGGCATTGGGGATGGGGCATGGGGCATTGAGAAGTGACTGTCTTAAAAGTCAAGCGAACTCCACCACAAAATGCGATTCGTTTTTTGGGACTCTGCAAGTAGATTAAAACTAGTTATTAGTTTAGAAAAACTAACTATAATCACTTTGAGATGAATCCCAATAACCAAGACGAATCTAATCAGCCTCAACAACTAGATCCTTATGAAGAAACTTTATTTAGCGGATATACAGATGGTGAGATTGCTGAAATGAAGGTACTTATGGAAAATTGGGATAAAGCCACCTATCCAACTTTAGCTAATAGCATTGTTAACCATGCTGACAGACATGATTTTAACAACAATTATTTAAGATATTTAAGAAAAGCAAATAATTTTACTAAAAAAGGCGCTCGAAAGAAAATACTTAGCGATGGAGCATATAGATGGAATAAAGGAAATGAATTTATAATTGAAAGAAATGGCAAGATTGTTTCATACGGTGAAAACTAATAATTTGTATGCAAAATTTCACAACATCAAATATTTCTCTAAATTTTCAAACTGCTAAAAGCTACATTAATAAACTGTTGCAACAGTTGTTAATTGATTACAATAATACACGCGAAGAAAGACGGCAAATAAGTCTATGGGAAGAATCAAAAAATTTCAGCATATTAGGAGAAATAGAAATTTTTACAACTGATATTGAGGGATGTGCATCTCAAGTAATTGCTAATGATAACTTAGAAAATTATCAAGATTTAATTAAAAAACTAACAAAAAATAATATATTTAATGTTGCTTATTTTACCGATTGGTATTTCTCAGAAGAAAGTCAATTTCCACAGATGAAACTTTATGTAGAAAAACTTAACTATCTACGGTTATTAATTATTGAGTATATAGTAATCAGGTTTGATTGACGATTCACTCGCAGAGGTAGGGGAAAAAAAGATAGGGAACCAATTCATTAAGAATTTGTTGGGTTTCGCTGGCGCTCAACCCAACCTACATTTTTTGTCTTGGTGGGGCATGGGACATTTATCATGCTAATTCCATGAGCTTGGTACTTAAATCAACACTTTAGTTGCTTTTTACCAGGAACTTACGGCAATCTATATGTAGTTATTGCAAATAGCATCTCTGCTTTTGCACTGCCATTAAGTGAATATACTAGTAACTATTAGAAACATGAAAGCAAAATTTAGAGCAGTATGCTTGTGCGTTGGTGATGATTGCGGGTGTGGAGGAATACCGGAGAAGCTTGTAAATGACCAATCAATCGCAATTTGATGTATTCCTAGCTCATAATAATCAGGATAAAGCACAAGTTAGAGCGATCGCCAGTGAACTAAAACTGCGTGGACTAAAACCGTGGTTAGATGAGGAACAAATTCCACCAGGAAAACCATTTCAGGATGTTATCCAAAAAGCGATTCAAAGTGTTAAATCCGCCGCTATCTTTATTGGTCTTCAAGGATTGGGAAGATGGCAGATAATGGAATTGCGATCGCTCATTGGTAAACTTGTAGAAGCAGATATTCCTGTAATTCCCGTCTTGCTACCGGGAGTTGAAGAAATTCCACATGATTTAGACTTTCTCAAACAACTAAATTGGGTCAGTTTTAGCAATAGGTTAGATGATAACGAAGCACTAGATCACCTAGTTTGGGGAATTACACAAGAAAAGCCCATCACAGAAGTTCAAGCCGATGACCTCAGTTCTGAGAATGGAGTAGACTACAGGCAATTGCGGAATTTGCTAGCAGCAGGCAATTGGGAAGAGGCGGATAAGGAAACTTTCACTGTCGTCATGCTCCAAGCATCTGGTAGAGAAAACCAACGCTGTCTTGATATCAAATCCATCCAAAATTTTCCCTCTACTGACTTACGCACCATTGACCAACTTTGGGTAAAATATAGCAATGGCCGCTTTGGCTTCAGCGTTCAAAAGAAAATTTATCTCAGCGTCGGTGGCAAGGCAGATGGTAAATATCATGAAGAAGCTGAAGATAGGTTTTGCGATCGCGTGGGATGGAAAGTGGAAGGAAGGTGGATAAACTATCCGGAAGAAGTCAGCTTTAATACCTCAGCACCAGAAGGACACTTGCCCGATGGTGGCTTCTGCTGGTTATGGGGTTGGGCTGGTTTGAGGGGGGTTCTTCTCTCGCGTGGAGATTTGTAAACTTTAACATCTAAGGTTTTGTAAGATTAACATTTATTAAAACCGCTTTTTTCACAATTATAGTGAGCTTCATAAATTTGTTATTTGGCCATCCCGTTGGGGAAGTTAAAAGTTTTACTTCACACGATTTAGATCCTTGACTTTTCAAAGAAGTCGAGAATCTGTAATATATCAAAATTTAGCAGATGCCCCAATGAAAGTTCAGGGTAAAATGTAAAAAGCTCAAAATAATTATTTACATAAGAGACAACGTATGAAAATTAAAGGTATCAAACGTGGCAAAATTATAGAGATTTCAGAAGAACTCAATATACCCGATGGTACGGAAATAATGATTGAGATTGAAGTCATTCAGCCGATTAGCCACCAAGAAAGACTGAAAAAAATGCAGGATTTTTTATCAAATAATCGGGAAGCTAGAGAGGATTTTGTGAAAACTATGGAAGAATTACAAACAGAAGAGAATTTAGAGTGGGAAAGACTGTATGGACAACATTCGTAAATAGGGTGATTGCTAGTGTACCTTCTAGATAGCAACATCTGTATTGCCATCATCAATGAAAATCCTCAAATTTTAGCTCAGTTTTACTCAAAATTTAGCCATTGTTATATTTCAACAATAGTGATAGCTGAACTTTACAAAGGAGCATACTGTTCTCAAAAAGTTTAGGAAAATATTAGTAGAATTAATCAATTTAGTAGTTTATTAACAGTAGTAAAATTTGACCAGAATGCGGCTGAGGAGTTTGGCAAGATTCAAGCTGAGTTAAAGCCAATAGGCAAACCAACTGGTGTGTTAGACGCAGTCATCGCAGCGGTAGTCTGTTCTCGTGAAGATATTTTAGTCACTAACAATACTCGTCACTTTATCAATATTCCAGCGCTACAATTAGAAAACTGGTTAACTGAACAATCATAGCGATCGCCTATTAATTGCACTCCACACTAAAAGCACTATATGAAACCATCAAATATACGTACAAAACTCTTGAAAGAAATAAATCTCGTTCCCGAAGAAAAGCTGGAGGAACTATATAATTTTATTTATTATTTTCGAGTTGGTGTGGAGGCATCTAAAAGTACACCAGAAGAAATTATGCAGTTTGCTGGTTGCTGGAATGGTATGTCAGATGAAACATTTGCTGATTTAAATGAAGAAATAATCACACGTCGCCAACAGGCTTTTTCAAAGAGAAGAAGCGATGAAACCAGCTTTGATTGATACTAATATTTTATCTTTATTTTTCCGCAATCAACCTCTGGTGATTGAAAACTTTAATGCGTATATTAAAGAATATGACTAAATCAACATTAGTATTATCACTTATTACGAAATAGTTAGCGGATTGAAGCACCGTGATGCACAGAAACAACTAACATCTTTTTTAGAATTTGTTTCATACAATACAGTCTTACCTCTGACTACAGAATCTACAACGATTTCTGGTGACATTTATACCCAGTTGAGAAAGAAGGGGACACCAGTAGACGATATCGATATTCTAATTGCAGGAATTGCTATTATTAACGATTTGGTTATTGTGACTAATAATCACAGAGATTTCGTGAAAATTGAAGGCTTAGAAATTGAAGATTGGAGTCAAAGCAATTCCTAAACGCCGTTATTTCAGTATTCCCCATTCGTATCAAGGTTAAACTTAGTAGCGATCGCAGTCATAATTTCTTGTTCAATGGGTGTAGTTTTATTGTCAAGTTGAGCAATTTTGCGGCATTGAGCTAACAAAGGTACGGCAAAATCACGATTTAGTTGACTGAGCAGTGTATCTAAAGGCTGGGGTGATTTAATATTTGCAGCAATGGCATCCAACGAGGCAGGACTGAGATTAACAGTTTTTAATTCTGGTAGAATTTCTTCCCAAGTTTTTTCGGGATGACTTGCTAGAATCATGTGAACTAATATCTGATCCATCACAGTTTCTTGAGCAATCGCTGTTTCTAGATAATCTTCGCTTTGTTGCTTTAATTTTGCCAGTGTTTGTGAGGAATTGAGAGAAGTTGATTCATCTAACTTGGCTTCATAAAATCGACAAGCAGCATACCCCAACGAATAGATCATTGTCGCATTTGAACTAGCGGCGATCGCAGCTCCAGCAAAAGGTACATTTCGCAGCAAGCCTAATCCTGCTACTTTCAAAAGCCTACCACCACCCAAGGCTAAACCAAAAATTGCCAAAACTTCGCCTTTACGGGCAGAATCTTTTAAATCTAGCCCATAAACTGCGGCAATCTCATAAAGCATTTCTGTCTGCAATTTCGTAGTGGCTGCTAAATCAATAGCTAACAAAGCCGCTGCTACTCCTGGCAAAATACTACTTGCTAAACCAATTCCACCTGCTTTAGTTGCTTTATCAACCATGATCCGGTGTGCAATCTGACTCGGCGATTCATGAGGATGTTCTTGTTTAAGTTTGTTCGCTGTTACTGTTGCTTTTTCTAAATCAACGCTATCACTAGCACCGACTAGCCAATTTAGATTTAATACTCCAGATAGTTTACGAATCAACCAATTTTCACTCAAACCATTGACTACATTCCCGGCGGTTTGAGTTGTTTGCTCAATTAATTTGTGTGTTTGTTTTGCAGCAGCAGTTCCCATCCCAACGGCTAGATCTACAAAAATTTTGCCAGTTTGGGCAAAAGACTCTAACACAGATGGCTTATCTGCTGGATCTGAATTAGTTGATTGCTTCGTCTCTATTTTTTGTTGGGGTTTGTCTGCCATTGTTTGACATCATCCTGTAAAGCCTCTCTTTATATTTAGCGAAAGTTTGAGGGGCTTGACATCTTCCAACAAGCACAAATTTAAAAAGAAATAGGAAACAGGAATACTCCTAATTCTCTCTGCGTGATAAAAATCATCCCGCATTTATGCAACACCAAAAAGAGGATAGTAATTACTTAGTCATTCTTGATTTTCTTGCTTAAGCAGTTTAGCGTATTCATCTAATTGTTCTTCAGCAAGCCTTTGATCTTCCTCACCAAATTCACTGTAGAGATTAGTTATTTCGTTTGTATCTATATTTTCAGTTAGGATGTCAGCTACGAAATTTGAAGAAAGCAATAAAATTGCTGACTTGTTTGAGTTGTTCTTCATTCACTCTAACCTCTCAACTCTAATTCTTTAGCCGTTGCAGGTTTACTATCTAAAAAATTTTTATCCTTAAGAATTTCATAGAGATTAATATTCTTTTCTAGCAAACACGCATGTCCACTTTCAGGTAAGATTATTGTCTTGGAGTTAGGTAATATATCTCCTATCCGCTTAACTTCACTCACAGAAGGTAAAAGGCGATCGCTAGCACCAGCAATCAGTAAAACTGGTTGGGTAAGACGACGTAATTGGTCTTCACTCACATCAAATTCTCGCAACAAAGATAATCGCCAAAGCACTGTTGCGGCTGGTACAGAACGCATAGTTTTCAGTAGTTCGTGGCGATCGCTTCTACTTATGCGTGCTAAAGATGCTAAAAATGGCAATAATCCTAATGCACCAATATCATAAAGAGATTCTGGCACTAATGATGTTAGTTGAGATGCCCAATTTAACCAAGGACGAAGATTAAAAGCTGAGGCTGGATTAATCAGGATAATTCGTTTAAATAACTGTGGTGCTTGGATGGCTACTTTCATCGCCAAGCAACCTCCAAACGATTCACCACATAAATAAACTGATTTGCGCGAGGTTTTTGCTAATTCCTCACCAATCAATTCCCAAACGTTATTAGCAAGGATATCCCACGTGGTGAGGTCTTGTCGGGGGATCGCCAAACAACGGACATCAAAACCAGCTTCTAATCCGGCGGTTTGCGTTCTCAATAATTGACCAGTTCCATCCATTCCTGGCAAATACACAAATAGCGGGTAATCTGGTTGTACTCGTTTGGGAGTAAGGAAACAAGGCTTTAGCTCAACTTCTGGCATTGTAAAATTTAAATTCAACTTCTCGACTTTATATAGCTTTCCCAATGAAAACTAATACTTTAATTATCAGTGTTACATAAGAGCTTAAGCCCAACAGCACATAAAAATCTCACAAAATCATAGCGTGGTGATCAAAACTACATTGAATATAATTTGATGAGTTAAAAATAACTCAATTTACTTCAATTAGGATTGCTGATGACAGAAATAAGTAAACTTTAGGAAAGAAATCACATAATTTATTTGATTTGTAATGAATATATTCTTATAAGCATGTAAAATTAAAGTTAATTAAAACAAGGTATTTAATAGATAAACAAAATATATCATTAACATTTAAAATTCTAATAACAACCTTGATGTAGCAAATTAGCAATTTCGCTATGACAATGTTCTGTTAGTTCAGCCACAACAGTTTTTGCTTGTTTACCATGATATTTTTTTTGATGTTGTGGGGTAATCCAGTAAGGGCGGCCAATTAACACAGCAATTCGACGATATATCACCAGGGGATGCCAACCAGATTGATTAAATAAAGGTTCTGAAGGATCGAATAAACTCAATACTCGTAAAGGAAAACCATTTGTATTAATCTCTTCTAAAGAAGCGATCGCGATCGGCAAGATTGCTAAATCCTGCACATCAGCTTTCAATGCCAAATGAGCAAATCCCCGCTGAAACTCACCTAACTGATTTGGCTGAGTAAATTTTACCATTGGTTCAGTGCCTTCGGGAAATACTCCCACCAACTGTTTTGACTGTAATAGTCGCTGTGATTGCATAAAAAAGTTCTGTTGACGATTTTGGGTTTCCTCCAACGGAAAACACCCTAATTGTCCTGTGACAATCTCCCGCATGATTGGCACTTGTCCCATATAGTGATGGCAAGCAAAGCGAATTGGATTTGATAGCGCTGCCATTAAAACCAGCGCATCCATAAAACTACGGTGATTGCTGACTACCAATAAACTTGTATCCTGGGGAATGCGATCTTCGTAATAGCGAAACATTTGCGTTGAAAATGCCGCCAGGAACTGACGAGAAAAATCCAGGGGGCTATTTAGACTCATATCTAATCAATGTGCTTTTTCGGAAAATATCTTAGTCGGTCTTAACCTAAGTTTTACATTTCTTTACTGTTACTATGACCGTCTTAAGATAGAAATGTTTTATTCATCTAGACAGTTAATTTTTTGAGTTTTTGATTTATGTACTTATAGTCACAATACATGTAATGAAAAGCATTCAAAATAATTACGAGCAGTTATTTTGCGTATTTCGGCTAGAAATTCATGAGAATTATATGTAATAAAAAACAATTTTGGGTTTCATAACTTTGCTATTATTAAGGTGCAGTTTGAAGAAATGATAGTAATGTTATACAATTTTGTGGTTTTGCCGTTAAAAACTAAATATAAAACGTTTTAATAATTTATTTTTTATCTGCATGAATATAGTGGATCAAACAGAAAAAACATTTGCGCTAACTACACCGTTATATTATGTCAACGATATCCCCCACCTTGGTAGTGCCTATCCCACAATGGCAGCGGACGCTGTAGCAAGGTTTCAAAGGCTGTTGGGACGGCAGGTAATATTAATTACAGGTACAGATGAACACGGGCAGAAAATTCAGCGCGCCGCTGAAAATAAAGGGTTACCACCCCAAGAATTTTGCGATAACATTGTACCTAATTTTATCAATTTATGGCAGTTATTAAATATTCAATATGATCGCTTTAGTCGAACTACCGCTGTTCGTCACCAGGCAATTGTTAAAGAGTTTTTTGGGCGAGTTTGGGAAAAAGGTGATATTTACCAAGGACAGCAGAAAGGTTGGTACTGCGTATCCTGCGAAGAATTTAAGGAAGAACGAGAACTGTTAGAGGGACACCGTTGCCCTATTCATACTAACAAAGAAGTTGAGTGGAGAGACGAGCAAAACTACTTTTTTCGCTTATCTAAGTATCAAACTCAACTAGAAGAGTTTTATCAATCGCAACCTAATTTTATTCAGCCAGCCAGCCGCCGAAACGAAGTCCTAAACTTTGTCGCTCAGGGATTACAAGACTTTTCGATTTCGCGAGTAAATCTAGATTGGGGTTTTCCTGTACCAATTGATCCCCAGCACACCCTTTATGTGTGGTTTGATGCACTACTAGGTTATGTCACCGCATTATTAGAACCAAATACAGAACCAACCTTAGCAAATGCCTTGGCAAAATGGTGGCCGATTAACTTGCACCTGATTGGTAAAGATATCCTCCGCTTTCATGCAGTTTACTGGCCAGCCATGTTGTTGTCAGCAGACTTACCCTTACCTAAACAAGTATTCGGCCATGGCTTTTTGACCAAAGATGGTCAGAAAATGGGGAAAACGCTGGGTAACACCCTTGATCCTGTAACCCTTGTTCAGCGCTATGGTAGTGATGCTGTTCGTTATTACTTCCTTAAGGAAATCGAATTTGGCAAAGATGGCGATTTTAATGAAGTTAGATTCATTAATGTTTTAAATGCAGATTTGGCAAATGATTTAGGTAATTTGTTAAATCGTAGCTTGAACATGGTGAAAAAATACTGCACTGGCGATGTACTGCCAATTGCCAATGAAGCCATTCCTAGCGAAAACCCGTTAAAAGCAATTGGTTTACGTCTAGGGGAACAGGTAAAGCAAGCATACCAAGCGCTAGCTTTCAGTCAAGCTTGTGAGGCTATCCTTTCGTTGGTACAAGCCAGCAATAAGTTTATTGACGATCAAGCCCCTTGGTCATTATATAAACAAGGGCAGCAGCAGGAAGTGGAAGAAGTACTTTACGCAGTTTTAGAATCTGTTAGACTAGCAGCTTATCTTCTTTCTCCTGTTATTCCGAATATCAGTAGCGATATTTATCAGCAGCTGGGCTTTGGAATTGACTTTAACGATCAAATAGAAAGTGTAACGGCTGTGCCATTTTGCACCCATGCGAAGTGGGGAGTACTATCCAGTAATCAACACTTGGGTAAGCCTCAGCCTATCTTTAAGCGCATAGATCTCCCTAAAAACGATTAATTCTTTTAATCTTCTACTCAATTTCTGACTTTCTTCTCAAAAAAAGGGACTAAAAAATATCTATTAGCTCCCAAACATTATCATAAATAGCTCTAGCATGTAAAACTTGAAAATTTGTATCAAAAATAACAAAAATAAAAACTGAGGTATCACATCAATGTTGAACAATTTGGAAAACGATTCAATATTTACGCCAGAACAGGTTTTAGAGAATCGGGGTCGAGTCGCCATATTTATTGATGGCTCAAATTTATTTTATGCCGCATTACAATTAGGAATCGAAATTGATTACACGAAGTTATTGTGTCGGTTAACTGGCGGTTCTAGATTACTGCGTGCCTTCTTCTACACAGGAGTAGACAGGACAAACGAGAAACAACAAGGGTTTTTGCTGTGGATGCGTCGCAATGGTTATAGAGTCATTGCTAAAGATTTAGTACAACTACCAGATGGTTCTAAAAAAGCCAACCTGGATGTAGAAATAGCCGTAGATATGATGGCTTTAGTAGACTCTTATGATACCGCAGTTTTAGTCAGTGGTGATGGTGATTTAGCTTATGCGGTCAATTCAGTCAGCTATCGCGGTGTGCGGGTAGAAGTGGTCAGTTTACGCTCAATGACTAGTGATAGCTTAATCAATGTTAGCGATCGCTACATTGATTTAGAAGCCGTTAAAGAAGATATTCAAAAAACTCCACGCCAAAGCTATCCATATCGACCGTTATCGGCTATGGGTTTCTTAGACGATCCACGAGATAGTGAGGGACAACTAGAAATTCAAGATTCATGAAACATCAAAAAGGCAGGAACAAAAAGATAGGAAATTCATCGAACAGGAAGTAACTAAAAAAATTATTTCACTTCTATTAATTTCCATAGATTTTTGACAAATGAAAAAAAATTGGTATTACCTGCCTTTAACTTTTTTATTATTAACTGGATTAGTTGCTTGTGGGAGTAAATTCCCCACGGCTTCTAAATCAAAGGATTCAGGTTCATCCTCCCAAGATAGTAAGTTAACTTTTTTTGGTGTTGCTTTTGAACAGTTTGATGAAGTAGGGCGACCTATTTGGAAAGTCAACGCTAAACAAGCAAAATATACTAAAGAAAAACAAATTGGTCAGGCAGAAAATCCTTATGGTGAACTGTATCAAGATGGCAAAGTAGTTTACCAAATAAAAGCAGAGCAGGCAGATATTGAACAGGATGGGAAACAACTGTTTTTGAAAGGAAAAATATTTGCTACAGACCCAAATAATGGTATTATACTGCAAGGCAATGAGTTAGAATGGCGACCGCAAGAAGATTTATTGATTGTGCGTAATCAAGTCAATGGTAGCCATAAACAATTAAAAGCAGTAGCACAAGAAGCGCGAGTCAAAACTCGTGAGCAAAGAGTAGAATTTTCTGGAGGAGTAGTCGCAAATTCCGCTGATCCCCAAATGCAAATGCGAACTGAACATTTAATTTGGCAAATTAAAGAAAATAAATTGATTGGCGATCGCCCTGTACAAATTGACCGTTATAAAAATAATCAAATTACCGACCGTGGCAAAGGAAGTTCTGCCGAAGTTAATTTAAAAACTAAAATTGCCACTATCAAACAAAATGCCCAAATAGACTTACTAGATCCACCAATGCAAATAGCTAGTAACTCTATGACTTGGAATATGAACACGGAAACTGTGACTACAAATTCTCCTGTGCGCGTATTCCATCGTGCAGAAAATGTAAATGTGACTGCCAATCAAGGCGAAATGCAGATACCACAAAAAATAGTTTATTTAACAGGAAATGTTAACGCTGTTGGGCAACGTCGTCAGACCCTTAAATCTCAGAAACTTACTTGGTATCTCGACAAGAAGTTATTAGAAGGGCAAGGAAATGTAGTTTATCGGCAAGTTGATCCGCCATTAAATTTTACTGGTGAAACAGCCGTTGGTAATCTGCAAACAGAAAACATTGTTGTCAAGGGTGGTCAATCTGGCGGTAGAGTCGTGACAGAGATTATTCCGCAAGAAAAACCCAAGCGCCAGTAGTCAATGGCTAAAAACTCTTAAACACCATTAACTAACTGTTAAATAAAATTTCATTACGACTAGTTGCACCTAGTTCTGGTAACGAATTGATTGAGTGGGGAGTCAGCGCAGTCGGAACGTTTGCAGGTAATTGTAACTGTTGTACAAGACTTTGCAAAAGCTTGTCTTGCTGAATACGGAAACCTGATGGATTTGTACCACGGTTAATAATGGCAAACCAAACTAAACCGCGATCACGTGTAGGCATTACGCCTGCTAAACTACTGACATCGCGAAGAGTACCAGTTTTGATCACAGTAGCAACGGGAATATGTCTATTATGAATTGTCCCTCGGTGGTCGAACCCGGACATAGGAAATAAATCAGCTAAATTTAACTGATTAGCAGCAGCTTCTCGTTGTAGTGCCATTAACATTGCACAAACAGCTCTAGGCGAAATGCGATTTTCTGGCCCCAGTCCTGAACCATTGATTAACTGAATTTCTGAATTAGGGACTCTAGCAAGGTTAGCAGCTTTTAATTGCACAATTCCTGCACCTCCTACCGACTCCGCTAGCATTTCTGCCATCTCATTGTTGCTGAAAACGTTCATCTCTTTAATTAATCGCTGCAATGATAAAGAGTAGTGACGTACCAACAAAGTTTGTTGAGGATTCGGTTGCGCTTCGACTTTGATTTTACCCGCGATCGCCACATGAGGTTTAGGCGTTCCCTTAGGCATAGTTGAGTAGATATAATTTGCAGGACGAGTCCAAATTTGATGATTCAATGCTTGTTTGAGCATTTGACCCGCCAAAAATGGATGACGTTGGAAATTCATAGCAAAATTGCCAGTAATCACCAAATTTCCTTTTACCTGCTTGATTCCCATTTTATTTAAAGTATTGCCAAGAGCGATCGCTTCCTCCCAGACAAACATCGGATCGCCACCGCCAGTAATCACTAAATCACCTTGCAATACACCATTAACAACTGGCCCTGTAGCGCTCACTAAAGTCTCAAATTGATGGTCTGAACCCCAAGTTTTCAAAGCAACTAGTGAAGTTGCAATTTTAGTTAAAGAGGCAGCTGGTAGTGGTGTCGTACCTTGATGATTCGCCATGAGCATTGGCCCCGACTGCATCCAAATTCCTTGACTTTCAGTCAGATTCTGTGCGACTAATTTCGATGTGATTAAGCCCTTGAGATATGCTGTTACCGTATTCACCCCAGTTGGATTTGGATCAGGGGCAAGAACCAAGCCAGGACTACTTTGCCAAGCCAATGCATCTAAAGCATCTGATGGCTTAATTTGTACCCCAGCCATTTCTAGCCAGAGAGAAACTAAACCTGACCCCAACAATTCCAGCATGTTTTGTTCCCCTATTTAAAAACGTAATCCGTTGTTTACTGTGCTAATATACACGCTTTTTTTAGTTAATCAGCATTGAGTCATGATAACTAGTGTTTTTTACGTTCAAAATAGGATGCGATCGCTCTTTTACAAGATTTATAGCTCACAATGCAACTATTTTGTATATTTTAAAACATTATTTACGCAAGCATGACGATTTTACGTTATTACGTTCGCTCTTAGCGTTCCCGCAGGGTGCAAAGCGTAGACGCGTTAGCGGTAAAGCAGCGCGGTCTTGGGGGTTTCCACGCCACTTGCTACAAGTAAGTCGGCGGCACTTCGTCGGGGAACCCGCCCAACGCAGTGGCTCCCCCTGAGTGACTGCTGTAAAGCCTGCGGCATAGCTTCTCTAACGAGACGCGTAGCGTCTTTGTAAGGAGAAGAGTAGTAATCGTAAAGGCTTATACCAATTCAAAAAATCTTTGCGACACATGTAGGTTGGGTTAAGCGCAGCGCAACCCAACATGGATGAAGGTGTTGGGTTTCCTTACGTCAACCCAACCTACGTATCTGTCGCATTCTTTTCGGAAATTGGTATTAGTTTTCGTTACCAGTGCGTAAGTCATAAGTTAATTCAAATCTGTATTTTTTATAATTTAAGATCTAAAAGCTGATGAGTTCTTTTGTAATAAGATCAGCTTTTTAACTTTTGCGTAGCGGTACTACTTCCGTTCTGGGTGTGCCTTCTCCTCAACCGAAGGCACACCCATTTGATTAATCGTGGCAATCATCTGATATAAACGCCCCAAATCACGCTGATTAAAATACAAAACTAGACGTGGTAGTTCCACTGTTTCGTCTTGATTTTCTTGAGGCAATGCCAGACTTTTTTCAATTTTTCCTTTAACTAAGATGTCGTTAAATTCAGCATTCAGTTGCTCTAATTCCGAGTCTGATAAATCGGAAGTGAGGCGAATTACCAACTGTTCACTTACGTAGCGGCTAGAGTGATAAACCTGATAAAAACGAGTAATGGCATTACAAGCTACTTCTAAATTATCTGTCACCGTGTAAAGGCTAGGGTCTTCAGGACTAACTAAACCTTTTTGCACTAGTTGTTGATCAATATATTGACTCCAAGACTGCCAGTAATCACCACCAGGATGATCAATTAAAACTACTGGCACAGGGCCAAATTTACCCGTTTGACTTAATGTCATGCACTCAAAAGCTTCATCTTGAGTGCCAAACCCACCAGGGAACAAAGCGACAGCATCACTTTCCTTAAGCAGGAAAAGCTTGCGGGTAAAGAAATACTTGAAGTGAATTAGCTTAGGATCACCTTCAATAATTGGGTTTGCCTGCTGCTCAAACGGTAACTGAATATTGAGTCCAAAAGAATTTTCTCGCCCAGCACCTTCATGACCCGCCTGCATGATGCCGCCACCTCCCCCTGTCATCACCATGAATCCCAACTGGCAGACAGCACGAGCAAATTCAAGCGCCATCTGGTACTCTGGAGTCTCTGATGATAAGCGAGCCGAACCAAAGATAGTCACTTTACGGACATGTCGGTAGTCATAAAAGAGTTGAAAGCCTCGTTCCATATCTGTTAGAGAAGCCGACAATATCTTCCAATCGAGACGATCAATACCATTATCAGCTAGACGCACTATAGTAGCGAGTGCCTGCTGAATAAGTTGCCGATTTTTTAAGGTCGGTAAGCGATCAATTAATTCAGCGATATCCGCTTGGAGAGACTCTAATGTGTCAAACGACGCAGATGAGGTCATGGGAATTGCCGCCACAATGGCATTAAATTTTACCTAATTTTAGTGTGCAATTTACAACTACTTTGCATATTTATTTAGTTTTTAGACGTAAGTTTTTTATCGTCAATTATTAACTATTTTGAATCAAAATCAAAATAAAAATATAGGATTCCTATTTGATTTTTGAACAAGATTCAGTACATTGTCTTGAAAAGTTCTGCGCCCGAAAATCGAGACGCACAGCGCCAGTTCTCTCAAGTCGGCAAAGCCGCCCACGAGACTGGCTTGACTTTTCGCTTTATCCCTTCTTGGCTGTTCCCTGCAATGCACTGAGTTTCGACTACGCTCAACTACCGCGTAGTCGAAACTCAACTGCCGCTTGTCGAAGTGTTCCCTACCTCTACGAGTGATTCACCAAATTAAACCGGATTACTATATTTATGATTCATAAATTAACCAAGGCACTAATGCTGATTTAAAAATACTTGGTGTCTTTTTGGTAAACAAATATTAAACCCTAAGGCATTAACCCTCTTTTATCACTTTGGGAGAACCCAATTGCTGAAAGCCTTTCGAGGCTTGAATTTCTAAGTTTTGGCTATAAATTTTAGTTACTGTTAGAAAATAAAGCCTCAAAACTTGGCTCAATCAAAGTTTCAGAATATTGCTTCGATTATTGTTTTCCGAGAGTGACAGAACAGGGTTAAGGAGGACATTTGAGTCATAAAGCAGTCCGAAACTTGAGAGTTCTCCCCAGAAGTAACTGCCATTAGCGTTAGCGAGTCATTGATTGTCAAAGGTTCCCCGCGTTGAAGTAACTGGCATCAAAGTGTCCGTCACACAAAAATAAAAAGAGTTTTCATGAGTTTTATTCTAAGTAGTTAATAATGGCTACTTAGTGGTAATTTGAATAGTTTTTACCGCAAGAGAAAGTTTTGTTGAGACGCGAAACTTCGCGCCTCGCAAACTTGTTGACAAATATTTACCTAAAACTAAAGCAAAAAGACGAATACAAAGGACTTGAGAGCCGATTGATTTTCAAAGATACTTTTCCAAAGTATTAGCTAATGTAGTTTTAGGCACGGCACCGACGACCATATCAACTCTTTGCCCACCTTTAAAAATCATTAAAGTAGGAATGCTGCGGATACCATACTGACTGGCAACATTAGGATTCTCATCCGTGTTGACTTTGACAACTTTTAATTGACCTTCGTATTGAACGGAAATTTCGTCTACAACAGGGGCTACCATCCGGCAGGGACCACACCAGGGGGCCCAAAAGTCAACTAAAACGGGTACATCGCTGTCGAGTACTTCTTGCTTAAAAGTAGAATCCGTAACTTGTGCGGCTGATGACATGCCTAAAAACCTTTGCCAATTATATTTCTGAGTTTCGTGAAAATTCTACCATAGCAAAAACAGCAGCTTAGAAGTGAAGGATGTACATTTGCAAAGAAGCTAAAGATTTTATTTACAAACATAAGGAACCGCCCGAACAGTAGTCCGGGCGGAGTGTGGTGTGAGGAGTGAACGGAAACATGCGTCTCCGCTATATTCTATTGTAGGCTAGATATGTGATTTTTCCAGTGATTGGTCAAGAGTCTGGAAAAATTTTCTTAAGGATTTGAAGTAGGGAATGGGGCATGGGGCATGGGGCAGGGTACAGCACTTCGGCTACGCGGCAGTTGAGTTTCGACTACGCTCAACTACCGCATAGTCGAAACTCAGCAACCGGGGAATTAAGAAAATACCTTGAATTTGTACCTAATCTTTAATATTTCTCCCTTTCTCCCTGCTCCCTGCTCCCTTGCTTCTTCTGCTCCCTAGACCCTAGCCCCTAGCCCTTAGTCCTTTATTTACCCATACCTAATTGTTGAGCTTTTTGGTAAACTTTGCCTTCGGTTAATAGAGAAGGAGCAATCACAACTTCAACTTGCTGCATTTCTTTGATATTTTTAGCTCCTAGTGTACCCATACTAGTTTTTAAGGCTCCCAAAAGATTGTGAGTCCCATCGTCTAGCCCGGCAGGACCGATGAGGATTTGCTCTAGACTACCAGTGGTACTAACGCGAATCCGAGTGCCACGGGGCAATACTGGGCTAGGAGTAGCCATTCCCCAATGATAACCCCGTCCTGGGGCTTGGGCGGCTCTCGCAAAGGGAGAACCAATCATCACGCCATCAGCACCACAGGCAATGCACTTACAGATGTCTCCGCCAGTAATTAAACCGCCATCAGCAATCACAGGGATATAATTGCCAGTTTCATCATAATAATCATCTCTGGCGGCAGCACAATCAGCGATCGCTGTTGCTTGTGGCACACCCACACCTAAAACCCCACGAGAAGTACAAGCTGCACCAGGACCAATCCCCACTAATACCGCAGCCGCCCCAGCTTTTAACAAATTCAAAGTAACTTCGTAAGTGACACAATTCCCCAAAATCACGGGGATGGGCATAGAACGGCAAAACTCCGCTAAATCCAATGGCACTATCGACTCTGGTGACAAATGTGCAGTAGAAACGACTGTAGCTTGCACAAAAAATAAATCTGCCCCAGCTTTTGCCACCACCTCACCGTATTTACTGGCTCCGGCAGGAGTGGAACTTACTGCTGCAATGCCGCCTTGTTGTTTAATTTCCTGAATACGTTTTTCAATTAATTCTGGCTTTATTGGTTCGGCATAAAGTTCTTGCATTAAGGAAACAAATTCATCTTTCCCTACAGAGGTAATTCGATCTAAAATCGGTTCTGGATCTGCATAACGAGTTTGGATACCTTCTAAATTAAGTACGCCTAATGCTCCTAACTGCGATAAACGTACAGCCATCCGCACATCTACTACCCCATCCATTGCACTGGCAATTATCGGGATTTCTCGCTCAATATTACCTATACGCCACCTAGTATCTGCCAAACTCGGATCGAGTGTTCTGTTACCGGGGACTAGAGCAATTTCATCAATTCCATAAGCTCTGCGAGCTGTTTTTCCCCGCCCAAGTTGAATTTCCACGCTTTAAATTTTCTCAAATCTGTTTAAGCTAGGGTATCAAATTGTGGGCGAAGTTGGCGCGATTTTTTGAAAAGTTACTGTCAGGAAGTAGGTCTTAAGAAAGCTAGAAAATTCTGAGCGAGAAAGGTAGAGGTCGATGGCAGAAGGCAAGGTAGCGATCGCAGTATAAATAGTTAACCAGCTGTGTTTATGCATATCTGTCAGAATTGCAGATTTCCGTGGATTTTCGATCACTTAGGGAATGCATGACGCTCTTGATTGGTCAGGTTTAGCTAGATTAAATGTATGCGGGGGTTATGCAGAAATTACTAGAGCAACTAGACAACATCTTCGAGGTTATTGAAAAAGAGGACATTGCACCACCGATCTCAGATGAAAAATTCCGGCGACTTGCAGGTAGACTTCCATTCAAAATTCCAAGCATTATTGAAAATCTCTATAAATGGCATGATGGAATAGAGCAATTTATTCCAGGCTATGATCTTTTGCCTTTATCAGATGCAATTGCTGAATATGAGAATTTGATTGCATTAGGAGAGGAGTATCAAGACAAAGAGTTTTTTGATGAGAGTTTTTTTCCCATACTATATGCTGACAAATCATATATTCTAGTCGATTGCGATCCGAGTTATGAAGCAAGTATTTACTGTTTATTTCTTGAACTCAACGACATATTACAAAGGTATGAAAATGTTGATCAGATGCTTCAAATTGTCGTTGATGCATATCTCAGTAGAGCTTATTACATGGAAGAGGGATTACTCGTAAAAAATCCAGTTCTTCTGCAAAAAATTGAAAGTAAGTATCTTTCTCTAGAGCAGCAGAATCAAAGGGAAGCTGAGTGGAATAAACTCTGTGACGAGTTACACCAACTGGAAAATCGCGATCGCTCTCAAGAGCAATGGGATTTCCAGAAAAGTATACTCATTAGTCGGCTTTATGAGACTTATGATGAACGAGCAATCATCTATTTAACAAAATTTTTGAATGACAATAATCCGCAGATTGTTAGTAAAGCAGCATTTGGTTTAGGTGAATTGAGAGCGCGAGAAAAAGTACCTGAACTCATCAAACTACTCAACCATCCTGCTCAAGTTGTACGTAATTTAGCTGCTTGTGCAATCAGGGAGATTGCTTCACCAGAAGATGAGCTTTTGATACAACCTCTCTTGACTTTACTGGCTGATGAAGCGCATATTGTACAAATTTCTGCTGCTGAGGCACTTGGTCGACTAAAAAATCCCAAAGCTGTTGCAACACTAATTAATTTTTTCATCAATTCGTTGTCAGATAATAAATCAGGAGTTAAGTATCAAATCATAAGTGCGCTTAAACAAATTGGAGATTTCGAGGTAGTTGAGAAATTGAAGCAACAAAAAAGTAAAGTTCCACCTCATCAGGTACAACTCATTGATGAAGCCATAAGCTTGATAGAAAAGGCAAATTGGTAGGTTAGTACGTTGCTAAAAAGCTAATAATCCAGTAGGTACGCCCTCTTTTATGACTGAGTTAGTTGAAAGTGCGATCGCCAAATTGCAAACCTTTTATGAGTGTTAAAATGGAGAGCAGGTTGAGTGATTAGAATGCCTACTACTGCTCAATTAGAAAGTTTATATCGCGTCAGCTATCAGTTGACGTTCATCATGTTTCAACCGATTCATCTGGTCTGTGTTGATCATCGGACTGGAAACCTGTACGTCCTAGCTGGATACGGTTAAGACCTTGAGTCTGAAATTATACCGAACGGAGAGGTGTTCTGATGACTCAAGTTAACTTTGATAATATGAATGATGCCGAGTTGAGACGGTATTTTTTAGCAAACCGCCAAAATCAGGCTGCTCTTCAAGCGTATCTTGATAGGTTCAATCAGCGTCCAAAATCAGTTATCGCCAGCCCAGGCGATCCTGATTTTGACGAAAAAATTCAAGCAGCAATTCGACAGAAACTAGAAGCAGCAAATAATGGTCAGCCAACTAGTAACATAGTAGATCCGACGGAATAGAGTTTTTAAGTTTAAGCTTTCTGGCAGCCAGAATTGTTACCATAAATTCAGATTAGATATTGAAGCCTTGATCCAATCTGAAACTTTAGAACTACTAGAATGGCATCGCCTTTGCCAGCATCTTGCGACATTTGCGGCAACTAAATTAGGGGCGATCGCATCGCTGCATCTGAATATACCTGTATCTCAGATAGCAAGTGAGCAGTTGCTAGCACAAACGAAAGAAATTTATCAATTAGAAAGTCATTTTACTACAGGACTTTCCTTTGAGGGCATTCAAGATATTGGGGATTCCCTAGAACGGTCAGAACTCCAAGGAATTTTGGCAGGAGATGAACTCTTAGCGATCGCTACCACTTTGGCAGGTGCGAGAAATTTACGTCGGGTAATTGATAATCAAGAAGACTTACCCATCCTCAAGGAGTTAGTTGCTGATTTACGGACTTATCCCGAACTAGAGCAAGAAATTCACCGCTGCATTGATGAACGAGGACAGGTAACTGACCGCGCTAGTCAAAAAATGGGGGAAATTCGTACAGATTTGCGGAGAGTACGCAGTCAAATTACTCAAAAATTGCAAAATATTTTACAGGCAAAATCTGGGGCAGTCCAAGAACAGTTAATTACTCAACGGGGCGATCGCTTTGTTATCCCTGTAAAAGCGCCTCAAAAAGACGCGATCCCTGGCATTGTTCACGATACCTCTACCAGTGGTGCGACTCTCTATGTAGAGCCTAATTCTGTAGTTCCTTTAGGCAATCAACTACGGCAAACAATCAAAAGAGAGCAAACAGAAGAAGAAGCGATTCGCCGGGCTTTGACGGAGCAAATAGCAGCAGTCAAACCAGATTTGGAAAGGTTATTAGCAATTGTTACTACCTTAGATTTGGCCACTGCGAGAGCCAGATATAGTTTCTGGTTAGGAGCCAATCCCCCACGATTTATTAACCGCGAAGTCAATGAACTCATTACCTTGCGGCAACTGCGTCATCCGTTGTTAGTGTGGCAGCAACACCATGAACAAGGGCAACCAGTAGTTCCTGTAGATTTATTAATTAGTCCCGATATTCGGGTAGTGACAATTACTGGGCCTAATACTGGCGGGAAAACTGTCACCTTAAAAACTCTAGGATTGGCAGCATTGATGGCTAAGGTAGGTTTATTTGTTCCTGCCCGCGAACCAGTAGAAATGCCTTGGTTCGACCAAGTATTAGCCGATATTGGTGATGAACAATCTCTACAGCAAAGTTTGTCTACATTCTCCGGTCACATTCGCCGAATTAGTCGAATTTTGAATGCAATCAGCAAAGATCACAAAGAGGCCAATGCCCCAATGCCCCATACTTCGACTACGCTCAGTACAAGTGCCCCATGCCCACTTGCCTTGAGCGAAGCCGAAGGGATGCCCAATGCCCTAGTCTTACTTGACGAAGTAGGCGCAGGAACCGATCCGGTTGAGGGTAGTGCTTTGGCGATCGCTTTGTTGCAATATTTAGCTGCTCATGCTCAGTTAACTATTGCTACTACTCACTTTGGGGAATTAAAAGCCCTGAAATATGAAGATCAGCGGTTTGAAAATGCTTCTGTAGAATTTGACGAAAGTACTTTATCGCCTACTTACCGTCTGTTATGGGGCATACCCGGACGTTCTAATGCTTTGACCATTGCCAAGCGCCTAGGGCTGAAATCAGAAGTGGTAGAACAAGCAAAAACTCAAGTGGGAGGCGCAACTGACGAAGTTAATCAAGTAATTGCTGGGTTAGAAGCACAACGTCGCCGTCAAGAAACCAAAGCTAGCGAAGCCCAAGATTTACTACAACAAGCGGAACATTTATACAAAGAAGTATCCGCAAAAGCCGCAAATTTACAAGAGAGAGAACGTGAACTGCGGGCTTCTCAAGAAGTAGCAGTACAGCAAGCGATCGCCCAAGCCAAAGGTGAAATTGCCCAAGTCATTCGCCGTTTGCAGCAAGGTACACCGAAAGCCCAAGATGCCCAACAAGCAACTAATGCTTTAAATGAAATAGCTCAAAAATATCAGCCAGCAGCCCCAACCAAACCTAAAATAGGGTTTATGCCCAAAGTAGGCGATCGTGTCCGTATTTCTCAATTTGGACAAACAGCAGAAGTGTTAACTGCCCCCAATGCAGATGGTGAGTTAAGTGTGCGTTTTGGCGTGATGAAAATGACGGCGAAGTTAGCAGATATTGAGTCATTAGATGGTCAAAAACCAGAACAAGTTGTTAAATCAAAACCAGCACCAGTCGCAGTAACTCCACCACCCCAACCAGTCCCAGCAATTCGCACCTCGCAAAATACTATTGATTTGCGTGGTAAGCGGGTAGCTGATGCCGAATTTATTTTAGATAAAGCAATTTCAGAAGCTACAGGGCCAATCTGGATTATTCACGGACACGGTACTGGTAAGTTGCGCCAAGGCGTTCACGCTTTTTTACAACAGCATTCTAGAGTCAGCCACTACGAAGCAGCCGAACAGGCAGATGGTGGTAGTGGTGTCACAATTGCTCACATTAAATAAAAACTCTATTGCGTCAGTGGCGTGGAGTTTTGTCAGTGTTCAGTAGTAAAGCGAAAATTATGCTGGGGGGATACTCCTCCCAGAGAACTTTTTAAGAAGACATTTAAAGACCACGTCACTTGCGCTTTGGGGATATTAAACCAGATCAAATTGCAAGCAATAAAAAATATTCCCAAGCGATCGCCTGGGAACAAAAAAACTAATTGACTGTTTATTTTTGACTATCTAACTGTCTGCTTCACTGCATCAGCTGCATCTTCAGCACCGCGCTGAACATTGATTTTGGCATTTTCAGCACCGCGTTGGACATTTTTTGTTAGGTCTTGGGTGGCATTTGTAGTGTTGCCCTTAATGTTTTCTATGCCGCGCTTAGTACCTTTAGCTACACCTTCTCCGAGTTCTCCAGCGGAACTGCCAATATCTTCACCCAAGTTTTTAACTCTTTGACCGAGGGGTGTACCTTGGCGGAAATTATCTACATATTGTCCTGGGCTGTCGATTCCTTTTTGATCAACGTTTCTTTGAGCATTGTCCCGAAGGGCTTTAGCTCTAGCTTCTGCTGACTTTTCACCTGCCTTAGCTCTGGAGTCTACGTCACTAAAATTATTCATCCCACTTTTAGGCTCGTTAAGATCATAATTTTTTGTAGGATCGTATCGCTTAGTATACCCTTCAGAAGAGTTAGGACTAGATGGTTGGGCGCTAGGTTGTGGTGGTTGTGCAGCTATTCCTGAAGAACAAGCTTGTGTGAGAATGAGGAAAAATCCTGCCAAAAAAACAGTTAAGACTTTTACTGGACGAATATTCTGTAGCCAATTAATGACTTTTTTCATAGTAATCTCCTTGTGTTTTTGTAACTAAGTGAAATCTGCACCACAAAATGATTTGAGATAAGTTTCAAATCCCAAATTTGTCAACAAGACAAAAGTTTTACTTGCCTAATGCTGGATTTTTTTGCAACTCAGATTTAGAATTTGCTTCACCCGCTTTATCTTTTACAAAACTAGAAGCATCTTTAAATTCTTCTTTCACAGCTTCAAGGCGGTCTTTAACACGGTTTCCTACATTAGATTCATTTTGAATTAGACCACCTGGTTTAGGACGTTGAAAGTCTTGCTCGTTGATTAGCGGTAATTCGCCTTCTTTGTAGATTCTACCTGCTGGTGTTTCTGCACCTGGGTAAAGTATCTTAGACTCTCTGTTTGTGGCAATTAGTATTTGTGAATTTAATTCTAGGCTAGCGCGATCGCGTCCCTGTTTGGTTTCTGAGTTAGTGACTTTTGGATCGGTGGACATTTTATATTTGGTATAGTTGTCTCCACCATGCTTGTAAGGATTGTTAGCTCCACCAGCTTGTACCGCTGGATTTTGGGGATTTGCGCCCTGAGCATTTGCTCCGCCATTACAAGCAGTAGTAACTATTAACAATATGCCCGCCAGAAATATGGTTAAAATCTGGCGTAGTCGCAGCTTTTTCCATATATCTATCAAATTTCTCACTCAGTCCTCCTTTATAGTAAGAACAAAACTTTCCGCTGACAACTTTTTGAATTGAATGTGCGAGCGAGAATGTTGAGTTCTTGCTTTTGAGTTGCTTAATAATTGACTAACAAATACTAAGATTACGCATCAAAAGTTATCGTTACATCTAGCTCAAGTCACATTATTTTTATTACGAATATCCTATGTTTATCTAACTCTGGAGAGAGAGAAATTGCTGCAATACACTTTTATTTATATTGATGTGCTTAATAAATTTCTATATCAGTTAAATTAACAATTGGCGCTAGATAGTATCGTCCTAAAGAAAGAGATCAAACTTCTAATTGGTATATAATTTTGTCATTGTCAATCAACATCAAGAAATTAAAGTTAACTAAATGCCTATATAAAAATTTATTTATTATTCAAGAAATTTAATTAATGGCAATAGCTGCAAGACAATTTGTCAAAACATATACATCACGTTTTCTAATATCTTCACATGTCGATTTCCAAGCTTTGGTGTATAGCTGATGTACTATAAGACTTGAGATATTTAGGCTTAGGTGCTTTAGCTACTAAATGACCAAAAAGATGAAGCAAATTTTACGCTGGATAATTTTGGGTGGAACCCTGTTTTTTCTAGCGAAAGCTTTAAAGGATCACTGGTTTGAGGTGACAGCCATCCGTATTGATGCAGCCGGATGGGCAATATTAGCGATCGCCACAGGCGTAACTTTGCTAGCACATATTTGGGCAGGCTGGATATGGACTTGGGTTTTGCGAGAGTTAAATCAACCTGTACAATCTTCGCAATTTATCCAAGTTTACCTAAAAACAAATATTGCTAAGTATGTACCGGGTAATATTTGGCATTACTACGGGCGAATTGTCGCAGCAAAAAATGCAAATGTTTCTGCTGGTACAGCTACTTTAAGTGTTTTGCTAGAACCGTTACTGATGGCGACGGCAGCTTTAATATTTACTGTCCTATTTGGTAGCCAATTGGCAGCAGCTAATACAACTGCAATTGTACGAATACTACAGTTTGTGGCTTTAGTCGTGGTGCTTTGTGCAGTTCATCCTCTGTTTTTAAACCCAGCGATTCGACTTTTAGCCCGCTTGAAGGTAAAAAAATCTGAGACTAATATAAAGTCAAATATCAGTTTAGGTATCAAACGCTACCCTCTGCAACCTTTATTAGGAGAACTAATCTTTTTGGGATTGCGTAGTATTGGATTTATCTTAACTATATTTGCTTTAGGGGTAGTGAAGTGGAGTCAAATTCCTTTATTACTGGGGGCTTTTAGTTCTGCTTGGTTGCTAGGATTAGTTATTCCTGGTGCGCCTGGTGGTTTAGGCATATTTGAAGCTACTGCGATCGCACTTTTGCAATCTCACTTTCCATCTGCTCTAGTAATTAGTGCGATCGCTTTATATCGCTTGATTAGCATTATATCTGAAACTGCGGGTGCTGTTTTAGCTTGGTTTGACGAACGCCTTGCCAAACCATAAGGTAATCATCTCCATAGTAATCCGGTTTGATTCCCGAATTTAAACGATAAGCGCTATAATTTTTGGGTATTTTCTCTAATTTGAGAAAACACACGATAAGTATCCAAATTTAACTGTGAATCATAATTTTTATCATTTTCTTTCATTTTAATCAAGTTGTATTCAATATTTTCTGCGTAAATTGCAAATGTAATATTAAAAAATTCTATAAAATTAATTAACCACTGACATTCATCTTCTGAATAAGCTTCATAGTAACTAATTAAATTAGCAATCCGAATTTCTAAATGACTGCGAGAATTTTGACAAATCAAAATAATCTTTAAGAGGATAATTACCAAAGTTAAAGGATGACCTTGAGAAAGTAACGCCACAAATAGTAGTGAAGGCTCCCGCCCATTTTCTGTTGTTAGACAATCAACAATGCGATTACAGCTTCTCAATAATAAATGTTTATTGATCAGTTCTTCATCATGATCAATATTCCAAGATGATAGTTTATCTGTTAAATTATGCCTAAAAACTTTTACTAACTCTTGATTTATAGAGTAAAACAAATATTTCTGAATACTTTCTTTAAACTCTTTTAGTGTTTGATTTTGAGTTTGCTTCAGAAAAATATTTGCTAAATTTTCATAACTAAATATACCTTTTTTGACAACAATTATCTTGATTAAGCGCAAAACATCATCTCCCAAAATACTGGGATTGCTATAGCGTGATACATTTGAAGCCGCTGATTGAGAACGAGCAATATACATCGCTAGTTCAAATTTAAATGTATCTTTCATTTGCTTGGAGAGATTTGCCGCAGCTTCTTGTTGCTCTTGGGGATTATTGACATCAAAAGATTGAGCTACCAACAAATAAGCACTATAGCGATTAGACCAATGAACTTTCTTAGTATCGTCATATTTATAAGCAAATAATTTTAGCTCTTCATAGTCATTGCTAATAACAAATTTTTGTAGCCAACATTTGTAAAGATTTAAATCAGGAGGATAATTTAACTCTATATTAGAATATTCAGCAAATAAATTAATTAACTCTTGAATGTACTTGTGCTTTCTTTTAGATGCCCAGTTATTAACTAAGATGTAACAACAACGCTTAATTGTATTGCGAAACTCATGCTCGTCATTGATAAAACTAATTCCATGTATTGCTGGGATGATATCCGAACTGCCAAAATCAAGGCAATCTATAAATAGTCGTTTAAATTCTCGCAGAACATCCTCTGGCGGCCATTTGTTCACAATTTCCACTAAATATCTGAAAATCATTTCTTGTCTGATTTGCAGATTTAGTTTTTGAGAGTTGGGCTTAACAATATCTTGATATTTTTGACTACTTGGTAAACTTTTAGCGATCATGCCAGTTCTCAAGGCCAATAAGTTTGCGGTTTTTACTGTTATCAGCTTAACCTTGGTAAATTGTAGTATCAATATCTGTCTTCAAAGATTCAGTAATGTTTTGACGCACATTTGATAAACCTACGGTTGACATATTAAAACTTAACTATCAATTGTTTAAGCTTTAAGAAAAATTACTGATACCGTTTCTTTGTGAAGCTGCGCCAAATAATAGCTTTTTCAACGCAAAGATTTTTTAAAGATAATTATAATTCGCTATGTTTTAAAATCATTAGACGCATCTTCTCTTTGCGCCTTTGCGCCTACCCTGCGGGAACGCCTAAAGGCGAATGCGTGAGATAAAAATCATCCACTTATTCAGCAACGCCAGAAATCACTCTCAACATACAACGAGACCTGCCTATACTTGCTAGACAGGTCTATGATGTTTAACTTTGTAGTGGGGGTGGAGGGACTTGAACCCTCACGACCTTTTACGGTCAACGGATTTTCATTCTTCCGTAGCTTTCACTACTGCCTAGAAGCTTTAGCAATCTTTGGCTTTAAGAATTGGACTCTCCCTTTACCCTCGACTTAACGTTAGGGTAGCTCCCGTCGAGTCTCTGCACCTTCCCTAGATTTTTGGTTGAATAACAACCTTAAACTCTTGGGCTTGGCTCAGGATTGCCGTATCTGTCACCAGATTTAGGTTTCCCTGAGTTTGAGAGCTTACACTTGAGGGGTTTCTCCTTCAAGGCTCAGTTATCTAAGTCCGTAGCGTCTACCATTCCGCCACACCCCCTAGTATTTTAGGGAGCCACTGACATTTATAGAGGCAGCAAATACCTCCTCATCTATTCCAGCATCAATTGTATCTTTTGTGCAACTAAATTGAAAAAATTTTGTCTATCATGAGCGATCGTATTACAGAGTGGGAATTTTCCCTTGTTTCTTCGCAATCAATCTAGATAATTATTCTCAATTTTACCTGACAAAAAAGTATATTTGCCACTGGCTTTGATATTGTAGCATCATCGGAGTTTTAATCAAGACTTAAACTAAAAATTCCTGAACCTGATATTGTAAAAGCACAACAGCTATCCTTTCCTCAACTGAGGCATTCAGCCTATGATGGGAATATAGATGCACCAAATGGTCTTGTCTACTTAGAGAAAAAATCTATGATTGTCGCCCCGTTGTATCTGGCTTTGGCTGGAGCTTACCTGTTAGTAGTGCCTGTTGCTATCTTGCTGTACCTCAAGCAGCGTTGGTATGTAGTTAGCGCCATTGAACGCACCTTTATGTACTTTCTGGTGTTCTTTTTCTTTCCAGGTTTGTTAGTTCTATCGCCGTTTTTGAATTTTCGACCTAAGCGGCGACAAATTGAAGTTTAATGAGATTGGTAGGTCATAACTCTCATGCGACGCATTGACGCTATTGGAATTGGCTTGGGTGTTTTTATTGCTGGCGGCTTGGCATATATAGGATTACAGCTAGTCGGTTTAGACTTTCAACAGGCTGGTGTATGGAGCCAAGTCTTGCTAGTCAGCGGACTGATTGGCTGGTTAGCTACCTATATTTTCCGCGCTGTAGGCAAAAACATGACTTACCATCAACAGCGGGAACAGTATGAACAAGCCTTTTTCCAAAAACGCCTTGAAGAACTTACTCCCGAAGAACTAGCAAAAATTCAAGCTGAGATAGAACAAGAAGAACAAATTCAGACTTAACTAAAAGGACATTAGGCACTTGTACTGAGCGTCGGTTGCTGAGCGTAGTCGAAGCAAGCCGAAGTATTGGGCATGGGGCAGAAGAAAAGTACGGTCTTCTCCCTTTGCCCTACTTTTCTTGTGTCTGCGTCCTATTTTTTATTTGTCTGTGTTTCCTGCGTACTTTGTGGTATTTTCCTACGGCAAGCCACTTGATTTTCTATATTTTTCCGTTATTTATACATAATTTTTGTAACCGATAATATTCTTTATCTGTAGTAAGTCATTAACAGAATGAAACAAAATTCGGAAAATACTTTAAAAGTTGCTCAACAAGCATTTGAGTATTTTAAGCATGGTTTAGCAACAGGTGATTGGGAAGCATTTTTAGAAATACTCACAGAAAATTTTATCTTTTGGTTTCCCACAGGAAAATTCCAGGGTTGGAATGTAGGAAAAGAGCAAGCTAAAGAGTTTTTTGCATATGTATCAAAGTCTTTTCCAGACGGAATCAGCTTAAATTTAGATAGTTTTACTTATAATGCAACAACAGTAGTGTTTGAGTTCAAAGATCAAGGAGTTTTATTTGGACAGTCTTACAAAAACCGCGTGGCAGTTTCCTTTGATGTAGATGGAAACAAAATTTGTGGTTATCGAGAATATTTTGGTAGTGACGGCAAATCGTCTTAATTTGGGATAAGAAAATTAGATGAACCATTAGTTTTTGTTAGCGTTAAATTCTTTAAGTTCTCGGCACTTGGCTTCTGCTGCTTGATAAGCTGCTAAATATTCCTGACCACCCAACATGACATCGCCATAATATTCGTATGGTGTACCACCATAAATTGGTAGCGGGTCGTCTTCTGGATAATCTTCTTTTGATTCTTCTATTACTGCTTTGAGTTGCTTGATACTCAAGCTTTGGGCTGCAAAATACCAAAGTGATTGGGGTTGTTTGTGCAGGTGTGGGAATGTAGGATCGATGATACGTATAACTCGTTCGTTACCAGAGGCATCCTCTAATTCAATCCAACTGTGTTCAATAGGTTGGTATGGTTTCTCGGCAACAACTAAAAAACCCTGGACGTACTTTGCTTTCTCTTTTGCTAATGCTGCTTTATAAGCATTAACAAACGGCTGATTAGGCTTGCTTTTTATGCTTTCAGCAACTTCAAGTGAAAGCGTTTCATCTAATGCTTTGTTCATCTACAGGTGTAATTTGGAGCGCCGATAACAATATGCTATCACTCCCATACTTAAGGAAGTGAATCAGGATTTATACTTAGTGCGTCGTAATCATTCATAAAGAATTGAACGCGTTGTTGGCTTGTTTTACTCGTTCTTTTACTTGCCTTGCTTCCCCTGCTTCCTCTGCCTCCCCTGCTTCCCCTGCCTACTAAAACTAATATCTTTGAACTTAAATAGGTATGCTCCCCAACTGTGGCACAATAAAATAATTGTAATAAAAAAATATTGTTAAGGTAGCTTAGTGACTCCAACTGCTCAATCCACGGCAAGTGCGCGTCGCGTGGTATTTCCATTTACGGCAATCGTAGGTCAGGAAGAAATGAAACTGGCGCTGCTATTGAACGTGATTGATCCCAAAATCGGTGGTGTAATGATTATGGGCGATCGCGGTACTGGTAAATCTACAACTATTCGGGCACTGGCTGACTTATTGCCAGAAATCACTGTAGTTGCCAATGATCCCTTCAACAGTGACCCCAACGACCCCGACGTTATGAGCGATGAAGTCCGTCAACAGGTAGACCAAGGGTTAGAAATACCCGTGGAATTGAAAAAAGTTCAAATGGTAGACCTACCATTGGGAGCCACAGAAGACCGGGTTTGCGGCACTATCGACATTGAAAAAGCTTTATCTGAGGGGGTGAAAGCCTTTGAACCGGGATTGTTAGCCAAAGCTAACAGAGGCATCTTGTATGTAGATGAAGTCAACTTGCTCGATGACCACCTTGTAGACGTATTACTCGACTCCGCGGCTAGTGGCTGGAACACCGTAGAACGGGAAGGTATTTCTATCCGTCACCCAGCCCGGTTTGTGCTTGTGGGTTCTGGAAACCCAGAAGAAGGTGAATTACGCCCTCAGTTACTTGACCGTTTTGGGATGCACGCAGAAATTCACACGGTTAAAGAACCAGCTTTAAGAGTACAAATTGTGGAACAACGGGCGGACTTTGACCAAAATCCTCCTATTTTCTTAGATAAATATAAACCTGAGCAAGAATCACTACAACAGAAAATTGTCAACGCCCAAAAGCTATTGCCAGAAGTAAAACTTGATTATGACCTGCGGGTAAAAATTTCTGAAGTCTGCTCAGAACTAGATGTAGATGGCTTACGGGGCGATATTGTTACTAACCGTGCAGCTAAAGCCTTAACAGCTTATGAAGGACGTACCGAAGTCACAGTTGATGATATTCGGCGCGTAATTACTTTATCTTTGCGTCACAGACTGCGGAAAGATCCTTTAGAATCTATTGACTCTGGCTACAAAGTGGAAAAAGCTTTTGCTCGTGTTTTTGGTGTGGAACTCACAGAAGATGACGCTGCACAAAAAAATGGTGCAGGTCAAATAAAAACAGGTATTCGTTAATTAAAGTGAGGTATTTAGTCAGTAGTCAGTAGAACAAAACAACACTTCGGCATGGTTCGACTGCGCCCTTCGGCTGCGCTCAGGCTAAACTCACCAGCCACTCAGTGCATTGCTGACAACTGACAACACTTCGACAAGCTCAGTGCATCGCTGACAACTGACAATAAACTCAGTACCCAATATGAGATTGTGGAACTTCTGGATAAACAGCTTTATTTTAGCTAGCCAATACAATCCACCCAGGTTTGTAGAATTATTAATGCTGATGCTAGCGATCGCCATGTTAGCAATTGCAACAATTTCACCGGATAGACCGTATTTGGTACTAGGCTTGAGCCTTGTAGTTGGAGCATCTATTTCTATTTTAGTACGAGAGGCGATCGCTCCCTCACCCCAAACACGAGTTACCCAATTCACGGCATTATTATTGCTCCTAATTAGCCTGTATGGCTTTGCCGATTTACTTCAAACTCTCTAAACTAGTCAGTTTTTATTAACCACACAACTAACAACTGACAACTAACCCCACCCCTGCATTTCTACTAATTCCATACATAATTCATTAATTTGTTCTAAATCAGGTCTGGGAGGCAGAATTGATTCTTCGTAAACCAGTTCCATTTGGGCAACTAAATCCTCCGCCATCTTCATCACTTCCTCATAAGAATACTCACCTTTAAGGATGGCTTTTAAATCATCAACATCACCAGCTATTCTTCTATCTACAATTACTTGCCCTTGCTGTAATATTTCCAATCCACTGCGGAGTAATCTAATGCAGTGCATCCCGTGTTTCAGGTCAAAACCCGATTTTCTTTCCATTTCTGCCCTAGCTGGATTCCTATTCTCCTGCCATGACAAGTAAGCTTTCCATTCTCTCAAAGCCACTTGATAGTTTTGGCTTTTTTTTAATAAGCGAATAAAATCTTTACGGCTATTGGTTAACTTTTGGGTGTATTCCAAAGTTGCATCAGGTAAAGTATATTGCTTTAAAACTCCTTTAAAATCAATATCTGCCGTTAGCAATTTATATAATTGTTCTGCTTCTTCTAAAAATTCAATCCGTCCTCTAATTAAGTTATAAAGATACTCCAAAAAAGCATTTAACTCATCTTTAATTAAAACTGCTTCATCTTCTATACCAAAATCAGATGGTATTGGCTTTTTTTGCGGTGGATTTAACAACCACTTCCGATGAGTTTCCATCTTTTTAATTTGGGCAAATGCATAGCCAGAGTAAGTATGCTTAACTTTCTTACTCAAAAATAGTTTTTTGTGTTTAATTAAATATTGACCAACAGAGGTTAAAACAGGATAGTTATTTAACCATAGCAATTCTAAAACATTGGGATTAGCTCCTGATAATAACTGAATGATTTTCTTGAGTTCATATATAACTGTATCTTTATTACCATCAATAAAAGGAAATATACCAAGTTCATCCCAACCTGCATCTTTTTGTTCTACGCGGTCAAATCCCAAATAATATCTTTTAGGTGCGATAAAGACTCCCCGAAAATCTAAATCAGAATCAGGACGATTTAACCCATAACCGTGGCTACCAGCTAAACCAATCAAAATAGTTCTTTGTTCAACTTCTAGTCTTTTCATATCGCTAAACTAAAAATATGTATAAAAATTAAAGTTATGACTAGCTTTTATACTTCACCACTATTAAGTTAGCTTTACTCCCAAATCTTTTGAACGGGATATGAATCAAATATCATATCTATACTTAATAAAGGTATGTTTTCAACTATTGACTGAGCGATTAAAATTCGGTCAAATGGATCGCGGTGATGGCTTGGTAAACTTTCAAGAGCATAGATATGAGACAATTCAATGGGTAATATTTGTAATTTATTAACCTGCTGTTGTCTTTCTATCAAGTTTGACAATGCTGAATTTAAATTGAGCTTGCCAGACTGTAGTTTAATTTGCATTTCCCAAATACTAGCAATACTAAACATCAGAGTATTGCTAGGATCAACAATTAAGTTATAAACATTGAGTGATAGTTTTTCTGAACTTGATGACCACCAAATAAGTTCGTGGGTGTCTAACAGTAATTTCATACTTTCCCTTCACCTAACCAAAATTCGTCCGGTAAAGGGTCATTAAAATCATCACTCATCCAAATTTCTCCTTTGTTTAAGTCTGGGATACGTTTTTGAGGTGGTTGTTCGGGTTGAGCATATTTTTGTGCTAAAAATTCCACAAAATCTAGCACTTGCTGTTGCTGTTCTGGTGCTAAGGTTTGCAGCTTGGCAATTAATTCTGAAGTAGTGTCTACAACTTGAGCAGTCATATTATCCTTTTGTTGTGAGTGTCTGATTTTATGTTAATTGTTTATTGGAGGCGATCGCATCGCTGTAAACTGGCAGCTTATGAAGCTATACACAGAAAAAATCTGAGTAATAATTATCCATTACTCAGACTCGTTGTGTTCTGTGTCACCATTAACTACACAAACGACTATTAAGATTTCACAATATCTAAAATTTTTAACTTGACTTAATACTAAATAATCACATACAATTTTAGATTGTCTGTCTCATTCCTGCTCGGATCAGGTAGACATATTACAAAAGCTAGCAATAGCGATTTATTAAAACAAGATAAATAGCATCTCTTGATACGAGATTAAAGCTAGCTACCTGTACGGCAACTTCAAGGACAATTCCATGACCTACGCAATTATTGAAACTGGCGGCAAACAAATACGAGTTGAGCCAGGCCGCTTTTATGATATTGAACTGCTTGCTGCTGAAGCAGATGAAAAAGTTACAATTGAATCAGTATTACTAGTACAGCATGACGGTGAAGTCACTATTGGACAGCCGTTAGTCTCAGGGGCGACTGTAGAAGGGACAGTGGTGCGAAACCTTAGAGGTCGCAAAGTCCTGGTATACAAGATGAAGCCGAAAAAGAAAACCCGTAAAAAACGGGGGCATCGTCAAGAAATTACTAGACTGATGATTAATTCCATCAACCTCAACGGTACAATACTAGCTGCCGAAGAAACTGCAAGTATAGAACCTCCTACCGTTGAAGATTTTCCTGTGGAAGAGACTGCTGAATAATAGACGCAAAAATACAAGAGGAAATTATGGCTCACAAGAAAGGAACAGGTAGTACACGCAACGGGCGCGATTCTAACGCCCAACGCTTGGGTGTGAAACGCTATGGTAGCGAAGTTGTGCGTGCAGGAAACATCCTTGTGCGTCAGCGTGGTACGAAATTTCACCCAGGCAACAATGTCGGTATTGGTAGTGATGACACTTTATTTGCCTTAATTGACGGCGTAGTTACGTTTGAGAGAAAGGGCAAAACCCGCAAAAAAATTAGTGTTTACCCAGTTGCTACCACAGTTGAGACAGTAGCTAGCTAGAGTGTTGAGGGTGGATAAATACCCACCCTTAACTACCACCATATTCTTTGCGAAGATAATGTTTGCATACCTGCACCTAAAGCAACGCCTGTCAATGAAGTGATAGAAGTCATCAAAAAGGCTTGCCCTTCACTAAACTTAGCTCCTTGAAAGTCAATTCTTGCTAATATAGCCGCAGAAATGATCAACAAAGTATCTAAAAATACGCGGAACCAAGCCAGCATCAAAAAAAACAAGAATGCCCCGAAAACGGCAACGGCAAAAGATCGGATGTTGGAGCTAAATAAAATAGTAGAGTACTGAGTAATTAAGGACAAAGGAGCAGTTAAGCTTCCTACCAAAAGTAAGACAGAAAGCAGAACTACTAGCCACACAGATAAAGAGGTTTGTGCTTCAGATAACACCCAACCTAGAGTACTATAGCTAAGTAGCACTAAGGCTAAGGAAACCCAGGGAAGTCTTTTCAAAATTGACATGAATTGGTATTGCCGTTAACGGTTAAATCTACTGCTCAACAGAATTTAGCACCAATAAAAGCTTTGCTTGAGGGATTACTCAGATTGTGATTCTTATTTATTGCAATGGCTTAGGCTATAAATTTACCATCCTGTTTTCTCTAGATTCAATCAATAAGTTGCTATGCTTTTGCCAAGAAAGTCAACCTACTTCGTAGATAATTACGTCACAAACTATTAAAAATTTTCATAAACATTTGTAAACTATTAGCAGCAGAGTAGCCACGTATCACATCTTGATTAAGGAATCCTTATGAGACAAATTGTTATTGCTGAACGTGTATTCCTAACTGGTCATATTGTATCAATGGTATTTGGGTTAGTAGGAATATTACTAGTTGTACCTAATGCTGAGGTAATTTTGCATTTATCTGAGGTTGGACAGACTGCTATGCAGTGGAGTCTGGCTGGCGGTGGTGTAGCCTATATGATTTTGGGTACAGCCGCTGTTTTTTTGTATGGTTTGCGGATATTGGGTTTGGGTCGCATTTTGGCGTTTATGCTGCCCGCAGTAGTAATATCCTTAACCAGTGAATTGCTAGGAACCAGTACAGGCTTCCCTTTTGGTCACTACAGTTATTTAAGTGGTTTGGGCTATAAGATTGCTGGTTTAGTACCATTTACAATTCCCTTGTCATGGTTTTATGTGGGATGTGTTGCTTACCTGCTGGCGCGTACTGGTTTAAAAGTAGATCAAAAACCTAGCTTGTTGCGTCATCTAGCTGCTATTGGTTTTGGTGCTTTATTGCTCACTTCTTGGGATTTTGTGCTTGACCCTGCCATGAGCCAAACTTCATTACCGTTTTGGTATTGGCAACAACCGGGTGCTTTCTTTGGAATGCCTTACCAAAATTTTGCAGGTTGGTTGGGTACAGGCTCAATTTTTATGACTGTGGCAGCATTGTTATGGAAAAATAACCCAATTAAATTAGAGCGATCGCAGCTTAATGTACCCTTAGTAGTGTATTTAAGCAACTTTGGTTTTGCTACAGTAATGAGTTTGGCAGCTGGATTTTCCATTCCTGTGTTGCTTGGCTTGTTGTTAGGTGTAGCTCCGGCTGTAGGATTTTGGTTGAAGGCTTCAACCACTTCTGACCAAGTTAATATCGAACCAGTAGCACAAGAAGTCTCAGTAGCAAGTGTTAAAGTTGCTTTGAAATAAAGCGTAGGAAACAGGAATTATATTATGTCCGCTTGATAGTTATTATCGCGGGCATCTATGCAAAATCCTCTTTTCCCCTGCACCCTGTCCACTGAGCGAAGCCGAAGTGCTGCTCCCCTGCTGCTTCACTCCCCAGTATCCAGTTAATTGCAAAGTATTTTGACCGTGGACAATGCTTCAACTGTAGAAAGTGCCTTGTCACTTCTACTGCTACTTATTCAATTACCAGCAACGGCAATTCTACTCTCACGTCTAATTAAAGGACCAAGACGGCATCTACCTATTCAACCCCAACAGCCAACACCAGAACTTTTGGGTAGTGTTAGTGTCGTTGTACCTACGCTCAATGAGGCTCTTCGCATTAGTCCTTTATTAGCTGGTTTAAGTAAGCAAAGTTACGAAGTTCGGGAAATTATCGTTGTAGATAGTAACTCCCAAGATAGTACTCCCGACTTGGTAAAAGCTGCACAACAAAAAGATCCCCGCTTTCGCCTAATCACAGATGACCCTTTACCCGATGGCTGGGTGGGTCGTCCTTGGGCATTGCATAGTGGCTTTTTACATAGTTCAGAAAAAAGTCAGTGGTTTTTGGGTATGGATGCTGACACCCAACCGCATCCAGGATTAGTTGCAAGTTTGGTCAATACCGCCCAAATGCAAGGGTATGATTTGGTTTCCCTCTCACCTCAGTTTATTCTCAAGTATCCTGGAGAATCTTGGTTACAACCTGCATTATTAATGACTTTGCTCTATCGATTTGACCCCGCTGGGATTAAAGCTGAACAGCCAGAGAGGGTAATGGCAAATGGGCAGTGTTTTTTGTGCCGTCGTGCTGTTTTAGCTGCTGTGGGTGGTTACACCAGCGCCAGGGGTTCTTTTTGTGATGATGTCACCTTAGCACGGTATATTGCAGCCCAAGGGTTTAAGGTAGGCTTTTTAGATGGTGCAAAAGTACTGAAGGTGCGGATGTATGAGGGAGCTAGAGAAACTTGGAAGGAATGGGGGCGCAGTTTAGATCTTAAAGACGCTTCTTCATCTGCTCAAGTGTGGGGAGATTTATGGCTACTCTCAGCAGTTCAAGGCCTACCCCTTCTGATTATACTCGGTTATTTATCTCTTCTTCCCCTGCCTGCTTGGTCACTGAGCGTACTTGTGCTGAGCGTAGCCGAAGTAGCCGAAGTGCTGCCTCCTCTGCTTTTGTTACTGGGGCTGAATATATTCTTGCTAGTGATTCGCTTTGCCATGCTGTTGGCGATCGCTCCTTCTTACGATCGCACCAGCGCTAAAGGAAGCTGGTTATTTTGGTTTTCCCCCTTGGCTGACCCCATAGCAGTACTGCGAATTTTCTTATCTGCGTTCCGTACACCGAGGGAGTGGCGGGGAAGGAAATACAACTAGAAAGCAGGGAGCATACTTCGGCTACTTCGACTATGGTTCCTGAGCGAAGTCTAAGGGCACTCAGCACAAGTACGCTCAGTAACCAGGGGGAAAGAGGGTTTTAAGATTTTTGCATAGATTTAGCGAATATAACTATTAATCTTCATTTTCAGTGTCCAAGCGATCACCTCGTTCTAATTCCCAGAGAATTTGATTACCTTCACGTCTAACTCTGGACACGATCCAGTTACGCCAACGCCACTGATCTCCTCGACTAGTAACAGCGCTGGCGTGGACATCCATCAAGTCTGCTAGCTCGGAACTGGTGATTAAATAGCCATTTTCAGCTATTTCATCAGCAATACGCAGAGTTTCAACCAAAGTGCGGAGTTTTTCAACTCTCATTTCAGGCGCTTGTTCCTCAGTTATAGCCGCAGTATGTGCGGTAGATGTTTCCATAACAGTTACGTATGATGCAGAAGGACTGTTTTCTTGTATACTTTTATTAAGTATTATCGAGTTAGCGTGATGTTCAGATGTTTTTGCTACATTTAATTCTTCGGCATCAGCTAAAGATTTGTAATGATTTACAGTTGATAGTTGTTGCAGATAAGGAATTTGACCGCTAGCAAAGGAGCTAGCAATCACATCACAACGTTCGTTACCTATGTTACCAGAATGTCCTCGGACGTGTTGCCAATTGACTTGCTGGGTATTAAGCTGATCGAGAATTTCTAAAAGGTCTTGATTTTGAACTGGCTTGCCATCTGCTTTTTTCCAGCCTTTCTTTTTCCAGCCTTTTACCCATTTGGTAACGCAATTAATTAAGTATTCGCTATCGGTATGTAGAGTGATTGGTTGAGTTTGTTTAGATGCATTGAGGAATTGTAAAGCGGCGATCGCTGCTTGCATTTCCATTTTATTATTAGTGGTGTGGGAGGCAGCATCGCCCATTTCGTGAATTGAGCCATCGTTGAAGTAGACGACGACACCCCAACCGCCAGGCCCAGGATTGCCTGTACAAGCGCCATCGGTGTATATGCTTTGGATTGTAAGTTGAGTAGGCATCATCAATAAGAATTACCGTAAGTAGAACGGCGTAAATAATTAAAGGTTTGTAGCAATACCTTCGCCATTTTTTTGTAGGTTGGGTTGAACATACTCCTAAGTCGAAGCAAGCTACGCATAGCGTCTCGTAAAAAGGACTAAAGTCCTTACTACAAAATCAACATCAAAATTGTGTGTTAACAAGAGGCAGAGGAAAGAAAAGGAATTGGGGCAGGGTGCAGGGTGCAAAGGTGAGGTAAGAAAATGCCTTGAATTTAAAGATGTGTACCTAATCTTTAATCTTTCTCCTTTCCCCCTGCTCCCTGCTCCCTGCTCCCCTGCCTCTTCGGTCAACCTATTCATTTGGAATCTGGTTTTGCAGCATTTTCAATTACATAAGATAACAAAGAAGTAATTGTACCAGCTGCAAAAGAAAACAGCGCAATAACCGCATCACGCGGTAAAAAGCTATCTAAACGGCTGCCTTTAATACTGGATACAGGGAAATCTTTATCTAGCCCAATTTTAATTTCTTGTGTTTTGCCAGCAAAGCGAACTTCTAAACCCTTTTTAGGAACAATCTGAATATGGCGAATTAATTCTATATTCAAAGGCATATTAGGTTTTTCTGCCATGAGAAATTGATTTTGCGTAATTTCTCGTTCTTGTTCTGCCATGCGAACTTTGCCTTCGATAATGGTAGAAATAGCTAAATCATCTCTGATATCACCACTTCTTTCTAAGCGTTGAAAGATAACATCCTTAGTGACAATTTTGCTTTGAAACCATTGTTCATCACTATATTCTGGTAGGTTGGAAGCAGTGAGATAAATAGTATTATCTTGACTAATGTTTAAATTAAATTCTTTATTGTCGGGATTGAAAGTAAATTCCAGCGGTGTTTGAGAGTCTTGAAGTTCTGGTAATTTTATATCTGATAATTTATGACCTTCTAAACTAATTTTAAGTGGTTGTTCTCCTAAATAAAATTTTAAAATATTTGTTTGATTAACTAATTTTGGTGTGGATTGAGGTATGAGAGAAAAGGCAAGTCTCTGACGATAAAAGTCATAATGCAAGCCCTTAACCTTGGTATTTTGTTGCAGTCTTAATTCATTTAAGTCTATTTCACTAGCTGTTTGGAGATTTGCCGGAGTAATAATTAATTTACTTTGTTTATCAATTAGGTTTATTTTCAGGGATTTAATTTTATTAAGTTGGGGAAAGGCTTGACTTTCAAACTTGCCTGTTAAAGTTAACGTCTGAATACCTTCAGTTTCTAGACTTTTGATCTGTCGAATTGATTGCAAAAATAGTTTTGGTTGCTGACCATTATAGGTAAAACTCATTTCTTCTACTACGAGATTACCTTCAAAGATATGTGTACCAGGCAAAAGAGCAACCACACTTATATAACTAAGACCTATTAATAAAAATATAACAAAAACAATTAATTTTTTGCCAGCTAAGTATTTGCTCAACTGGCCAAAATTGTGGCGAATAAACCCTATAACTGCATGAATATAACGCACCAGTACAATGATTAAATTTTTGATGACTCGCAATAAGTTACTAGTTTTTTGCCTAAGTGCCATTATCTATATTAGCCAGTTGGGGTTGTGTTCAAAATCATAACGCCGTTCAAATTTATCGGGTGGTCTGCCAATGCGTTCTTGTTCGGCTATCAGATGAACTTGATAGCGACCAGCAGGGGCTTTGCGTCCATTCCAAGTAAATACTACTTCACCATTTTGGGCATTCCTCCGAGAATTTTTGTAGATAACTTTGCCATTATGCAAAACTTCAAAAACGGGAAATTTTGCCCGACGAGAAGTATAAAACACAAACTCATATTGCCCAGAGGGTTGCCCAATAGTCACGGGTAGATAAACTGAATTAACCGAAGCGATCGCGCGTAGACTACTAGGGGGAACTGCGGCTTTATTTAAAATACTAGGTTTTAAGGGAAAGATAAAACGACTTTGACTTGTTTGCAAAGCCAGGTTATCTAAAAGATAATTTTTGCTCAAAGATTGTATTTTGACCTCTGGGGCAGTGTTACCTAACCGGGGAATTTGCAAAGTCAGCAAGTTGGGATAGTTGATAATGCCACGAGTGACAATAGAAATCAAGTTAACCCTCTTTTGTCACTCTAGGCAGAGGAAAAATAGAAATAAGAGATATTGAAGTTTTGAAAAATTGAGCAAGTCAGATTATTAACAATCATTTGAAGTTGAAAAAATCCCTCAGATAGCTTAGGGACTGTAAAGACCGCTAACCAAGGTTTAATTAAGTTAAATAATGTAAATGGCTGAAGTATCAAACGGAGGTTATTCAGAATACTATTCCAACCATTGCCTTGATTCCACCCAGGATGTGATGAAAATCTAGATTCAGATTGTGGTGGTAATTTTAGCAGTTGTTCGGAATGAAGACTAACCAACAGATAGGCACTAAAAACAATTTCCCACCACTTCTCTATTTGTGAATAATGAGTTAGGCGAAAATCTGCCCATCCTAATTCATTTTTACTTTGTTTTAAACCATATTCTACCCAAGTTCTTAAACCATAAAAATTGCCCACATCTCTTGGAGTAATCTCTGGATATTTACTCATGACATACCAAGTCGTGTTTTTTGGAAGAACTTCAATATCCGTTGTTATTTGCCAATACCTTACTTCCGATTTTTTGCCACATATTATCTCTCTAATATATCTATTCTCTGAACTTAAATCCGAGAAAACACGCTTGAATCTTTGCCAATCTGAGTATTTTACTTTTGAGTCTGTAATTCCCCATGCTCTATGGTTTGAGCGAATCGCTACAATAAAATTAAGATTTAATTCATTTAGTACGCTTAAAAAACTTTTACTACTTTCACCATATAAACTATCCGCCAGCACCAGATTGAATCTAAACCCCATCGACCGCAATTTTCTTATCATTATCCCGGCGATTTCGGGTTTGGTTAAATATTTCTCTCCTGGTTGTAGTCTTTCCCTCGGTTTATATACTTCAAATATTAGAGGAAACGTCATTCCAGATAAGACTGCATATGCTGTAACCGCCACAATACCGTTATCTGTTTTACCTAAATTTCCAATGTACTGTCGTTTCACATAATCAGTCGTATTTCCTTTTTTCTTATCCCCTGTCTCATCAATTATTAGTATGATTGGGCGACCTTGAAGTATATATAATATTAATTCTAACCTTTGCCTCCTTAATTCTTGTACATCCCAGGGTGATTCTGTTAAAAAATGGTGTAATGCTTGATGATTATCTAGCCCTACAATTTTCGCTATTTCCGGTAAAGTTTTACGTTTTATATCAGAAACACATCCCATGTGTAGGTACTTAAAAGCTTCAAAGCTTCTAACTTCTGGAAAGAGGTTTTGATACAAATGGCAGTATTCGTCCACAAATTTTACTGTGGGTGCGCTTCGGCGAGGCTCAACCATACTCTCTGTCTGGTGTTTTTGCGATCGCTCCTAATTATACTTTGTCGAGAGTGATAAAAGAGGGTTAATACCGCCTACTACATCTCTTGGTTCAATACCTTCACAGCGGTTATTATCACGGCGGATATAGTTAGTTGATTGGGGGTTGCCAATGGGACAAGCTTGAACTGGAAGAGTGCTAAGGCTAAAAACAAACAAACTTGTGAATAGAAGTTGATATTTCATAGTTGTAATTGTTATTGGTCATTTATAAAGTTTCAGACAAAGATGTTAGGGTATTCCCCATTGACGAAGTTTTTTAGTCACTGCATTCATGCTGTAAGCAAAACCAAAGCCACCTGTAGCTGGGGTTGAAGGTTGAGACGTAGTTTTGGCAGCATCTTCTCGTTGTGGATTAGAGTCAGTAATCTGCACCATAAGACCGACAACTTGATTTTTCTCGGTATCTATTACTGGCCCCCCAGAGTTGCCTTCTGCAAGGGTGGCTGTAATTTGCAGTTTGTTTTCTTGGGATATGACATTGCTAACTCTGCCGGATTCGGTAGTCCAGTCAGCGCCATTGCTGGGATGACCGACAACAATTACTTCAGCAGTACGCCGCACACTTCCAGAAGACATTGTTAATGCCTGGATATCTTCTGGGATACCTGTGACTTCGAGTAAAGCTAAATCTAAGGGATCGTTGACATTGGTGATTTGAACAATTTTGGCTTTGTATCGAGGGGGAAATTTACCAGGAGGTGGTTGACTGTAAAATTCCAACTCAATTTTTTCACTAGGACGGTTTATGCCTTGAGTATCTGTAATTACATGACGATTAGTGAGAATCCAAGCTGTGTTTCCCTCACGTTTGACTACCCAACCAGCACCAATATTATTGCCAGTAGGAATTTCGGCAACAATCCGCACCACAGAACGCAAGACCCCAACTAATGGTTCATCTTTGGCACTAGGCAACCATTGGCGATCGTCTACTATTGGTAAGGGTGGATTGCGTCGCAATGCTAACAATCGTTCTGCTTCTTTGAGATTGTTTTGGGCTGTTACATAATTTTTGTCTAAGGCAATTGCTAATTTAAACTCTGCGATCGCTTCTGTTAGCTTCCCTTGCTGTTGTAAAGCAAATCCTAAATTATTATGAGCCAACGTATGAGCAGTTGTGGGAGTTCCAGTTTTATCATCTGGTAGGCTAAGAGCTTTTTGGTAGTTGGCGATCGCTGGTTCTAGTTTCTTCTGGTCACGTAGCGCATTCCCCAGATTGTTGTAAGCATAAGCATTGTTGGGGTTGAGTTGGATGGCTTTTTGGTAGTTGGCGATCGCTTGTTCTAGTTTCCCTTGCTCTCCCAGCGCATTGCCCAGATTGTTGTAAGCATAGTCACCTTTGGGGTTGAGTTGGATCGCTTTTTGGTATGCGGCTACTGCTTGATCCAGTTTCTTCTGGTCAAACAGCGCATTCCCCAGACCAACGTAAGCATCTGCATCTTTGGGGTTGAGTTGGATCGCTTTTTGGTATGCGGCTACTGCTTCATCCAGTTTCTTCTGGTCAAACAGCGCAATGCCCAGATTGTAGTAAGCAATGGCATATTTGGGGTTGAGTTGGATCGCTTTTTGGTATGCGGCTACTGCTTCATCCAGTTTCTTCTGGTCAGACAGCGCATTGCCCAGATTGTTGTAAGCAATGGCATCTTTGGGGTTGAGTTGGATCGCTTTTTGGTATGCGGCTACTGCTTCATCCAGTTTCTTCTGGTCAAACAGCGCAATGCCCAGATTGTAGTAAGCATTAGCATATTTGGGGTTGAGTTGGATCGCTTTTTCGTAATTTGCGATCGCTTGTTCTAGTTTCCCCTGGTCATACCATTTCACGAAAAGCCTGATACAAATAAAGCATCCAGAATAAAACCCCAACCTGTAATATTCGCAACAATTGATGTGTTTAATTCCTCAAGACGTTGCCAAATAACTGTTCTTAACTCGTCCAAATTAGCAAAGCATTCCCAACTTAAATTCCTTTTTACTTCTTCCCATAAACGTTCAATGGGATTGACTTGGGGAGTATGTGGAGGTTGAAATAATAAAATAATATTTTCTGGAATTTTAAGAGTCTGGCTTAAATGAAAAGCACCATTGTCTAATTGAAGTATGTGTATATCTTCCGGATACGTAGCTGCAAACTGTTCTAAAAAGATATTGAAGCAAGCTGTGTTGAGATGAGAGAATTCCCAAATATAATACTCACCAGTTAACGGCTCTACTAAACCATATAAATAGAAATTTTCTCGTTTCCATTGCATGATGCCAATAGGTTTAATGCCACAAAGCGTGATCAGTCTTCCTAATTCTGTTTTTAATCCTACACGGCTTTCATCACCACACCAGTATCTAATTTCTTTATGTTTATCTTTTGGCTCTATGACGTGTTTTTTTATAACTTCTAGGTATTGTGGCAGTTTTTTTTAAATTCTAATTCTGCTTCTTCATTGTGTTTTATCCCTACTGCTCTTGGTACTTTTAACTTCGCTTTCATTCGATAGCGTACTGTATCATGTACTACTTTATACGACGCTCTCACACCTTGAACCGCTTTCAACCATGTTCGGATTTCTTCATAGCTTTTAAATCCAAATGGCTGTTCAAGTTCTTTTAAAAGTTGTTCTTTGGTCGAACCATCAATAATTGGCGGTCGCCCTGGACTTTTTTTTGTTGACAATAGACCGTTTATTCCCGACTCTGTATATGTTTTTAACCATCTTTGCACTGTCACTCTTTCTCTGCCTACGACAAAAGCTGCATCCTGTACCGTTCTTACTTGCCCCATTTTCAGTAAATACAAAGCTTGAACTCGTTCACGGCTTGATGCTGTTTTCTGTTTGACGAGCAGTTCATGCAACTGTTGGACTGATTCTTTTATTTCGACTTTGGTGACTCCAACCATTTTTACCCGTTCATATTTATTCCTAATTTATCTGTATCATACTTTTAGTGAATTGGTATCAGATAGTACAATCCCCAGACCAATGTAAGCATCTACATATTTGGGGTTGAGTTGGATCGCTTTTTGCAATGTGGCTACTGCTTGATCCAATTTCTTCTGGTCATATAGCGCCCGACCCAGATTGTAGTAAGCATTAGCATCTTTAGGGTTTATTTGCAAGACTCTAAGCCAAATTGCTTCAGCTTGTGGGTATTTCCCCGCATCTTGGGCTGCATTGCCTTGTTGAAATAGCTGTTCAATAGTAGTTTGTGCAGATGCCAATTGCGGTGTTATTGCTAGAGATAAGCTTAAAAATAAAGCAATTAGTTTAGGGTTTCTCACAATCCGCCCAAATAAATATAAAATATCTATTTTTAAGTATATACACTAGTTTTTGCGCTGACTATCGGGCTTATCATTTTGCAACCTTGCGTAGATATGCGGTCAATGAAGAGGAAAAGGGGCAATACTGTTCGGTTAACAAACTGATCTGTTGAGGCAAGCAGGGGGAGCAGGGGAAGAAGAGAGGCAGGGGGAGTAAGAAAAATTGGATATTTTTTGGAGTTCTCTTAAGGAGTATTGATATTTGAAGACGCGATTAATTACGTCTTCTACAATCTATTTGGTAGATAAATTATAAGCATGACTCTTCTTTATTAGCTGCATCATTAAATAGTTTGTGAATGTATTAGCCCATCAAAATTAATGCCATAGTCGCAAAAAATAAGGGTAATTTTGTAAATTTGTATGGTTCATATTACTCTAATTACGCTTAGTTGATTTCTGCTAAAACTGGTTAATTATTAATAATAATTTTCGCCTTTATAGTTGACAAGTATAAAATTATACTTTAATATAAAAACATGATAAAGGCGATCGCCTCGTCCCGCGAAGAAGTGTGCGATCGCCCTTATCTAAACCCCAATATCGGAGTACAAATACAATGATGGCACAATTACAAAAGTCCGCCCAGTCACAATTAGAACAGTACCTGCCTAGCGAAGACTTAGATACACCCACCTGCAATCAATCAACTGTTAAGCCATTTCCTCAGAGAGAACCGATTAAGCATCTACTAATTGGTTCTGCCAAAGCCGTTACTAGTACAATTCACTATTTGCAAGTAATCGGTTACGCCAACACCGGGGACTGGAGTCCACTGCTACCTACTGCCAACCCAGGTGAGGTAATGAGTATTTTAAGCCGTCAGATTCTAATGCAATAACCGGGAATTTCGGGGTTGCGAGATCCCCGACTTCTTCAAGAAGTCGGGGATCTGGGGCTAAGAGGCAATATCTTTGATGAGTTGGAGGTGCTGCGGTAGTAAATTGGCTAAAGAGTAGCGCTCTAACGCTGTTTTCCGAGCATTGGCGCGAATTTCTGTCATGCGTGTCGGATGATTGAAGACTTCATCAATGCGGTCTGCAATCTTTCGGGGGGAGAAGAAATCGACTAGTAGACCATTTTTCCCATCTTCAATGACTTCAGTCACAGGCGCTGTGTCAGAACCAAGCACTAAGCAGCCCGTAGCCATAGCTTCAATCATCGACCAAGAAAGTACAAACGGTCTGGTTAAATAAACATGTACCGATGATGCTTGAATGACTTGCAAATACTGGCCATAAGGCAAAGAACCAGTAAAGTGAACCCGTGATAAATCAAGCGGGACTTTTTTCAACATCAAGTCTTTGTAAGTAAGATTGTTTGGTAAAGATTTACCGTAGCAAACTCTTTCTGACCCGACAATCACTACATGACAATTTGGTCGCCGCTCCTGCACATAAGCAAGAGTTTCGATAAACTGGGGAAAACCACGGTAAGGTTCCATTCCCCGTGCTACATAAGTGACAATTTCATCTACACCAGACAAGTCCAGATTAGGCAATACTAATTTAGCTCCTGGCTGCGGTTTAAAGTAGTCTGTATCTACTCCATCATGCAGAACAGAGATTTTTTGATGAAATTCTGAGGGAAATTGCGCTCTTTGCCAATTAGTCGGTGATAAACCGCGATCGCAGGTGTATAAATCAATTAATATAGGTGCATTTTTTGTCCTAATCCGGGCTATATCATCAACATTTAAAGGGTCTGTAGGATCAAAATCTGCATCTGAACCCAGAGCATGATAAAACCATTCAAAATAACAAATCAACGGTGTATCTGGAAACGCATCTTTGATATACAAAGTTGGCCCCCAACCAGAATGGCCACAAATCACATCAGGTACAAAGCCTTTTATTTTTAATTGTTCAGCCAATTTAAATGCAGCTTGTCCATGCAAAACTGCACTCTCCAATGGTCGAACATAATGATGGGTTGTAGGATGAGGATTCCGGCTGGGTTCAAAAATTACTTTATATACGCCTGGTAAATTTACATCTCTATTTTTAGTGCCAAAAACTACCTGATTGTTCGGATTTTGAGCTAAAGCGAGGGCAACATGGCGATACTGAGCCGGAAAATTAGAATGAAGAAAGAGAACACGCATTTTAGCTTTCCATCACTTCACGCACCAAAGAGCTTAACAGCTTATTAAATACCTAAATCTTGCATAATCGTTTGAATATTTGCTTTCAAATCTGGCAAATCACGCTCAACTATTCCCCAAACATCATCATAATCTACGCATACATAGTCGTGAATTAATACATCTCTAAATCCAGCTATCCGTTTCCATTGCACATTAGGATACCTTTGTCTTAAATCCTGAGATACTCTTTTAGCTGCTTCGCCAATAATCTCAAAATTTCTAACCACAGCATCTTGAATCATCTTTGTTTGGATAAAAGTTTCTTTACCATCGCGGGTGTATTCTTCTATTCTTTCAATACATTCCGCAATATCCAGTAAATAAAGCCTTTCATCTCTCATAGTGTCACAGCTTCACTTAATACTCTTTCTCTAATTAATTCATGTAAATTATTAGGCTTTGCTACATCGATTTTACGGTTTAGTAACTCTTCCAAATCTTGGATTAAAGCAATACGGTCTAACAAATTGCGTCCTGGCTCAAGTTCTACCAAAAAATCTACATCACTATCGGGTGTTGCTTCTCCTCTAGCAACTGAACCAAATACCCGCACATTATATGCTCCATATTTAGCAGCAATTTTTAATATTTCTTCTCGAAATGGTAGCAATAATTCCTTAATTCCCATAACCTAATCCCTGAATATTGCGGCAAGTTTCTACCTCTAGTCTGGCACTTTCAATAGAAAACGTTAATTCGTTTAATAGCGATATGGCGATATTTAGCCAGGAAATTACCATGAAGGAAGAGAACGCGCATTTTAGGTTTCCACCACTTCACGCACCAAAGAGGCTAACTTTTCAGCACTATCAGGAACAGCGATCGCTTGAGCATTTTCCCCCATTTTGGTTAATTCTGCTGGTGATTGCAATAAATCTAATACTTGGCTTTGTAACTTTTGAGCTGTTAATTCTGATTGCTTAAACGTCAATGCTGCACCAGCTTTTGTAAATACATCGGCATTGTAAGATTGATGATCTTCGGCAGCAAAAGGATAAGGAATTAATATTGCTGGTACTCCACAAACTGCCAATTCTGTCAAACTACCAGCACCAGAACGACTAATTGCGATCGCTGCTCGTTGTAACAGTACCGCCATATTGTCGTAAAAGGGTAACTCTAGATATTGCGGGTGTTTGAGACTACCTGCATCAGGATCGCGATCGCCTGTTAAATGTACTACATAAGCACCCGCATCAAACCAAGCCGGAGCCGATTCACGCACTAACTGATTGACAGCTACAGCGCCTTGACTACCACCAAAAACGACAATTAAAGGAACATTATCAGGTATAGCTAAATCTAGCGATGCATGACTAATTTGATCCAAAAATTGTGACCTAACGGGAGTACCCACACAGACATTTTTAGCACGGGGCAAATATTGAGCAGCTTCTGCAAATCCTAGCGCCATCGCCGTACACCAAGGACCAAAAAAGCGAGTGACTTTTCCAGGCAAAGCATTAGATTCGTGGAAAATTACAGGTAAGCCGAGAGAACGGGCTGCAATGACTGCTGGCCCGGCAATATAGCCACCCGTGGTCAGTACTCCTTGAAACTTTCCCTGCTGCAATATTCGTCTGACTTCTATAATCGAACCAGTGAGTTTACCCAAGACCTTTAGAGACGCAAATCCGAACCCTTGCTGAAACCCTTCAACTGCAATAGTATTCAAGGGATATTGTTTGGGCACAAGTTGAGTTTCTAGGCGATTGGGTACGCCTAACCATTCAATTTCATAGTCTGGCAGTTTTTGCGCCAGTGCGATCGCCGGAAACAAGTGTCCACCAGTACCACTGGCAGCTATGAGTAATTTTATCGGTGCGTTTGCCATCAAACCTCTACCGTTTAGCGCCTAGCTTAACTAAGATAAAACAATTTCCTGACCTTCTGTACTTAAATCAGTAAACTCTTACCAAATGACTAACATTATTGCTTTATTACGCAAACGCCAACGAAAATTTTCTCCTAGCATCTGGTTAGTTTTGTCCTTACTGACATTTGGTGTAACCAGTAATTTACCACAGGTTCAAGCTGCTACACCCGATAATGCCCCAGCGGAACTGAAAAATCTGTTGATGCGAATCGATACAGCAGCAACTCAAAGCAATGTCAAGGGGGTAATGCAATTTTATGCTCCTACTTTTAGTAGTGGGGATGGATTAAACCGTCAGACTTTAGAAAAATCCCTCATGACATTGTGGAAGCGATATCCACAGTTACGATATAGTACACAGCTACAATCTTGGAAATCAGAAGGCAATGCCATTATTGCCGAAACAGTAACTAACATCACTGGTTTACCTTCTGCTAATAGTAATAATATGGCTCTCAATGCCACAATTAAATCTCGTCAGCGGATCACAGGTGCAAAAATTGTCCGCCAAGACATTTTATCCGAACGCACACAACTTACCTCTGGGAAAAAGCCGCCTCAAGTCGATATTAATTTGCCACAGCAAGTGAAAATAGGACAACAGTATAGCTTTGATGCGATCGTTAAAGAACCCCTGGGTGAGGATTTTCTGCTGGGAACAGCCTTAGAAGAACCTGTCCAAGCCAGCAAATATCTTAATCCCACCTCTGTAGATTTGCAATTACTGACATCTGGCGGATTGTTTAAAACAGGACGCGCACCCTCCACCCCTGGTAGTCAGTGGATTTCTGCGGTAATTCTTCGAGGTGATGGCATGACAATGGTCACTCAGCGTTTGCAAGTGGTGAAATAGGGCATTGGGCATGGGGCATTGGGCATGGGGCATGGAGAAGAGAAATTGGAGCAGGGTGCGGGGTGCAAGGGGGATAAAGAAAAATTCCTCTTTCTCCTTTTCTCCCTGCTCCCTGCCCCCCTGCCTCTGCTCCCCTGCTCCCTGCTCCCTGCGGCGATAAGTCCCTTTACCAAGAAGTTAGATTACAGGCAAAATTGGCTAAAATCCGATTAAAAGTTGAAGTGAGATGAAATGACTGCGATCGCAATGATTTCATCTCACTTTTTATTACAGATATACAAATATTACCTAAAAGTACTCTTCTTTGTTGATTAAACCTTGGTGTACTTATCGACTACCTTCGCTAAGTCTGGAACTGCCTCCTCTACATGTTGTTTGGCTGAGCCGCGGAGTTTTTCATAGGTTCCGCGCACGATTTGGCGCTTCACGTTTTTAGCCCTGGCATCAGTAACGCTGAGTAACGCGTCCGCAGTACGAGAACGGTTTGTAGCAAGATGCTCAACGGGGTCACCCTTCTCCACACCCTCATTCCAAATGGGATCAATCGCTACAAAACACTGTGGCAAAATCTGCTCGACGACGTAACTAATATACCCTGGTTTAACCCCTTTAAGAGCCGCAAAAGCGGTTTTCAAGGCGACACCGCTGAAACCTGACTTGGAAGCAAGTTGCGCTTCTATCATGTTGCAGCAATCATCAACGACCATTGCTTTCTTTTTGGGGTTCGAGAGTCCGTCACTAAGTCCCATTTCACTCCTCCTTAGATATCAAATTACTTAATTCCTATTCAATTATTTTCCTAGCGAGTAGGAAATTACAGAAAATGGTATCAGAGCTAAAGAATTTTCATATACTTAGTTCTATGTATCAATAAGCAAATAGAATGCCAATATATGGTAGGTAAGAGGCTTTAAAGTCTTTAACTACCTAGCGATTAGTTAAATCTTACTTAATTTCAGTAATTCTAACTTTTGCTGACATCTTATTCAAAAAGCGCCCTCCTTTTGGAGAGCGCCTTTGATTTTATTTGACCTAATTACTGATTAACCGTTAATAGCAGGTGCAGTTAAAGCAACAGGAGCAACATCACCAGCAGCCAAGTCTAAGGGGAAGTTGTGAGCGTTACGCTCGTGCATTACTTCCATACCCAAGTTAGCGCGGTTGATTACATCAGCCCAGGTAGCGATAACGCGACCTTGAGAGTCAATCACAGACTGGTTGAAATTGAAACCGTTGAGGTTGAAAGCCATTGTGCTTACACCCAACGCTGTGAACCAGATACCAATCACAGGCCAAGCAGCTAGGAAGAAGTGCAGTGAACGGCTGTTGTTGAAAGATGCGTATTGGAAGATGAGACGACCGAAGTAACCGTGAGCAGCGACGATGTTGTAGGTTTCTTCTTCTTGACCGAACTTGTAACCGTAGTTTTGTGACTCGGTTTCGGTTGTTTCACGAACCAAGGAAGATGTTACTAGTGAACCGTGCATTGCAGAGAACAAGGAACCACCGAATACACCAGCTACACCTAGCATGTGGAAGGGGTGCATTAAGATGTTGTGTTCTGCTTGGAAGACAATCATGAAGTTGAAGGTTCCGGAGATACCCAAGGGCATACCGTCAGAGAATGAACCTTGTCCGATGGGATATACCAAGAAGACTGCGGTTGCTGCTGCTACTGGGGCAGAGAAGGCTAGGCAAATCCAAGGACGCATTCCTAAGCGGTAGGATAGTTCCCATTCACGACCTAAGTAGCAGAATACGCCGATTAGGAAGTGGAAGACTATCAATTGGTAAGGGCCACCGTTGTAAAGCCATTCGTCTAAGGATGCTGCTTCCCAAATGGGGTAGAAGTGTAAGCCGATAGCGTTAGAGGAAGGCACAACTGCACCGGAGATGATGTTGTTGCCGTAAATCAAGGAACCTGCTACTGGTTCGCGGATGCCATCGATGTCTACTGGAGGTGCGGCGATGAAGGCGATGATGAAGCAGGTGGTGGCAGCTAGCAAGGCGGGAATCATTAGTACGCCGAACCAACCAATATATATACGGTTGTTGGTGTTGGTGATCCAATTACAGAATTGCTCCCATACGTTGGCGCTGGAGCGCTGTTGTAAGGTTGTAGTCATGTTTTTATGATTGCGATTGTTTTATGTATGTATCAGGCTCTTTGTTTGTGCCTGTAAACTTATGTTACGAAATATATTGCGATTTGTAAAGTATTTTGAGAAAAAATTTTTTTAGTAACCCTGTATAAAGCTCATATCGTTTCACTTTAAAGCTGAAGTACGAGGCATGAGTAAGAATTTACCAATGCCCTATGCTTGAACCCAACAATAATTATTTACGCCGACTACTTATGCTCATCTCTGATACTTGCACTGTTACATATAGCCCTGCTTATACAATTGTTCCGACTTATGAGTGCTTTAATCGCTGCACTTACTGCAACTTTCGCACCGAACCCAATCAAAATCCTTGGATGAGTTTATCAACAGCGCAAAGCATCTTCAAACAACTGCTAAACCAGAAAGTTTGTGAAATTCTCATCCTCAGTGGTGAAGTGCATCCCCATTCACCAAAGCGTCAGCAGTGGTTTCAGCGGATTTACGATTTGTGCGAGTTAGCATTAGCTATGGGATTGTTACCACACACCAATGTCGGGCCACTGAGTTTTGCAGAAATGCAAAAGCTGAAGCATGTCAATGTTTCAATGGGTTTGATGCTGGAACAGCTAACCCCAGCATTGTTAAATACAGTCCATCGCCATGCACCGAGTAAGTTACCAGAACTTAGACTGCAACAATTAAAATGGGCAGGAGAGTTGCAGATTCCCTTCACAACAGGCTTACTTTTGGGAATTGGGGAAACAGAAAGTGATTGGTGGGAAACATTAGCAGCCATAACTGACTTGCATCAGCGTTACCATCACATCCAAGAAGTAATTTTGCAACCCCACAGTCCGGGAACTCAGCAAACCTTTGATGCACCTGCATTTGACCTCTATCAACTACCAGAACTTATTGCTAAAGCACGTCAGATTTTACCGCCAGATATTACAATTCAAATTCCGCCGAATTTAGTTAAAGATGACCAATGGTTACTCGCTTGTTTAGAAGCCGGCGCGAGAGATTTAGGCGGAATCAGCCCAAAAGACGAAGTAAACCCCGATTATCCTCATGTTCAGGAACAGGCTTTGAGAGAAATTTTACAACCTGCGGGGTGGGAATTGGTAGCGCGTTTACCAATTTATCCGCAATTTGATCATTGGTTATCAGGGGAATTGCCAACAGCAGTGAAACAATGGCGAGAAACTTTAACAGTTATCAGTTATCAATCAAAAGCCACTTGATAACTGTTCACTGTTTTAATCCCAGTTTCTTTTTTACAAAAATAGGGGGTAAGGACACAACATGTTCCCTACTCAATACGGTTCAGTTAAGCTAAAAAATCAAAATGTGTAGGTTGGGTTGACGTAAGGAAACCCAACAACTTCATCCATGTTGGGTTGCGCTGCGCTTAACCCAACCTACGCATCTGACAACTGACCACTGACAACTATCGTACTAATTCCAGCGGATTTAGTATAATATGGCGCTACACAGGGAAACTCTAACTATGCAACAAAATTTTGCCCTTTTAAAGCAGATATATAATACTTTTGACCCATTTCGACCTTTACCCGCCGGAGATCCTGCTTACGTCGATTGTAAAGAGGTGCGGGGAGATGGTGACATTCTGGTAGAGGTAGGTAGAGAAATTTTGTATTCAGATAGAATAACCTGTCAACTTTATGCAGGTCATCGTGGTGCAGGTAAATCCACAGAATTGCTACGTCTGCAAAAATATTTAGATGACCAAGGCTGCTTTGTGGTTTATTTTGCTGCCGATAAAGAAGATATCGAACCCGAAGATGCCCAATATACAGATATTCTTTTAGCTTGTACGCGATGTTTATTAGAAGCATTAAAAGATAACGCTAATCCTGAACCTTTGCTGACATGGTTAAAAGATAGATGGCATGATTTAAAAGATGTGATTCCTAACGTATCTTTAGAAGGTCTGAGTGTAGAGAAAGAAATCCCTTTATTTGCCAAAATTACAGCTAATTTAAGAACTGAACCTACTCTGCGCCACAAAATTCGTGAGCGAGTTGACCCCCATACTACAACTTTAATTGCAGCCTTAAATCAGTTTATTGAAGATGCCAAAAAACGCTTACCTGATGGATATTCTCAATTAGTAGTTATCGCTGATAATCTTGACCGGATTGTACCCATAACTCAAGAAGATGGACGTAGCAATCACGAGCATATTTTTTTAGACCGTAGCGAACAACTCAAAGCTTTAGATTGTCATTTAATTTATACAGTACCAATTTCGCTAGTGTATTCTAACCGCGCTACAGATTTACGAGATATCTATGGTAGTGATGCTCAAGTTTTGCCGATGATTATGGTGCAAACTCCAGATAATCAAAGCTATCAACGAGGAATCGATAAAGTCAAAGAAGTATTACAAAAACGAATTAGTCGTGTTGACTCGAATCTTTCGATTACAGATATGTTTGAGCAGCCGGAAACTTTACAGCAACTATGCCTGATGAGTGGGGGTCACGTGCGGAATTTGCTATTATTAATGAAGGAAGCGATTAAATACACTGATACTCTGCCCATTTCTAAAAAAGTTTTACAACGTTCAATTAGTGAAACGAGAATTACCTACCGTAATACAGTTTATGCCGATGAATGGCTAGCACTAGCAAAAGTTTATCATTTTAAGCAAATAGAAAATGATGAACGGCATCGTAACTTATTATTTAACCGCTGTATTTTAGAATATCGCTATCGTGATGCTGACGAACAAATTCAATGTTGGTATGATATTCATCCTTTAATTAAAGGCATTAAAGAATTTCAAGATGCTTTTAATCAACAATTTGCTCCTGAGTGAGATGCAGATTTATGAAACTAGAGTTGAGCGATTGGGATCAAGATTTACCACCAGACCCAGATGAAGAATATCGAGCCTTAGTTCGGACTCTGAAATTTACAGAAGGCTTTAGTTTATTATTTGCCCGATGTTCCCCTGCTGAAGGTGAGCAGATAATTGGCAAAGTGAAAAAAGAAATTACTAATAGAAATATTGAAGTTTTGCGATTAAACCAAGCTGTTGATAATTTATATGAAATAATTGATAATTTATCTAATAAAGAACAAATAAATATCTTATTTATTACAGGATTAGAGCATTCATTTTATGAGTATGAAGAATGTAAAGCCTTAACAGGTTGGAATAGTAGAGATATCTATTCATATAGTTGGAAAGGTGTACCATCTGTTTTAATTAACCTCAATCAACAGCGAGAACGTTTTAGAGATAACTTTCATATTTGTTTTGTTTTTTTGTTACCTTTATTTGCTATTAAATATTTTATTCAACGCGCCCCAGACTTTTTTGATTGGCGTTCAGGGTTGTTTGACTTTCCTATAGATTCAGAAACCCTAGAGCAAGAATCACTACGTATACTTCAAGATGGAGATTATGAAAAATATCTCACTCTAACGCCAGTACAAAGAACTCAAGAAATACTAATAATTCAGGAATTAATAGATGAAAATTATAATTCACCTAGTAGTCAGTTTCACTTACTGTTAGAGTTGGGAAACTTACAGTTTGCAGAACAAAATTACAAACAGGCTATCGCCTCCTATGACCAATCATTAACAATTAAAGCTAATTACTACCAAGCTTGGCATAATCGGGGAGACGCGCTGTTTAAAGTACAAAGATACGAAGAAGCAATCATCAGTTATGACAAAGTTATTAAGTTAAAACCAGAGAACTATTCGTCTTGGTATAAGAAAGGTGAAGCACTACGTAAATTAGGGCGCTATGAAGAGGCAATCACTAATTATGACAAAGTTATTGCATTCAATCCTAATGACTGTTGGACTTGGTATCATCGGGGACTATCGTTTAGTGAATTAGGTCGTTACGAAGATGCAATTGTCAGCTATGACCAAGCGCTAAAAATTAATAATAACGATATCGAAATTTGGGGCGCTCGTGGCATGGCATTTTATAACCTAGGTAATTATGAACAAGCGCTCGTCAGTTATGATAAAGCTACTACAATCAAACCTGAATGCTGCGCTGGAGTTTATTACTATAAGGCTTGTTGCTTTGCCTTACAAGGTCTTGGACAATTGGCAATTGAAAACCTACAACATGCAATAACTATGAGTCCTAAAAAATATCGAGAAAAAGCAAAATATAATTCAGATTTTGGTAATCTTCACAAAAATGAGCGCTTTCAAGTTATGAAAAACCTAACTAACAGTTATGGAAAATAAACTGACTACTCTAACTTATGAGATTGAACTCAAGCCTGGAGAAAAATTAAATTTTCCAGAATCAATACTCGAAAATATTACTACAGGACGCTGGGTAATCACCATCCAACAAAAAGCGGAAGAATCCGAAAGCACTCGCAGCCATAATGCTTTTTTGAACGGCTACGCACCAGAAGACGAAGGACTTTATGACGACTATCCAAGCCGGTGAGTTTTAGTTAGCAGATATTCCATTCACCAGCGGTAAAGGTTTTAAAAAGCGCCCTATACTTGTGTTGTGGATAGATGGAGATGATTTTGTCGCAGCAGTAGTTACATCTGCCAAACCACGCACACAAACTGATATCATTCTAAATGATTGGGCTATAAGTAGCTTACGTGTAGTTTCAACCGTACGTTTGTCTCGATTAGACTGCCTAGAAAAGTCTCTATTGCTGGCTAAAATAGGACAAATTTCTCAATCAGATGCAAAGCGCTTAAAGGAATTATGGGATTTGTATATTAAGCCTCAGTTTTAAGCAGCTTAAATTAATAGCGATCATCCTTGGTTTGCCCAACTGAAACTACAAGCGATCGCCGCTTAAAAATATTATTATAAATATTCATTTACAAAGTTAACTCATCTAATTATGTCACAACTTAAAATTGACTACCCAGAAACTTTACCGGATGCCTTACAACAAACGCGAGAACAATTTGAACAAGAAGCAAAAATGGCGATGGCAGTAAAATTATTTGAAATGAAACGTATTTCTTCTGGTTTAGCTGCACAGTTAGCAGGTATAAATAGGGTAAATTTTTTATTTAATTTACACCGTTATCATGTGGCAATGATTGATTTAACAGAAGAAGAAGTTATATCTGATTTAGAAAATGCCTGATACCAATATAATCGTTATCAATACAGCACCACTTATTTCTATAATAGCGGCAGTAGGACATTTAAGAATACTACAATCTTTGTATACTCAGGTTTTAGTTCCCTTTGAAGTTTGTCAAGAAATACTTGCTGGAGGTGCAAGCGGATTTGCTATAAGTGAATTTGAGGATGCAATTTGGCTACAAAAATTACAAACACCCTTAAATAATATTTCTCCATTCTTACTCAATTCTCTCGATTTAGGAGAAGCTTCTGTTATCCAACTGGCGCTCAATGAAAATATTCACACAGTTTGTATTGATGAAACTGCGGGTAGACGAGTTGCTAGATTAAATGGTCTTTCTATTACAGGTACTATCGGTATTTTGCTGTGCGCGAAGCGAGAAGGAGACCCTATTTACATTAGACACGTAATTGGCAGGATGATTGATCGTGGAATTAGGCTAAGTGAAACCCTGATTAATGTTGCACTGCAACAAGCTGGTGAAGTAGATACTTAGATTTTTCCCTTAATCCAATTGCGAAAATTCTTTGTCATACTCATCACTCCAATTCGTTGACTTTCTTCTAAAAATTGCGGAGTTTCAATTAAAGGCAAATTGTTAAAAGTAGGTGAATTATTACACTCTATATATCTTCCTTCTTGTAGCTGGTAAATATACAGCACTCCTTCGTCATAATGCCAAAGTTCCGCAACACCCAAAGACGCATAAATATCAAACTTATTCAGCGAAGAACTAGTCAAGTCTATTTCTACTATTAAATCTGGTGCTGGATCTGTATTCAAATTAATTCCTGATTTGTTTCTCACCAGTGCTTCATTTTGAATATAATAGCTACTATCTGGCTCTAAACCACGCCGTAAATCTTCCCGTTTAAATGTTGTAGAACCTGTAGGGAATATCTCTAAATTTAATTCTTCCCCCAGCACAAAAATTAGACGTTCAATTAAACATTTCCAATGCTCATGAGGCATCAGTGGAGTCATAATTTCCAGCGTTCCTTGGTCATAAGCCATTAAAGAGGGTCTATCCTCTCCCATATCCGCTAGCATTGTTTCAAAAGTCTGCCAGCTGATATTTCTCAATACAACCCTTTGTTCTGAAGTGGCGCGTGTTGTTACCATTGCTCGATTGAGTTTGGGTTATTACTATCAAAATAACTTAAAAGGGAACAGGGAATGAGCAACAGAAGAAGTTGTTCTGTATCCTTTTTTTCATGGTTAACTCTTCTCTTTATTCTTTACTTGATTCCCTCTTGTTTGTTCCTGCCACCAAGGGGCTTGGTCAAAAAGACGCTCTGCGGACATAAATTGAGATATCATCCCTCAAAAGACAGAGTTTAGAGCTTAAACCCTGTTGTAAAATAGACAAATAAGGATTTCGGGGGGCCATTTACTGGTCATAAACGCCTATAGAAACTATCTTTGGAAATCTGCAAGGTCTCAAGTCCAGTCAGCTGAAACAACTACAGCGACTGTACCACCAGCGCATACCAGGCGATCGCATCACCACGCCTGAGTTTTCCCAGCGTCTGGCAGCAATTAGCACAGAACTAAATCAGCCTGTGTGTGCCTACCTCAACCGTCGTGGTCAAGTGATTCGTGTGGGGGTAGGCACACCGCGTCAAACGCAAATTCCACCGCTGGAACTGCCCCGTTATGGTGCAGAACGACTCAGCGGTATTCGTTGTATCTCTACCCATCTCAAGCCAGAACCGCCGAATGAATCGGCACTGACAGCGATGGCACTGCAACGTTTAGATGCTCTGGTAGTCATGAATATTACCGGAACGGGATTTACACGACGGGGAGGCGGTGCTGCTGGGTATGTCAAAGAAGCTTATTTAGCTCATCTAACACCCCAAGATTCTCGTGCTTTGATGACTAGTCTTGCTGCCTTGAAATTAGGAGAAACTCAAGTCCAAACTCCCAATTGGCATATATCACCGCCTCTGAGCTTAGACATGCTGGCACAGCAAGACTTTCTCGATTTGGTAGAAGGACTTGAACAAGAGTTCCAGCGAGAATTTATCGCTCAAGAAGTAGATGCTGACCACGATCGCGTGCTAATTGTGGGAGTAATGACCAATGAGTTGACTTTACAAAGATTCCAAGACACCCTACTAGAATTGGCAAGCTTGGTAGACACTGCTGGCGGAGATGTATTACGAACAGTACAACAAAAGCGATCGCGCATTCATCCTCAAACAGTAGTTGGTGAAGGCAAAGTCCAAGAAGTTGCTTTAACTGCTCAAACTTTAGGAGTTAATCTCGTCGTCTTTGACCGCGACCTTTCACCGTCTCAAGTCCGCAACTTAGAGGCACAGATTGGTGTTAGGGTAGTTGACCGCACCGAAGTAATTTTGGATATCTTTGCTCAACGCGCTCAATCTCGTGCTGGTAAATTACAAGTAGAACTAGCACAGTTAGAGTACATGCAGCCACGACTGACTGGTAGAGGTCGAACCATGTCCCGACTAGGTGGTGGTATTGGCACACGCGGTCCTGGTGAAACCAAACTAGAAACAGAACGCCGTGCCATTGGGCAGCGCATTTCCCGACTGCAAAAAGAAGTAAATCAATTGCAAGCACATCGTTCGCGGTTACGCCAACGACGGCAACATCAAGAAGTTCCTTCAATTGCTTTGGTTGGTTACACTAACGCTGGTAAGTCTACATTATTAAATGCTCTGACTAACGCTGAAGTTTACACAGCCGACCAGTTGTTTGCTACTCTTGACCCCACCACGCGACGCTTAGTGATTCCCAAAGCAGAAACTGGTGAACATCAAGAGATTCTGATTACAGATACAGTCGGGTTCATCCATGAACTACCTGCATCATTAATGGATGCTTTCCGCGCCACTTTGGAGGAAGTCACAGAAGCTGATGCTTTATTACATTTAGTAGATTTGTCTCATCCGGCTTGGTTGAGCCATATTCGCTCAGTTAGGGAAATTTTAGCCCAAATGCCAGTTACCCCTGGCCCAGCCTTGGTTGCTTTCAACAAGATTGATCAAGCAGATAGTGAGACACTAGCTTTAGCTCGTGAAGAGTTTCCCCTAGCGGTATTTATTTCATCCAGCGAACGTTTAGGATTAGAAACCCTACGTCAGCGTCTTGCCCAGCTGATTCAATATGCAGTTGATTCTCAGTAACACAGTGAAAATTAAAAACCACGCTTTTTGTAGGCGTGGTTTTTGGGTATGGGGCGTAGGGCATGGGATAGAAAAAGCAGAGGAGAGTTAAACAAGATATCCTTAGCAAATTTATCCTTGATTATTTTGGTTTCGACGTTGACTAAATAGACCTGTCATGCTTAAACCAGTAATCAATAAGCCGATTAATCCTAAACCATTCAAAATCGGATAAATTCCTTCTAAATGCAAAATTTCTAATGTGTGCAATCCAAGTAGAAATTCACCTAACTCGTTTTGGTGTAACCATTCGTGAGCAATAGTAAAGCCCATACCGGTTAATACAGTTAAAAATAAAGGCAGACATAAGACGATCGCAATCTGCCGGTGGTATCGTCGAAACATCCGACTCATAAACTCTTCCCCAATAAGTAAGTTTTAGGTTATCAGTTTTACAGCACTTTTAGATCAAAATTATTAAGCTCATCCCGCGCCTTAAAGGGGTGGGATGAGTTTAAATTCTGGTCTAAATTTAAATCAGCAATCTGAAAAAACCAAATTCCCCAACGCCAATTTTGGCGTTATTTACTCAGGAACAATGGTTGATAGTTTTTTGTAACTTTTGTGAAGTAAGCTGCGGACTTCATCATCTGTAGTTTGTGGAAAGATTTCGTACCAGCGACCAACACTATAAAAAGGGTTGGGTGTGGCAGCACAGACAATATTTTCTACCTTACTTTTCAGTTCTTGGTAAGTTTCGAGCGCAGCGACTGGCACAGCAACGACAATACTAGCAGGTTGCTGCTGACGCACTGCCATCACCGCAGCCCTCATTGTTGCACCTGTGGCTAAACCATCATCTACTAATATGACAGTACGTGCCTGTAAATCTGGGAAAGGGCGATTATCTCGATAAAGCTGTTCCCGTCGCTCTAGCTCTCGTTGTTCTTGGACGACGATGCTGTTTATTATCTCATCAGAAATATTTAGCTGATGCACAATATCTTGATTGAGTACCCGTACACCAGTGGATGCGATTTCCGTTTTAGGTAGCTTCTTTTCATGACGAGAGGTTGTGCCAACGAAATGTTGCGCGATCGCTAACGCTCCCATTGCCAATTCTTTGTCATTGGGTACGCCTAGCTTGCGAACCACAAGCACATCTAAATTAGCATTTAATGCTTTGGCAACTTCAAATGCCACAGGAACACCACCCCTAGGTAGAGCTAACACTAGCACATCTGGACGGTTAGCATAATCTGCTAACTGCCTTGCTAAGAATTGACCTGCTGCTGTCCGGTCTTGAAATAGCATGGTGTTAAGCTCCTACCTAATTGTTTTTTGTCTCAGAAAATCAGTTTTTAAGTATTAGCGTACATTTTTTCTTGGCTTCCTGCCTCAAATAATGAATCATAGTCTGGTCTAAGTTGAAAACGAATATCATTGACCTTGCTAAGCTAATTGCTTCACTCAATATCTATACAACTACACGAGCATAATGAACAGTATTCGGCAGTTCTACGCCTTCTGTTTGACTAACTCTTTGCATAACTTGCTATGGTTACTGACGCTAAGCAATAATGGTTCCTTGCTACTGCGTTTTGAGCTTTATGTTAATGAATTGATCATAGAAACCTAAACATTATCTGTCCTCTGACTAGCGAGGCGACATACCCAATCGATTAATCTACCTAATGGATGAATTATTGATTTGGCTGGAGTCTTAGCTAATACTTTTATTATTCAGTTATTCATCAGTACATTAGCGTAGCTGACCGTAGATATTGTCTGCATCTGCAACTTATTTAGGTCAATACTTTTTGAAACAGTTTCCATATATCCCTTAATTTTTAGCAAAAACCAATCCAGTGCCATGCTCGATAAATACTCTACAAACTTTGCAGTGTCCTGTTTACAGGTGAGTATATTTGTGTTAACCAGCACTTCAATTACTAGACCTTTAAAAGTCCAAGCTAATACTACACAATCACCCAATAGCGATTTCATCTTGTCACAGCAACTTCCACCACCGCAAGATGTTCAACCATCTGTACCTTCGCCATTGCCATCGCCCCAACTACCACAGCAACTCCCTCCACCAGTAGAACTACTACCACCCTCTGCACCATCAGCTACACCTGAGCAGCAATTACCAGAAAAAACTCCCCAAACTATCACTGTAGAAAAGTTTGAGGTTATTGGTAGTACAGTATTCAATCCTGAAGAATTAGCCCAAGTCACTGCTGAATTTACCAAAAAACCTATTTCTCTGGCTGAAGTTTTTCAAGCTCGTTCTAAAATTACTGATTTATACATTAAAAAGGGCTACATTACCTCTGGCGCTTATATTCCACCTCAAACAATTAAGTCTGGTGTAATTAAAATCCAAGTAGTTGAAGGTAAGTTAGAAGATATCCAAATAACTGGCACTCAACGACTCAACTCTAATTATGTACGTAGTCGTCTAGCAATAGCGACATCAGCACCGCTAAATCGGGAACGATTGTTAGAAGCACTGCAATTGTTACAACTTAATCCTTTAATTCAAAATCTATCTGCTGATTTGTCAGCAGGGTCGCGTCCAGAGGAGAGTGTGCTACAAGTCAAGATTAAAGAGGCGCGATCTTTTAGTACTCAAATAGCTTTGGATAATGGGCGATCGCCTAGCGTGGGTAGCTTTCGTCGTCGATTACAAGTCAGTGAAGCTAACTTACTAGGATTAGGAGATGGTTTAAGTCTAGCTTACACTAATACTGATGGTAGCAACGTTTTTGATACTAGCTATACTTTGCCTATAAATCCTTACAATGGAACGATTTCTTTCAACTTTGGCACTGCATCAAGCAATGTCATCGAAGATTCTTTCGACATCCTAGATATTGAATCTTCTTCTCGCTATTACGAACTGACATTCCGCCAGCCAGTAATCCAAACTCCTACGCAGGAATTTGCTCTCGGTCTAACAGCCTCTCGACGTGAGAGTAAAGTATCTTCTTTATCTTTTCCAGAATTAAATAATGAAATTTCACCAGGAGCCGATACACAAGGACGCACACGTATATCTGCGTTACGTTTTTTTCAAGAATGGACATCTCGTAATAGTCGTGAAGTGATTGCTTTGCGTTCTCAGTTCAATCTAGGTATAGGAGCTTTTGATGCCACAATTAACTCTAAAGCTCCAGACAGCCGCTTCTTTGCATGGCAAGGACAAGCACAATGGGCACGTCTATTAGCTCCTGATACCATATTGCTACTTCGTACAAATATGCAACTGGCATCTAGAACGCTTTTGCCTTTAGAACAGTTCGGCATAGGTGGGCTAGACAGTGTTAGAGGTTACCGTCAAGATTTATTGCTAACGGATAATGGCACTTTTGCCTCTGCTGAAATTCAAATACCAATTTTCCGCTCACCCCAAACAGATAGTGTGTTGCAGGTCGCTCCTTTTATTGATTTCGGTATTGCCTGGAATAGTTCAAGTCAAGACAATCCCGACCCTAACACTCTTGCTTCTTTAGGTTTTGGCTTGCGCTGGTCACAAGGCGATCGCTTCAGCGCCCGTATAGATTGGGGCATTCCTTTAATATCTGTTCAATCACAGGGAAAAACGTTACAAGAAGATGGACTGTACTTTTCCATACTCTATAATCCATTTTAAAGTCTAAAAATTTGCTTATTGGCTAATTGCTCATTTACCAACAGTGTTTTAAGTCAATAAATCGGCATTTAAATTTTTAAAAATTATTTCATTATTGAAAATAATTCTGTAACAGTCTTAACTGACATGATTCGCAAAATACAAACAAAAAACTGAAAAGTATTTATTTAAAAAATCTTTACAAAGAATATTGTTCTATCAGTACATTTACCAATATTTAAATTAGAAATTGACATATTGATTAGCTTAATAAAATATAGTTCCGATTTTTTATTGATTACCTTCTATATCAGTGAAAAATCCGCATTTTTACTATGTATTATCTTAGCTAATAGAATTTATTCTAGACATTTAAGAAAAAATTAAATTAGGGTATAGTGACCAAAAGTTCTAGATTTTCTAACTCTGACCAAGAGCAGAGGATAAGTCTAGGATTCTTTGATTGCTAAACTGGTTGGCAAATATATCCTTCTAGACACTTAATCTAGTTGTTTCCAACAAGATTAAAACCTTACAAATTTTATTTGATCTGAAAAAAATAGCTTTTTCAAAAAATGGAAACTGAAAGTTAGGATTTGTTTGAGTAATACTTTTTGATGGCACATTTAAAGTCATGAAAGTTTGAGGGAGAGTGATGGCAGAAAACGAGCAGGAAAAAATACGCCATCTTTTGGTTGTCCAGGATTTGCAAGGGCAACGAACTATCCTGTTGCAAGAGACTACTTATTCTCTGGGACGGGATTCTAGAAACGCTATAGTTCTCCGTTCTCGGTCAGTATCAAGACAACATGCAATTCTATTACGTATATCTATTCCAGAAACTGACCAGTATGGTTTTCAAATTATTGATGGTAATTTTAAGGGGAAAGGAAGTACTAATGGCTTGTTTGTGAATGGCACTAAATGCTTTTCTCACAATCTCAAACATGGAGATATTATCGTATTTGGTGATAATCAAGCTCATGCTAAATATTATGCTATTTCTAATATTCCAGAACAAGCATTTTCTAAATCTTGTGCAGCGGAAGACCTAGCTAGTTTCTTATCAGAACAAGCTCATTCTGCAAATCCCTTTCAAACTCTAGTTTTTGATCGTAATTTTGAAGCTGCTAGCGAGACTGCCTTAGCCCGCTTAGCTTCTTTCCCTGAACTCATTCCCAATCCAATTATCGAGACAGATTTAGAAGGAAACGTAACTTACCTCAATCCCGCCGCAACTCTCAAATTTCCTGAAATCAGGAAAGACGGAAAGCAGCATCCTATGTTGACAGGTCTACTAAATGCAATTAAGAATCAAAAAATAAATCCTTTTGTGCGGGAGGTGCAAGTTGGTCAAGAAGTATTTGAACAATCTATTCATTTCCTTCCTGAAAGCGACTTAATTAGAACTTTTATTGTTAGAGATATTACAAAGCAAAAGCAAGCCGAAGCCGATTTACAGCAACGCGATCGCTTGTTACAGGCAGTTGCTGAAGCTGCCAATTATTTGCTAGTAGAAATGAATTACGAAACTGGTATGGAAAGAGCTTTAACTGTATTGGGTGAAGCAGCCCAAGCAGATCGGGTCTATCTCTTCAAAAACCATCCTCATCCAGTGACAGGGGAGATAGCAGTAAGTCTCCAATTTGAGTGGACACGCTCCCACCTTGAGCCTTCAGCCCAGTACTGGCAAAACCAGCCTTATCAGTCTTTAGAATTAGCTCGTTGGTGCGATGCTCTTTCTAACGGTCAGATTATTAGTGGACTCACACGAGAGTTTCCCTTAGCCGAACAAGAACTCCTCTGCCGAGAAAGTATTCAATCCCTGCTTTTAGTACCCCTACGGTTAAATGATCAATTTTGGGGATATCTTGGTTTGGCAGATTGCTCACAAGAACGTTACTGGTCACGTCACGAAGAATCTACACTTTTAACGATGGCGGCTAGTATCAGTGGCGCTCAACAGCGTCAGCAAGTAGAGGAAAAGATTCGTTACCAAGCCCTCCATGATCTGCTGACTGGATTGCCAAATCGCCTGCTATTTAATGAACTATTAGCTAAAGCCTTACCCAGCGCAGTACGTAGTCAGGAAAGTTTAGCGGTGATGTTCCTTGATTTAGATCGTTTCAAAGTTATCAATGACACTTTAGGACACACCTTAGGAGATCGATTGTTACAAAACGTAGCTCAAAGATTGAAAGACTGCCTCAGAAGTGGAGATACTGTTGCTCGTTGGGGAGGAGATGAGTTTACTATCCTCCTAACCCGCGTGACTTGTCTCGATGAAGTAACCCAAGTAGCTTGGAGAATCTTAGAGTCTTTAGAAAATGTCTTTAATCTTGACGGGCATGAACTCTACGTGAGTGGAAGTTTAGGCATTGCCTTACTAGATGAACATAGTCCTGATGCCGAAACCCTAATTCAACATGCGGATTCTGCTCTGTATTATGCCAAAGATCAAGGGAGAAATAATTATCAGTACTACACCACAACTCTCAGTACCAAAACTCCTGAGCTTTTGAATCTTGAGAAAAGCTTGCGCTGTGCCTTAGAACGGGGAGAGTTTACAGTGTATTACCAGCCTCAAGTCAATATTGCTACAGGGCAAATTACTGGCATGGAAGCTTTGTTGCGTTGGCAACATCCTGAAATGGGATTAGTAGCACCTAATACTTTTATCCCCCTTGCTGAGGAAACTGGATTAATTATACCCATTGGTGAATGGGTGTTACGGACAGCTTGTATTCAAAATCGAGCTTGGCAACAAGCGGGACTACCTCCAATCATAATCGCTGTCAATCTTTCCCCTAAGCAGTTTCGTCAACCCAAACTTGCGGAAATTGTAGCCAAAATTTTACAAGAAACAGGTTTAGAGCCACAATTTTTAGAGTTAGAAATCACAGAAACAACAGCCATTGAGGATTTAGAGTTTACCAGAACTGTATTGCTGGATTTGGAGAAAATGGGTGTTCACCTTGCTATCGATGATTTTGGTACAGGTCATTCTTCTCTTTCACGTCTGCAACTATTACCACTCCACAATCTCAAAATTGATCGGTCTTTTATTAAAGAATTAACAACGGATGTCAAAGTAGCTCATATTGTCACAGCGATCGTTAGCTTGGCGCGAACTTTAGGATTAAAACTGACTGCTGAAGGGGTAGAAAAGCAAGAGGAGTTAGATTTCTTAAAATCTATTCATTGCGAGGATATGCAAGGTTATCTATTCCACAAACCGCTTTCTGCTGATAAAGCTACAGAAACCCTCCAAAGTCAAAGATTCAAGAGTGTTTGAAGGTAAATCGCTTTTGAGGAATGAAATAGCTCTGATTATTAGTTTCGGCTGCTATACAATTCTGTTGCTACCATTAATAAGCTTGCCCTCACCTGTGGACGATGTTATCTACGGGTAGCAAAGTGTTTAGGAGAAAAATTCTACCATGAAGCTCGGTAAAACCTCTCAAGGTACAACTTCCGAAGAATGTGCCGCTAAAGTAATGGATACAATCCCATTAGTGATGAGGTTTATCCGCTCTAAGATGCGTACCCATAATACCGCTTTTCTATCTGTACCTCAGTTGCGATCGCTGGCATTTATTAACCGCAATCCTGGTGCTTCATTATCTGGCTTAGCAGAGCATTTAGGTGTCACTCCCGCCACGGCATCAGCAACAATAGAGCGACTAGTACAACGCAACTTGGTACAACGTTTACATCATCCCCAAGAGCGACGACGAATAGTCCTCAATCTGACTAACGAGGGTAAGCATCATCTTCAGCAATCCCTTGATTATACTCGCTCTCATATTGCCGACTTACTTCAAGGTCTAACAGCCGAGGAAATCTCTCAAATTGAAGAAGGACTAGCTCTATTAAAAAATGTCTTCGAGCATACATAAATTACATAAATTACAAAAATCTTATTTAGTAATTTTTGTTAATTTCTCAATGAAGTTGTCCAATTCTTAATCTTCATAAAGTTATAAATCCTCATATTAAGTTTTTAATAATACTTGTCTTGGCTTGTACTTTTGGTCGCAAGCTGCCACCAGAATTGTGTAATCTGGGAACAGCTAAGCTAATGATTAACTTGAGGTCTAATGACTCCCAAAATTCTGCGTCAGCTTTGGTCTGTGGTTGAAAATTCCCAAACCAAGACCCTCTTGCAGATGGACGATGCTAGCTTGGTGCAATGGTTAGTAAAACAAACCACAACGCAAGCGTTCTTAGATCCCCACGAAACCGATTTTCTCAGTGATTACATTGCATCTCGGCTCACTCTCATCCGTGATCTTGCTTGTGAACGCCAGTATTAACAGTCCACAGTCAACAGTTATTAGTTACTATTGACCGTGGACTACTGACTTGAGACTTTGAGACTATTGGTTTTTTTGGGGTAAATAACCTTCAACTAAGCAATCGGAACCGACCACACGCCAACGAACGCGTTCTAAAGACAACGCTTCAGTCATTGTGGTCAAACCTAAGTCACCTACAGGCGTAGGAGCATCACTACCACCAATGATTTTCGGAGCAATAAAGGCCAGAATTTTTTGCACTGCCCCTTGAGCAATCGCACTGGCAGCTAACGTACCCCCACACTCCCACAATACGCTACAAAAACCCCGTTCATACAAGTCTGTCATTGCTGCTTCTGGTGTCAGTGATGTCAATTCAACTACTTCCACCCCTTGTGCCAGCAAAAACTTTTGAAAATCGGGTGAGCTTCCTAACTCTGTTAACACCAACGTAGGAGCTGCCGCAGTGTTCCACACGCGGGCATCTTCAGGTAAGTTGAGATGACGACTCATTACCACCCGTAGGGGATTATGCGCCTCCACCTGATGGCTAGTTAAGTAGGGATTATCTTGTCGTACCGTATTACCACCAACGATTATTGCATCGCAGGCTGCCCGCAGTTGATGAACTTCGCTACGGGCATCTTGGTTTGTTACCCAAGCGCTGTGACCGGAGGTAGTAGCAATTTTGCCATCTAAAGTCATGGCATATTTGAGAATGCCCAAAGGTTGTTTGTAGAGAATGCGATGAGCAAAAGCTTCATTTAATCGCTGACAGGCTTCTGCTTCTACTCCCACTAATACTTCTACCCCAGCTGCCCTTAAACGGGCAATGCCACCACCAGCTACTAGGGGATTAGGATCAACCATGCCCACTACCACTTTAGCGACACCAGCTGCTATTAATCCTTCTGAACAAGGGGGAGTACGTCCATAATGATTACAAGGTTCTAAACTGACATAGACTGTAGCACCACGAGCTAAATCGCCTGCGGCTTTGAGGGCAAAAACTTCTGCATGAGGTTCACCTGCACGGGGATGAAATCCTTCCCCGACAATCTCACCGTCTTTGACAATTACTGCTCCCACTAGGGGATTGGGTGAAGTGCGTCCCAAGGCACGGCGGGCAAGTTCTAAACACCGCTGCATCATGCGGTAGTCAAAGTCACTGCCTACCTTTTCCTCTGCTAGTGCATCAGATTTAACTGCTGATTGCACCAAGAGCCGATTTTCCTGAGTGTAATTTGGTAAAGATGCATCTGCTTGAGCAAGCACTGGGAAGTTATCCATAATTTTGGGCAATACTGTAAATATTTTGCACGCGATGTCTGTAGACAAGAAGCAGAGCTTCTACGCGCTTTGAACGTGATAGTTAAACAGTAATATCCAGACGCTATTGTTCATTTGTATTAACTCTAGCTTGAATCAATATTGCCTAGGCTTGCTCAAATTCCAGAAAAATTTAGGAGTGAGGGCTAAGGCATAAACCTTGAACTCTCACTCCTCACTCCTACCAAGATTTACCGAAGCTTGACACCTTTGGCAAATCTAAGCTGTCCACACTCCGCACTCAAAGAAAAGATGAAGGATAAAAATTTATTTCTAACCCCTAGATTGATCTTTGGGTAAGATTTCATCCTTAATACTTCAAATTTCAGCCTTTAATTGACTGTTGCTCTAATAATCTCATCTTTTGCCACCAGCGATTCAAGGGATAATAAACCACAGGAGCCCAAAGACTGCTGAGAATAGCAGAAGCTAAAGCTACTCGTTGGTAGTATGCCCAAATGTATTCTACTTGGCGATCGCCTATTAAACTCAACTGTAACCCAAAGACAGTTTCTGCCAAAATTGCCATGACAAAGACAATCAAGGCAATAGAAATAAAATCTTCTTGAATAAAACGCTGCTTCTGAGTCAGACCAGTTAAAAGTCCTACCAGTCCTAGGGTTATGGCATGAGTTGGGTTATAAGATGTCATCGCATCTTGAAGCATTCCCAAAACTATACCTGCGAGTAATCCTTCTAAAACTGTACGCTTAACACTCCAAGCTACCACCCAAATTAATAGCCAATTTGGGCCAATTCCTAGTAATTCCATACCGGGAAGGCGAGTTGGTAATAATATTATGCATAACATTACTGATCCAACCGTCACCGTCCAATCTAGTAACTGGCGCATACCAGGATGCCAATGAGATAGAGGCTTGTTAGGGAATTTAAATTTTCGCTTTGACGACTGTGGCTTTTTCTGACTGCTGCCACTAAATGAAGGCATCTTCATTGTTTTGCAATATTTTTGAGAATCTAATTAGACTTTTGAATTTCCTGGTTTGGTGATTCTTGCTTTTCCATTTCTTGATTTGTCGGCTTTGGATATATAGCCACCCAATCTAGCGACCTTATAGGCGGGAAAAGGTCAACTTTTGCCACCGATACCGGGAGTTTCTTTAAATCTAAGGACTTTACCCGTCCTACTGCCAAGCCGGCTGGAAATTTCTGACTATAAGTAGATGTAGAAACTAAATCTCCTACTTTGACATTGGGAACTTTTTCATAAAATTCCAGTACAGCTTCTGCAGAAGAATCTCCTCGCAAAACTCCCTTGGCTGAGGTGCGGCTAATGGTTACACCTACTTGACTTTTGAGGTCACTAATTAATAGAACGCGGCTAGTATTAGGAGTTACACTCTCTACCAAACCTACTAATCCACCATCAGCCTTGACCACGAAGCCTTCTTGAATACCCATATTAGAGCCACGATTGATAGTCACTTGTTGCCACCAATGGTCAGCACTGCGTCCCACTACCCGTCCTGGAATTGGGCGCGCTGAGAGTGGCTGTTTTTCAACATAGCCTAATAAATCTTGGAGCTTTTTATTTTGACTTTCCAGATCTGCTATGCGTGTTTGCAACTCTAAAAACCGAGCATCTTTGAGACGTTCTTCTGGACTTGGTCCTGTCTGCAACATTTGTAATGGACGGGTCATTACTTGGTAAACTTCCATCAGCAGTTGCCCTTGGGTTTGTCGCAGTATCCAAGTACTACCTAGTATTAAAGCGAGTAACCCAATTTGTAATCCTTTGCGATCCCACCAACGACGTAAAGTAACCATCTATACCTATTTATATAATTTCAGAAGATATTGGATTCTGTTTATATAGAACCCAAATAATAGGCAAATAGAACCCAATATCTCATATTTTTTTCTACATATTGCGAGAACGCCAGCTGATAACTCGTTCTAGCTGTTTAAAGTTTTCTAACACACGACCTGTTCCCAGCACAACACAACTAAGAGGATCAGCAGCAATGTGTGTGACAATTCCCGTCTCATGGCTAATCAGGGTATCTATGCCTTTAAGCAAAGCACCACCACCAGCCAGCATAATGCCTCTATCAATAATGTCAGATGCCAGTTCCGGAGGAGTGCGTTCCAATGTCCGTTTCACAGCTTCGATGATGACTGATAACGGTTCCAACATACTTTCACGAATTTCTGGCCCTTTAATAGTAACGGTTCTTGGAAGACCAGAAAGCAAGTGTAAACCTCGAACTTCCATCATCAGATCTCCATCATCATTGCTAGGATAAGCAGAGCCAAGGCGAATTTTGATATCTTCCGCAGTCCGTTCCCCAATTACCAAGTTATGAACTTTCTTCATATACTGGATAATCGAATCTGTAAGTTCATCTCCCGCAACCCGTACTGACTCACTTAGCACAGTACCTTGGAGACTCAGTACTGCAACTTCTGTTGTACCTCCACCAATATCGATAATCATGTTACCAGTTGGTTCAATAACTGGTAGACCTGCTCCAATTGCCGCTGCTACAGGCTCATCAATTAAACACACTTCTCTAGCCCCAGCTTGACCTGCTGCATCCATCACAGCTCGCCTTTCTACCCCTGTAACACCACTGGGAATGCCAATGACAATTCGGGGTAAAACTAAAGATCTACCCTCATTTACACGATGGATAAAGCTTTTCAGCATCAACTCGGCTGTATCGAAGTCAGCAATTACACCATCGCGCAAGGGGCGGAGGGCAATTACATTATCAGGTGTGCGACCAAGCATTTTTTTGGCTTCTTCTCCCACAGCCAGTGCTACTTTCTCATTTTGATCGATAGCAACTACAGAAGGCTCTTGGAGTACAATACCTTTACCAGATACATAAACAAGGGTATTGGCTGTACCGAGGTCGATACCCATATCCCACGATGAGCGAAAGTTCCGAAAAAGACCCACGCGTCTCTACGCCCCTTATTTGCGATATTTTTTGACTACAACTATGAGAGTTAATTGTGCTGGATTTTATTACGTTTTTTAGCCTGAGTCCAGCCAGTTAGGCGGTTTTTTAAACTTATAGCAGTTCTTGCTAGGTCTCAGGTCTCTACGTTTTTAATCTTCTTTGGCTACTTCAGTATATCCGTACAGTTTTTCAGTTTACCTCTGTCATTTTCTATCTTTTTATACCCGATTAGGTTGTTCAGTTTTTAACACATTTTCAATAGGTTCACAATTCGCTATGATGAAAATCAAGACAAGTAAGTACGTATGTACTAAAAGGTAACTCAGATGAGCATCAATATTGTCACTCTCATTGGTCGTGTCGGCGGCGACCCAGATATTAAATATTTCGAGTCTGGTAGTGTTAAGTGTAGATTGACATTGGCCGTGAATCGACGTACTAAAGAGGGAGAACATACCGACTGGTTCAATTTGGAACTATGGGGCAAAACGGCAGAAGTGGCTGGTAACTATGTACGTAAAGGCAAACAAATTGCCGTTAAAGGTTCTTTGAAGTTAGATACCTGGAGCGATCGCCAAACCGGAGCCAACCGTTCTTCACCAGTTATTTTAGTAGACCAATTACAGTTATTGGGTTCAAAGCAAGATGGAGATGGCGGGATGGCAGATATGTCCTCAGATCATTTTTAATTGTTTAACTGTCAACTATGAGGTGAAAATAAAAGAATAAACAGATTAAACCAACGCCACAACAGTTAAGGACTGTTTACATAGCTTGTTGCTGGTTAACAAAAATGTACTTGCCGATTTATCTTGTAACGCTTGATTATAGAGACGCGAGAATAGTAGTTATTGCGGGTGAAGAGTCAGTAATTATTATTAATAAGCAAGGAAAATTAAGTTATGACCAGCCCGAATTATGAGGCGATGACTACAAAGCAACTACGAACCTACGTTCTGCAACACCGAGACGATCAAAATGCCATCAATGCTTTAGCTAACCGAGTTGAAGCAAATGGAATCAAGCTAGACTCTCCAGAACAGCTGCCTAATGTAATACGCAGACCGCAATCACATCAAGAGTGAGACCACCAAGACCAAATTTTTGATAAAGCCTTGTGTTTGCAGCACAAAGCTTTATATTCTGCCATAAAACACCAAGTAGTCAGTTGTTCGTTATTTTTCGTTTGCTACTGACAACTGACAACTGACTCTTGATTAGTAACTAATTTGCAGCGTCACCGATGCTTCAACTTGCTGTTCACCTCCGATTACAGGCGTGGAAGTATTTTGATTATCTAACTTGGCAGTTTCAGCACGGTATAACACAGGTGGTGGAGGTGAACTAGCATTATCAACTTTAATACTTACTACCTCTTTGGGTTGGAAACCAAGAGCGCTGAAAACGGCATCTGCTTGTTGTCGAGCATCTTGGGTGGCTTCTTTGAGTGCTTGTTTTTGAGCAGCCGCGATCGCTTCGTCAGTGGCGATAAAATTAATACCATTAATTTGAGTTGCACCTGCTTTCACGGCTTCATCTAATAATGTGCCAGCTTTATCGGTAGCAATACGAAAACTTACGGTATTAGTAGCTGCATATCCAGTAATCCGCTGCACATTATCTTTGTAGCTATAAACTGGGTTTAAACGAATACCTGTAGTTTGTAACTTTTCTACATTCCGGTTTTTCAGTAAAGCTACTACAGCCGATGACCTGCGGGCTGCCTCTTGCTGGACTTCTTGGGCAGTTTTACCTTGAACTTCAACTCCTAAATTAACTTCCGACAAAGTTGTCGGAATTGTTTCCATACCACGACCACTGACTGTAAGAGTTCGCCACAACTTCTCTTGTTCTTGGGCTAACCCAGGCTGAACAAAAGTTACCAATAAAACCAAGGCTAACGGTAAAGTTTTCCAAAAATTCCCAACGTGAAACTGAGAACCGGATAAAGCGGCTCGGTACATAAGATTTGCACTCCTCTCAAAAATATTAAATAAAACGTATCTAGCAATCATCAGTTAACTGCCAACTATTAATAGTCAACAGCTACCACGAGATTTACACAACTCAAAGGCGATTGATTGATACGATTTGTATGTTCCTACTTTGTCATTGCCATAGTAAAAAGTTGCAATGGTTACATTTTTGGAAACTAAAAAAATTACACCAAAACTTGTAGAGATTTTGTGATGGCATATTGGCTGCTGAAAACTGAACCAAAAAATTATTCCTACTTTGATTTAGAACGGGATGGCAGTACAGTTTGGGATGGAGTTAACAATGCTCTAGCTCTCAAACATTTACGTACAATGCTTCCCGGTGATTTAGCATTGATTTATCACACAGGCAAAGAACGGCAAATTATCGGTGTAGCAGAGATAGTCAGTCAACCTTATGTTGATCCAGTATTAAATGAAATTAAACGAGTTGTTGTAGATGTGCGGGCAGTACGAAAAGTTTTTCAGCCGATCAATCTAGGGCAAATTAAGCAAGATGGCAAATTTAGAGATTTTGACTTGCTAAGATTGCCTAGGCTTTCCGTAGTTCCAGTGTCTGAGCTTTATTGGCAATACTTATTGAAGTTGACAAATACAAATTAATTAGTGCTGCTGTCAGTAGTGCTGAGATAACGGTTTTATAATTATTTCCAGAAAAGAGTAAAAATAAAGAGAAGGATTTTCACAGAAAAAATGCAGTTTTTAGGTGTAATTAACTTCTCTTTTCCTCTGCTGGCCAGCACAACAGAAGCCGCAGACGCTTCAATGGTAGTAGAAGCAGTGCTACTGAGCTTAGTGGTAATTTACCTTGCTAGCAAAGTTGGCGGGGAGTTATCTAACCGAGTAGGTTTACCTCCTGTCTTAGGTGAACTTGTAGGCGGTGTGGTAGTTGGTACTTCCGTTTTACATCTGTTAGTGTTTCCAGAAGGTGGTGCAGACAGTTCTAGCTCGATGATCATGACTTTCCTCCAAACTACTGCTGGTTTAACGCCTGAAGCGACTCCAGCGGTATTTGAGGCACAATCAGAGGTCGTTTCTGTTTTGGCAGAACTGGGTGTGATCATCCTGTTGTTTGAAATTGGTTTGGAATCAAACTTAAAAGACCTCATGGCAGTCGGCGCTCAAGCCGTTGTCGTCGCAGTAATAGGGGTAATAGTGCCTTTTACTGCTGGTACTGTAGGTTTGATGACTTTGTTTGGTATTGATGCTGTACCCGCAATTTTTGCTGGGGCAGCTTTGACTGCTACTAGTATTGGGATTACTTCCAAAGTGTTGACAGAATTGGGACGACTCAATTCTAAAGAAGGGCAGATTATTCTGGGTGCTGCCGTCATTGATGATGTGCTAGGAATCATCGTTTTAGCTGTAGTTGCCAGCCTAGCTAAAGATGGTGCTGTAGATGTAGGCAAAGTAATTTATTTAATTATCAGTGCCAGTAGCTTTCTTTTGGGTGCGATCGTCCTAGGTAATATTTTCAATAAAACCTTTGTGGCGATCGCTAATAAACTCAAAACACGGGGTGAGTTGGTAATACCAGCATTCATTTTCGCCTTTGTGATGGCATATATTGCTGCTGTAATCCAGTTAGAAGCAATTTTGGGAGCTTTTGCCGCAGGCTTAGTTCTAGAGGAAACTGATAAACGCAAAGATCTACAAAGGCAGATTTGTCCGATTGCCGATATGCTAGTGCCGATTTTCTTTGTGACTGTAGGAGCAAAAACCGATTTAGGAGTGTTAAATCCAGCAATTCCTAGTAACCAGGAAGGACTGATTATGGCAACTTTCCTGATTATCGTAGCTATTCTCGGTAAAGTGATCACAGGTTTCAGTGTGTTTGGCCAACCTGAAATTAACCGTTTAGCGATCGGTGTAGGGATGATTCCTAGAGGTGAAGTCGGCTTAGTGTTTGCTGGTGTTGGTGCTGCCAGTGGCGCTCTCTCTAAACCACTAGGGGCGGCAATTATCATGATGGTTATCCTAACCACCTTTTTAGCTCCTCCCCTATTACGTTTCGTATTTCCCGACCCAAAAACTTCGGTCGCAGACTCAGAGAAACTAATCTTAGATAGTGTCTCTGGAACAGCGGTAGCAATAGAATCACCTCAGTCGGTATCAGACTCAAATGATATTAGTAGTCGAGAAACCACGCCGGATTCTCTAGAGAATTAGTCAAAGAAGAGGCAGAAGGGCAGTGTTTCGACTATGCTCCCCTGCTTCTTCCGTCATACTGTACTAGGATTTAGGGGTTTGAAACAAGGAAAATTTTTATTACAACTCAATAACCATCCCTTTCTTAGTCAATGGAAACTTCTATCCTCAAATTTCCGTCCTCTCCTCTAAGTTAGTTTTTGTCTCATTACTACTAGCATTTGGAATGTTATTTGTTGCCAGTTATACCTCATTTTCTAGTCCTCATTTCGACATTTTTTTTGTAATGAGGAAGTAATAACTGCAAATTTTGTCCCATCATTTAAAAGTAGTTGAATTTTTTACATAGGATATCAATTGCCGACAATCAAACAATTCAACACTAATATTTGGCTAATTCAAGTATCACCACCTGAAGTTGACTGAGTGCAGTTAATTCTGGCGATTTTTGTCAAATTTGATGCTGTTCGGACATAATTTTTATGCACTGATAGTAAAACAGAATAAGAAGGCATCGGAGAGTTTTACACAGTTAATTGCATCTTGATAACAGCATAGAAGTCAAAAAAATATCAGATCTTTAAGATTAGGTAATGATGGTGTGACGATTTACCAATATGTTGAAATATTGACGGCCCCATGAACGTGAATCAGGAGAAAAGACTGTGAAATTACACTGGTTACTACCCAGTACTATTGGAACTATCTTCTTATTATCATCGCCTGCTGTAGCAGCGAAACTAGAATCTTGGCGTTTTGATAGTAATCAAAATCGCCTGGAGATTAATACTTCGGGGGCTGTTCAACCTCAAGCACAACTTGTTTTCAACCCTACACGTTTAGTAATTGATTTACCAGGCACTATCTTTGGGCGACCACAGTTAACGCAACAGGTAGGTGGGGCGATTCGTAATGTTCGTGTGGGGCAGTTTGATCCACAAACAACGCGTATAGTTGTCGAACTTTCTCCTGGCTATACTCTCGACCCCAAACAAGTCAAATTTGTTGGCATCACAGCAAGTCGTTGGACGGTACAATTACCAACTCCAAAAGCAGAGCAAGCAGAGTCTTCTCCCAAAAATGTTTACAATGTGGTGACTGTTGACTCCGATCGCCAACCGGAGTTTTCTAATAATATTGTTAGCGCTGTCAAAGGGACAACTCAAATTGAGAAATTACAAGTAACCGGGGATGGATTTTTCATTCATACCAATGGCGGTAAGCCACAAGTGAAAGTAAATCGCAGCAGCGATCGCGCTACTATTTTCATGGATATTTCTGGCGCAACTTTATCATCACAGTTGGCGCAACAAAGTGAGATATCCATTAACAAATATGGTGTGAATAGTATTGGATTTACTCAATTGCGAACCCGACCAGGTGCTGTTCGCATGACTTGGCGAGTAGATAAAAATAGTCCAGATTGGCGGGTAACTCAAAGTAGTGCTGATGGTTTGGTAGTTTTGCCTAGTCGTGTAGTCAGATTACCTAGTAATAATCAGAACGACTCACGAACAGAACAGCCAAAAATCTCCATTGTTTCCGATAGACCATCTGCCAACAATTCACCAGCAACTATTGAGGCTGTAGAACTGGCTAATAATGGTACACAATTACTCATTAGATCTGACCAACCTGTATCTGCTACCAGTGGATGGGATAGATCTTCTGGTCTATTCCGCATTGCAATTACTAATGCTAAATTAGCTCCCAAGGTTACAGGTCCTACTTTTAATGCCAAAAGTCCGATTCTGCGGGTACGTCTGCAAAAACAAGAATCAAATACTGTGATTGTCTTGGTACAACCAGCAGCAGGAGTGCAAATTGGCAAACTCAATCAAATCGGCGACCAGCTGTTAGCTCTACAATTACAAGGTTCTCGTCGAGTTGTTATTGCCCCAAGAACGCCTCCTTTACCTCCACTCCAAGGACAATTACCAGTTCCAACAGATAGAATCCAGCCAGCTGTACCAACTCAACCACAGCCGCGTCCAATTCCTAGAGGACGAGTAGTAGTGATGATTGACCCCGGACACGGTGGTAAAGACTCTGGAGCAGTCGGGATTGGGGGAGTGCAAGAGAAACGAATCATTTTGCCAATTGGTAAAAAAGTAGCAGAGATTTTGCAGCAAAATGGCGTGCAAGTAAAAATGACACGCGACTCTGACTATTTTGTCAGTTTACCAGGAAGAGTCAAAATGGCAGAACAAGCTAATGCCGATCTATTTGTGAGTATTCATGCTAATTCCCTTGGTTTAGGTCGTCCAGATGTTAGTGGCTTGGAAACGTATTATTACGATAGCGGTCTAAGTTTAGCTCGCATTGTCCATAAAAATATTCTTCAAAGTGTGAATATTAAAGATAGGGGAGTGCGGCGAGCTAGATTTTATGTCCTCAGAAAAAGTTCTATGCCCTCTATTCTTGTAGAAACAGGTTACTTAACTGGTCGAGAGGATGCTGCTAACTTAAAAACTCAAGCTCACCAAAATAAAATGGCAGAAGCGATCGCTCGTGGTATCCTCCAGTACCTCAAACGAAAATAGGTAATTTTGGGACTGGAATTAAGACAAAAATTCTACTGTTGCTTACTTTTATTTCAATTAACGTGAGTTTCTTTTGGAGACTCACGTTAATTTAATGTTTTTGATGACAGTGATTACACTAGCATTTCTAGCAAAGATAGAACTTACATGACTGACACGGATGAAAATCCGTGCAATAGTAATTAATCTCATCTTTACCACTCGGCATAAATAACCATAAATATTGGGAACAATATCAGTGTGTAGCTGTCACCAGCTTTACTACAAAAGTTGATAGTAGTGGTAGTTTTTCTAGTGGTGCATCAACTACAGCCAATCTAAACAACTCAACACTAATCCCCACTTGAGCCTAAGTGTCATTGACTGGGGTTGACTGTGTGCAGTTAATTCTGATTAGCTTTTGTTTGGTGTGATCTAAATGTTGTGTGGTCAGAATTTTTTATGTCATTACAGCATGGCAAAATTACAGGAGCGTGCTAAGATTTTACGCCATTAGCTATGCCCCTATTACCAGCAAAAAATTATTTTGCTGTATCAAAGCTAATGTTTGCTCGGTGACGGTGTGAGGATTTACCAATATGTGGAAATATTAACGGTTCCCATGAACTCGAATCAGGAGAAAATATTGTGAAATTACACTGGTTAGTACCCGGTACTATTGGATCTATCTTCTTACTATCGTCGCCGGCAATGTCCGCGCAACTGGAATCTTGGCGTTTTGATAGCAATCAAAATCGTCTAGAAATCAATACTTCCGGGGCTGTTCAACCCCAAGCACAACTTATTTTTAACCCTACACGTCTAGTAATTGATTTACCGGGTACTATATTCGGGCGATCGCAGTTAACGCAACAAATAGGCGGAGCGATTCGTAATATTCGTGTAGGACAATTTGACCCGCAAACAACGCGCATAGTCGTTGAACTTTCTCCCGGTTATACTATTGACCCCAACCAAGTGAAATTTGTCGGGATGACGGCGAGTCGCTGGATGGTACAATTACCAACCCCAAAAACTGAAGGTGCGGCTTCATCCCCAGAAATAGCATCATCCAATCCACCACAAATCCCTGAAAGGTCATCTGCCTCAGCACTCTCACCCAGAAGTATTTACAATGTGGTGAGAACTAAGCCGATCACGCCAGCTACTAATCAACAAACAGTCTCTAAAACCGCAGCATCTGTGACTCAAATTGAAAACTTACGAGTTACAGGTGATGGTTTTTTTGTCCGTACCAATGGTGGTAATCCTCAGATTCAGGTAAACCGCAGTGGGGACAAAAAGACAATTAATGTTGATATTTCGGGTGCATCTTTATCACCCAATCTAGAGCAACAGGATTTGTCGGTTAATCGCTATGGTGTAAGCCGCATTCAATTCACTCAACTACAAAACAGACAGCCGACTGTTCGCATGACATTACAGGTGGACAAAAATAGTCCAGACTGGCGAGCAAGTACAAGCAGTGTAGGCGGGTTTGTAGTTCTTCCCAATCGTGCCACTGGCACATTACCTAGAGATAATGACTCTAACCCCATAGCATCTGCTACTGATTCACCAGCAACTATTCAGTCTGTGGAATTGACTGGCAATAATGGTAGCCAACTGCTGATAAGAGCTGACCAGACCTTATCTGCTAAAAGTGGTTGGGATAGATCCTCTGGTTTATATCGTATTGTTATCGATAATGCTAAGTTATCTCCCAGAGTTACAGGTCCCGCTTTTGATGCTAATAGCCCTATTCTGCGGGTGCGTCTGCAATCACAAGAACCTAATACAGTTGTTATTTTAGTTCAGCCAGCGGCAGGTGTACAAATTGGGGAACTTAACCAAGTCGGTGACCAACTGCTGGCTCTGCAATTACAGCGCTCTCGTCAGATAACACCCCCAGTTGCTTTGCCGCCCCTATCTCCACCCAACCAAGCTCAACTACCAGACCAAAATATAGAAAACCCTCGTCCTGTGTCTCGACCAGCACCAGTTCCTAGAGGGAAATTGCTAGTAGTTATTGACCCAGGACATGGAGGTAAAGACTCCGGCGCTCCGGGTTTAGGTGGTCTGTTAGAAAAGAATGTCATTTTGCCAATAGGCAAAAGAGTAGCATCCATCTTAGAGCAAAATGGCGTACAAGCAGTACTTACAAGGGATTCTGACTATTTTGTAGAACTTCAAGGGCGAGTAGATATTGCTGAGCGAGTGAATGCGACTTTATTTGTCAGCATCCACGCTAATTCGGTTGATAGTCGCCCTGATGTCAATGGGTTAGAAGTTTATTATTACGAGAGTGGTTATGCTCTGGCTGAAACAGTCCGCAAAAGTATTCTTCAGAATATTGGTACTATTAAAGACCGAGGAACGCGCAAAGCCAGATTTTACGTTCTTAGAAAAAGTTCTATGCCGTCGATTTTAGTGGAAACAGGTTATATGACTGGTCGGGAAGATAATCCCCGCTTGGCAACTTCAGAATACCAAAATCGGATGGCCGAGGCGATCGCTTCTGGTATTCTTAAGTATTTAAAGCAAAGATAAAAATACAGCCAAGTAAAGTTATAGTACAAATTACTAATTCAAAGAGGTGGTATTGAGATTGCTGTTGTATACAGAATTTAGTGGTCAGTTAACAAAATGTCTGCTAGATTCTGTATTTTAAATCCAATAACTTAAATTAATATCCGCCTGTGTATTCATCTTCTTTCTTTGACGGTAATCTTTACAATTTCTCTGACCAAGAACCTCAACGCGCCCCAATCGGCGTTTTTGACAGTGGTGTGGGTGGCTTAACAGTATTGCGACAACTTTATCGGCAGCTACCCAACGAATCAATTGTCTATTTTGGAGATACAGCCAGACTTCCCTATGGCATTCGTTCACAAACAGAAATTTTACAGTTTGTGCGCGAAATTATCGTTTGGCTGCAACAGCAGGGTGTAAAAATGGTGATTATGGCTTGTAACACCAGCTCTGCCTTAGCACTAGAAACAGTGCGCGAGGAATTTAGCATCCCAATTATGGGAGTCATCCTGCCAGGGGCAAAAGCAGCAGTACAAAAAGGAAAGCGAATTGGTGTAATTGCTACTCCAGCCACAGCCAAGAGCAATGCCTATCGACACGCTATTTTAGAAATTGATCCAAATGCCCAAGTTTGGCAAGTCGGTTGTCCTGAATTTGTACCACTGATTGAGCAAAACCGCATTCACGACCCTTATACTACCGAAGTCGCGCGTTCTTATCTGGAGCCTTTATTACAGCAAGAAATTGATACTTTAGTCTACGGTTGTACTCATTATCCCCACCTTGCACCAGTATTGCGATCGCTTCTTCCTTCTCAAGTTAAATTAGTTGACCCAGCTGTTCATACTGTGGCAGCTTGCGCCCAAAAACTTGAACTGCTTAGCTTAAACAATACCCACCCCCCACTACCGACTCGCTTCGTCGTCAGTGGTTGTCCACAACAATTTGCTCAATCTGGAGTACAATGGTTAGGCTGTACTCCAATGGTTGAGGTCGTAGACTTTACTGATATCGTAGCCTCCCAAGTTTCTTGAGACTTATCTAATCAATAGTCAGTAGTTAAAAACTTCTAAAACTATTGACTATTGACAACTTCAGTTACTTGTGATGTTACTGCTACATCCTGCGAATATTTTTCTTGAGTTGTCCCAGTAAAACTTTTAGGAGTCGGTTTTCGTCCAGTTCGTTTTGCTAAGGCCAACAACAGATAAACTGCGAACAAATATCCAGCAGCTAGAATAAAAATCATCATAGGCATATTTCCGTAAATCATCGTTCTCCCAGCACTTTCTTTAAAAGAATATGAAATTTCATCAAACGAATAGAATCTTAGCCAAACAAGTACTTGCTTGATGGCTATGTCTGGCTACACTAAATTGCCCCTTAGAGTTATGATTCTCTATGGTTAATGAGCTAGTTATTGAATTAAATTTTTTGCAGACTATACACTACAGCAGTTAAAAAATTGCCAAATAGCATTTTTCAACTACACTCCTCAGCAGTTTACCTAGTCTGCATTATTTTTATACTCACCTCTATAAGCAAGAGTGGCCTTGATGCTAAACGCATACTCAAGACTCTTAGCAAGTATCCCTAAGGACATTGCATAGCTCTATTCTCAGAAGCTTGTTTGCCATAACTAAATCGGAGAAATTACTTCCTCAATTCCGATTTGCATGGCAGTTAGTTGTTTTAGACTCGCAACCCCATAACCCCTTAAAAGCAAAATCACTTAATAGCGACTTTTTAATTTCGGTATATAGCGAAGAGTCATCTTAAACCCCCAACCCCGCATAAGTAAAATTACTTAATAGTAATTTATTTTTGGAGGATGAATACTCGAAAAATTTAAAATTCCTATATTTTAGCGTAACACAACAGCCCGGAATTTTAAGCCGACTTTGGAGCTAAATTTGAAAATTTTTAGATTGCTAAATCTCAGACTAATCAAGCTTAGTATTCATTTCAAGATAGCCAGTGTGTCAAAGCTAATCATCTAGAAAAAAGTGAAATCCTGAGGCGGTGTGCTTAATATTACTTATAATATCTTTTTCTCAAAAGAAGTTGCTCTCAAAAATGGAAAATAGGTTTATTGTATGGAATTCAAGAGAAGACTTATTAGTATATTTTATCTTGATCAACTAAGTAATCTACGGAAAATACTTAGGGTACTATCAGATTAAAGCCGCTACATACACTTTCAGGTCTGTAATGGTAAGCAAGTGAGTATTATCTAATCAAAACTTTGCGTCGGCACAGGGTTATCTTAAAATGAGTATAGGATATGTAAACTTTCGTAACCTAAGTCAGAGTCCGCCCATCCATGACCCCAGCCATCTCCATGTTTAACCCTGTGGAAGCAGACCTGCAATTACTAGCAGAAAACTTAAAACAGCTAGTTGGAAATCGCCACCCCATTCTTTTTACAGCTGCCGAACATTTATTCGGAGCTGGGGGAAAACGGATCAGACCAGCTATTGTTCTGCTGATATCGCGGGCCACAATGCTAGAACAAGATATTACGCCACGTCACCGTCGTTTAGCAGAAATCACAGAAATGATTCACACCGCCAGCTTGGTGCATGACGATGTAGTAGATGAATCAGAAATGCGGCGAGGCGTTCCTACCGTTCACAGTTTATTTGGCAATCGGATTGCTATATTAGCAGGAGATTTTCTTTTTGCCCAATCATCGTGGTATTTGGCCAATCTAGATAATTTGGAGGTGGTAAAACTACTCTCAGAAGTCATCATGGATTTGGCCACTGGAGAAATTCAACAAGGCATGAATCGTTTTGATGCTAGCATTTCAGTTGAAACTTATCTCAAAAAGAGCTATTACAAGACAGCCTCGTTAATTGCCAATAGTTCTAAAGCAGCTGGCTTACTCAGTGAAGTTTCTTTAGAAACTGCTGAACATTTGTACAACTATGGTCGTCATTTAGGTCTAGCATTCCAGATTGTGGATGATATTCTCGATTTTACCAGCACAGAAGATACTTTAGGTAAACCAGTGGGGTCTGATCTTAAAAGTGGCAATTTTACTGCACCTGTTTTATTCGCCTTAAAGGAAAAACCTTATCTGGAAGTGCTGATTGAGAGAGAATTTGCCCAAGAAGGAGACTTGGAGCAAGCGTTAGGGCTAATCCAAGATAGTCAAGGTGTACAGCAGGCTAGGGAATTAGCGGCTCAACATGCAAAGTCAGCTGCTGAACATCTAGCAGTTCTTCCACCCTCGGAATCACATCAGGCATTAATGAATATGACTGAGTATGTATTAAGTCGGCTTTACTAAAATAATTTTAGATTTTAAATTTAAAATTTTGAAATTTGGAGTTGGGATTTTTGATTGTATCTAATAAATCCCAACTCCTAAATTTATTTATGCAATATCAGGTGGAACTTGTTTAAGCTTTTGCTGTTGCTTTACCTGTTGTTGCATGAGTTTTTGCAATTCATCTCGCTTCACTTCAACGGTATGAGTGGTCTGACCCGGCGTTTCCAAAAAAACGATACTATCTACGGGTTCTAATGCCACCAATTGGAACAAAATGTGGGTAACAGGAAGAGGTTTCGCGACGATTTGAGGGTCAAGCCCAGCAGATGGAATTAGGGAAACATCCTGTATGGTAGAAAAAGCGTAAATCACATGTTTTTCCAATCCTGGATTTGCACGGTTACTCAATGTAGTTAGCACCCACTCTGACTCCGAATTTTGGAGAATATAGTATTGGGAATGGCGTAATCTTTGAGCGATCGCACTCAGCACAGGAGAAATTGCTGTGACAAGATTTGGTGTAATACCATCCTGGGGTGCATTGTCAATCAGCAATTGAATTTGTCTTTCTAAATCCATAATGACTTGTAAACGACTCCTAGGTAATGGCAATAACATAAAAGCTAAGTGTGAACAATCCCATCAGAATTGGGAACAATAAAATTAAGCCATATCCTAAACGCAGGATTGGCCTCTGCGTTTAGCTTATACGTAAAACCCAAAAAGCCAATACCTACGGTCGTACAGGTTGTATTTAAACATTTTAGGGTCTTTTGAAAACCAAGACTATGAATTCAGCCGCAACCGCAACAATTCCAAACACAACAATTCCAACCCCAACAGTTCAGGGAGAAAATTCTATCGGCGTGGAGGTGATATTTCAACTTCTATTCCAGGAGCTTCAACAAGCAACTAAAGCTTCAGCCCAGAATTGCCACGATGTAGCGACACGAATTACCACTGAAGTAAGCCGGATTTGTAGTGAAAGTAAACGTATCCAGGCTTCTGGTGCGATCCAAAACTCAGCCATGACTTTGGCTCGGCATCGACTACAACAGTGTCTGAGATACTATCAGTTAGGTTCAAATCGGGGCAGAGTAGAACTGCACAGTACTCTCAGTGCGATTATTTATCGTTACATTAATCCTCCTCAGCGCCAATTGAGCTATCAAGGGCGATTGACGATTATTGAAGATTTCCTGCAAGGTTTTTATCTAGAAGCCTTAAACGCTTTCCGGCGGGAAAGCCAACTTGGCTTGACTTATCGCCCCCAAACTCTCCTGGAATTGTCAGAGTACATGGCATTCACCGAACGCTATGGTAAGCGGCGGATTCCTTTACCAGGTCGTCAGCAACAGTTGATTATTTTGCGCGCTCAAACCTTCTCCCAACAGCAGCCCCCAGAAACCAACGTAGATATTGAACAAGCCGCAGAAGGTAGCAGCAACGACTCTGACGGTTCTTGGGAAGAGCCAGCAGTACAGCAGTTGCGCTCAACAATGGCAACGCAAGCAGCACCTGAACCAGAAGAAGATACTTTGCGTTCGGTTGTAGTTACAGAATTAATGGATTATCTCGAACAACGGCAACAATCTGATTGTGCTGACTATTTTTCCCTCCGCCTCCAGGATTTATCTACACAGGAAATTGAGTCAGTTTTAGGTTTAACTCCTCGTCAGCGAGATTACTTACAACAGCGCTTCAAATATCATTTAATTCGTTTTGCTTTGTTGCATCGCTGGGAATTAGTCCATGAATGGTTAGAAGCTTCACTAAATACCAATTTGGGCTTAACTCCTCAGCAATGGCAAGTATACACAGCACAGCTAGACGATAAACAGCGATCGCTTCTGGATTTAAAGCAACAAGGACAGCCAGACGAAAAAATTGCCAAGACTTTAGGACTATCGACAGCCCAACTCCAAAAACGATGGTTTAAAATTCTTGAACAAGCTTGGGAAATTCGTAACTCCTTAGTGTCCGGATCAGGTGCATCTACTCATGAATAGTGACTCAGAATCCTTACAAGACCATTTGCTTGATTGGTTGTTGGTAGATAATATCAATACTCACGAGCAGAACTTGGTAGATTGTGAGGAAGTTGACGGGGTGGATAACCCTCTCAAGCAAGCAGCTACATCAAAAAGTAGTCAGCCAAAATTGGGAGGAACCCCCCAAACCTTTCAATTGGGAGAAATTCCTACTGTGCAAGAACGTTTTCAAGCCGTCCTCAAGCGTCGGTTACAAATCCAAACCGAGAACCACCCGCCGTTATTCCCCTGGGAATCACAAATAGTCGAGTATCCAGATTGTATTGAAGAGCGATCGCTAGTACTTAGTAATGCTGGGGGATGGATGGCACAGCGCTCAAAGCTGAACCTACCCATTTCCTTACCGGAGAACGTTTTCCGGGAATTACTAGAACAGTGCCAAACGCTGATAACATCTTCACTGCCATTAGGGGCAAAGTTAGTTCAAGTAGTTGAAGGCTTTTTCCCTAGTGAATCTCAAACACTCAATAATATAGCTGGATTGGTGCTAAGAAGCACCTATCGATCTGTGGATACCCTGGCTATGATGCCTAGTATTCAGAGCGATTACTTTGATTTACAACCGCGTCAACAAATGGCATTGTCGCTGCTGGCTGCTAAACAACTGTTAGAGAATTTAACTTTACCAGTATCGCCATCCCATCCAGTAGTTGAGAGACAATGGCTAACTAGTGCGGGTCTTCTCACCTTGAGAGTAGAATATGTATCTCAAGGTCAGTGGACACAGTTACATGTTCATAGTGATTTGCCTACTAAAGGTATTTTGAAACTGCAAGGCAGCGGTAGCAAAGCTACAGCAAAATCTTCTGGTTCAGGAAACTTAAGTGTAGAATTACACTGCCAACAACTAAACCCGACTTATACTCTAGAAGTTGAGTTTCCAGAACTAGACGCACAGCCATTGGTGTTTGTGATTAATCCGATGATCTAGCCACTATATCCACCGCTAGCATTCTAAATTGATCCACGCCGACAAATTAAGATGATTTTCTTGGTTTTGCACCTGAGCTTTTTTTAATAACCGATCATTAGGGTTTCTACTTTTTTGCAAACGGCCATTAGGGTTTCTACGATCAACAACAATTAAAAAGACATAATGTACCAGATACTTAGACTCCCAAAGGCCTCCTTCGGGGAGTTCCTGTTTTTTGAAGAGGGACTTCCTGAAAAATAGAGTCTGAAAAAGCAGGGTAGTCAGTTGACATCCCCAGCATTGTGTCATGGCATCTACATCATCAGGTTGCTTACACTCTCAATGTTTAAATTATCCAGGATGAACCGGTTTTGGCCTCTATCTATGGGTCATGTTTGGCGACAAAATACCCAAGGTTCGCCTTTTAAAGAAGCGGAAGATACTATTTCCTTGCGTGTGCTAGTGCTAGCGTTGGTAATTATCGGCATTGTGGCCACAGATATTGCCACTGAAACGACATCTAGTATTTGGGCAATACCACCAAGTATTGTTGGCGCAATTTGGAGTTACTACCGTCGTCGCCATGCTAATGTCACCGTTAAATTCTGCATCGCCATCGGCATGTTAATTGCACTGGGTGCTTTTTTTGGGCGATTGTTGGGAGAATTGAACGATACACGGCTGGCATTGGCAGAGTTATTAATTCAACTACAAATACTCCACAGTTTTGATATGCCTCGTCGCAAAGACTTGGGCTATTCTATAGTTATAGGCATAATTTTATTGGGTGTAGCAGCAACACTAAGCCAAACTTTAGCTTTTGCACCAGTGCTGTTATTATTTTTAGCGATCGCCCTACCAACTTTAGGATTAAATTACCGTTCGCAACTGGGACTGCAAAAGTCAACAGTAGCCAGTCAAAAGTCAAAAGAAATTAAATTATCTTCACGTATACCTGTTTATTTTTTACTTTTTAGTTTAGTTGTCGGTTTAGGGCTAGGGATTTTTGCTGTTTTACCTCGATTTCCTGGTTATCAACTGCGGACTTTTCCTGTAAGTTCGCCGATTGAGGTCAAAGGTAGTTTTACAGGTCGCAGTATTATCAATCCTGGTTATGTTCGTCAAGGCAATGCTAATAATCAAGGTAGTAGTAGCAATAGTCTAGGACAAAACCAAACAACAGGTGAGCCAGGACGCTTAGATAACGGTTCTTATTACGGTTTTAATAGCCAGATTAACCAAAACTTGCGCGGAGAGATGAAACCCAAAGTAGTAATGCGGGTGCGATCGCAAGCTGAGGGTTTTTGGCGAGTATTGGCATTTGACCGTTATACAGGTAAAGGTTGGGAAATTTCCCGCAATGAAAAGGTGAGAACTATCAAGCGATTGCCTTGGTCTTACCAAATTTATGTAGCTACACCTGATATCATTGGTAAAACTAGAGATGTTGTGCAAACTTACACGATGGTTTCAGATTTGCCTAACCTGATTCCAGCGATGACTTTTCCTCAAGAAGTTTACTTTCCCACACCTATAATTGCCATTGATCAAGAAGATGGGTTACGCGCACCTGTCGGATTATCCCAAGATCTTACCTACACAATTATTTCCAAAGTACCATACCGCGATCGCGCTGCTTTAGGAAAGGCTTCTACTAATTATTTAAAAAAAATTACCGATTATTACCTGCAAGTTCCTCCCGAAATTGAGAAAAAAGTCAAGGAACGTACTAAAGAAATTCTTGCCAACTATAACCGTGAACGGGTGGGAAAATCTTTAAAAACCTTAGATTCACCTTACGAAAAGGCTCTTTATCTAACTCAGTACCTCAAGCAAAACTATTCTATTCCTCAAAATCCCTTAGATCTGCCTTATTTAGAGGAAAAAGATGACTTAGTAGAAGCGTTTTTGTTCAAGTATAAGGGGGGATATCCAGACCACTTCTCGACGGTTCTCACAGTAATGCTACGTTCTATTGGCATCCCAGCACGGTTAGTGGCAGGGTTTGGTGCTGGGGAATTTAATCCATTTACGGGGATGTATGTTGTCCGTAATACAGACGCTTACGCAATGACAGAAGTATACTTTCCCAAACATGGCTGGTTTGCTTTTGACCCAATTCCCAACCATCCTTTGATTCCTCCCTCAATTGAAGATACTCAAACTTTTAGTGTCTTGCGGCAATTTTGGCGCTGGGTGGCTGGCTGGCTACCTTCCCCAGTTACAGGTTTACTGAATAATGTGTTTGGGACAATATTTAGCTATGTGAGTCGGGCGATCGCTTGGTTTTTCGCTTTATTCACTCAAGGTTGGTTTGGTGTATTGACTGGCTTAGTCTTGACAACTACAATAGCTTTCTTGGGTTGGCTGGGGTTAAATCAGTGGCGAGAGTGGCGCGATCGCCGTTGGTTGGGTAAATTACCACCAATGGAAGGCCTTTATCAACAAATGCTGCAATGGACAGCTCAAAAAGGTTTAGGTAAACATCCAGCACAAACACCCTTAGAGTATGCCAATGTATCATATCAGCATCATACTCCAGCCACTGCTCAGGTAATAGATGAAATTTGTCAAGCTTATGTGGGTTGGCGTTATGGTGGTCATACGCCTAACTTGAAGCAATTGCAACAAAGTTGGCAAACTCTAAAAAAGACTGTTAAATAATTTTTTTACATACAAAGGTTGTTTATTGGGCAACCTTTTTGATTTCAATAAAAGTAGCATTGTGTAGCTAAAGGTATAATATAGTTCGCAGTCCTTCGTCTACTTCTTCTTGTAGATATTCTGGTAATACTCCAAAACGCTCTACTAAAAACGTTTTGTCAACAGTCAAAATTTGAGAAACATTAGCTACAGAATCTTTGGATAAACCTGTAGCTTCACGTAGTAACAACACATTACCTGGCGCTTTTGCTAACTGAATGTTAGAGGTAATAACTACCACAATTACGGTGCTAATACGACTTTGATTAAAAATATCATCTTGAACTATCAAAATAGGACGGCGATATCCAGGTTCTGAACCAAGTGGATCAGGCAAGTTTGCCCACCAAATTTCTCCGCGATACACTACCAATCCTCACGGCATAAAGACACAAATTGCAACTTTGCAAATATTGGATCTAGTTCAGATGACTCTTGAGAATAAACTTGATTCAGTTTGTTTAAGATCTGATTACGGTTGTATTTCCGTAAATATATTTTCAAAGCTTTTGTGTAAAGTTCGCTGCGTGATATACCTAACTCTCTAGCTAGTGCTTCTGCCTCTTCAAAAACTAAATCTGGAAGCGAAATTGCAGTTTTCATAGGTACTTTTGTTGTTACTACTACACTTTTGGGTTATACCTTAGTTATACCAAATTTCAAAATATTTCGTACAATAAGTCTATATTTTTTTATGAGTAATAAAAGTTTGTGCGTAAGTCTTACCAACTTTGCGTCTGCATCAAATTTCCTGAAGATTAGAGATACAAACCTTAATAGATCATATTTACACCAACTGACGGCACTGCAATTCACTCAGCAACTACTAAAGTGGCATGAATCCAAGGTAGCGATCGCTATCCAATAAATTGTAATATAATAATACATATTTGTAGTCTGATACATCTGATATTTTTAATTGCTGATTAGCTTGCTTATTATACTTATGCATGTGTCTTTAGGAATATTTAAAGGTGTTTTGGCTAATAAACAGCTAAAAAAAGCATCTGCTATTTAAAAACTAAGGCTGGCTATACCTAAAGCGTTGTAACTCCAATTTTTTGGGGATAACATGGAAATAACTTCCTTACCAGCTTCGCGCACCATACGTGGTGTTAATTTTATATGGAAATACAGTTAATTAATATCGGTTTCGGCAACATAGTATCTGCTAACCGAGTAGTTGCGATCGTTAGTCCAGAATCTGCCCCGATTAAGCGGATTATTACCGAGGCGCGGGATAAAAACCAGCTAGTTGACGCAACTTATGGTCGTCGGACTAGGGCTGTAATTATTACGGATTCCAGCCACGTTATCCTGTCGGCGATTCAGCCTGAAACGGTTGCGAATCGCTTTGTGATTTCCCGCGAGCATCATGTTGTAGATAATTGATTAGGGGTAAGTTAATAGCCCTAGTTTTATTTGCACCATATCCGCAGTACTATGTGAATTAGACTAGTTTTCTGTCACTCGTGCTACAAATTCGTTAGTTAAATTTAATTTTTGCAACGAAATATAAAGGCTAATGAACAACATTTATTGATTAATTCGCAGATTGAACGGATAATGCAAGCTTTACCTATCCAGAGTTGTGCTAATACCCAAGAAGACCAGTCTCCAGGCAGGTTAATTGTTTTAACTGGGCCTAGTGGGGTTGGTAAAGGCACTTTAATGCGATCGCTGTTGCAGCGCCATCCCCAATTGTATTATTCCGTATCTGTAACTACTCGTTCTCCCCGTCCAGGAGAAATCGAAGGCAAAAATTATTACTTTATTAGTCGCAGCAAGTTTGAACAGTTGATTGCTAAAGGCGAATTTTTAGAATGGGCGGAATTTGCTGGTAACTATTACGGTACTCTCCGTGAAACTGTACTTAATCAAGTTCGCTCAGGCAAGTTGGTAGTGCTAGAAATCGAACTAGAAGGGGCAAGACAAATCCGTACTTTTTTTCCTCATGTTCTCAGCATTTTTATTCTACCGCCTGACTTTGATGAATTAGAGAAACGGATACGCGGTCGTGGTCAAGATTCTGAAGAAGCGATCGCCCGTCGTCTATGCCGTGCCAAAGAAGAAGTGAAAGCAGCAGGTGAGTTTGATATTAAAGTTGTCAATGATAATTTTGAAACTGCTCTCAATGCGATAGAAACAGCTTTATTTAATTCCAATTCCTGAAAACCACAATCAAGCCGTTTTTATAATCAAGTTAATGAAAATATAGCCAATTTGCTTAATTGTCAATAACTTAAGTATTATAAATAATTAGGCATAAGGTATCAATGAATAGTAAAAAATTATTAATTACTAATACCCTATGCCCAATTAACAGAAAACAGAAGTTTAATTAGCCAAATAGTCCTTGAATAATTCCCAAATTGCTAGTCAACAAATACGCGACTACTGCTCCACCAATACCACCAATTAAGAAAGAACTAGCAAAGTGATTCCAGCTTTCTTTGGAGTTAAAAGCATCTACTGGAGGATTCGGTACTGTAACACTAGCAAGTGCTTTAGGAGGATTGCTATTAGCGTACAAGGATAGACAAGCGGTGAGAACTATAACTAAACCGATTGCTGATAATACACCAGCTAAGTTGGCATTAACTGTATTCCGCAGAGGCCCCAATTTAGCAAAGGGGCCAAACAGCAAATAGCCATGAGCCATGCCAACTTCTAGCCCACGTCTAGAAGGATTCAGGCCTGGGCGATAAGCGGGTAAGTTATTAATGAACCACTTGACTAAGGGAGAAGAATTAACCGGGGTCTCTAGGTTGCCTTGCTGAGGATCACGTCCTGCTGAAGTAACAACCTCCCGATTTCTAGGATCGCTGGGGAGATCTTTGGATGCATCTACTGCTTGCGCCATAATTTTTATGTTTCCCTCTAAGATTAGAATGGTGGCATTTTTATATTAGTAATATTTGTGGATCAAGTTACCTTTTAGCTCATAAGTTTAGAAAAATTAATTTAGCAGCTTTCAAAAAAATGAAACTCGTTAACTGTTTTAAGCATTACGAGTTTCAAAAAATTATTTTTATCACCTAATTAAGTGATAGTTTCACCTAATTAGGCTGAGTCAACTAACCAGTCAATTTTAGGCAAAAGACAATTAATTCAACTATCTTTAAAATCCTATTTTCTACCTATGGAAGTGGATGGAAAAGTAGGTCTGGGAAAAAACGGTTGAACTCAATCAAAATACCTGCTGTAATTGTCAGCCATATAGTAGCTGCTACTGGCGCTGTGGAAATAAATTTAACCAAATAAGATGATTGGTCGCCTTTGTCCGCCATGAATTTAGTCTCCAAAAAATGAATCAGTTAAGATGAATTAGCGGGGAGAAACAGGGATTTCGGAATCTTTAGCTGTTAACTCACCCGACAAGAACTCTTTAAGTGCAGCCGCAGGCCAAGCAAAGCCTGTGGAAATGATCGATAGTGCCAAACCAAGATCGATTTGGATTTCTTTTTGTTCGGTATCTGATTGCTTTTTAATTGCTTGCAAGTAGGAACGGCCTACCCAACCAATCCAACCTGTAATATATAAAAAGAGAATACTGGGGATGAGGAAGTCGCCAGCGCGGTCAAGACGACCATCAACAATCAAGTGAGGATAACCCTCAGGACCGCATAGCGCCTGAGAATAACGCTCAAACCGCTTTCTCCCTGATTGGGGATCAGCGGTGGTATTACGGGCATTTTTTGCTAGCTCTTGAAAAGCGGGAGAGTCTTGACAGGGTACAAGGTTAGCTCCTAGCGCTTGTGCGGGGGGAGCAAAATTGCACCAAAGACAAATCCCTAAAATCAAAGCAAACAATCGTCGCATGGAGTTGTTTCCTTTTATTACAAAACACAAAGTTTCTTGTACAAAACGAAGCGGCTTGTACAATCTTTATTTACATAACTAGCAAGTCATCATACTCTTGCGTGGGAATCGAGTAAAGTTTAAGTAAATAAAAGTTAAAGCTTCTCAAACAAGTCCTTAGTTGGCAAAACCCTAGAATGGCAATCGTTTTAGCAATAGAAACCAGCTGTGATGAAACTGCCGTCGCAATTGTTAATAATCGTCAAGTTTGCAGTAGTATTGTTGCTTCACAAATTCCAGTGCATCAGCAATATGGTGGAGTAGTGCCAGAAGTGGCATCTCGCCAGCATTTAGAAACGATCAATTGGGCGATCGCCCAAGCAATGGAGCAAGCACAATTAAACTGGGGGCAAATTGATGGAATTGCTGCCACTTGTGCCCCTGGACTGGTGGGAGCGCTTTTAGTAGGCTTAACGGCAGCAAAAACCCTGGCAATTTTACACAACAAACCATTTTTAGGAGTTCACCACCTTGAAGGTCACATTTACGCGACTTACTTGAGTGAGACAACTTTAGATCCCCCTTTTCTTAGCTTACTGGTTTCAGGCGGACATACAAGCTTGATTTACGTTAAAAACTGTGGTGATTACAAAACTTTAGGCCAAACCCGTGATGATGCGGCAGGTGAAGCTTTTGATAAAGTAGCCCGGTTGTTAAAGCTAGGTTATCCTGGCGGGCCAATAATTGATCATTTAGCACAAGCAGGTAATTCCCAAGCCTTTGCCTTGCCAGAAGGTAAAGTTTCACTACCCGGTGGAGGATATCATCCCTACGATGCAAGTTTTAGTGGTTTGAAGACAGCGGTGCTGCGTTTAGTAGAGCGGTTAGAAAAAGATGGTGGACAAGTGCCAGTAGCAGATGTAGCGGCTAGCTTCCAAGAAACAGTAGCGCGATCGCTAACTAAAAGAGCGATCGCCTGTGCCCTAGATTATAATCTCAACACCATTGCTGTGGGTGGAGGAGTAGCGGCTAACAGCGGTCTGAGAAAAAACTTACAAGTTGCCGCTGCCAAGCATAATTTACGTGTCTTGTTTCCTCCCCTAAAATACTGTACTGATAATGCCGCCATGATTGCCTGTGCCGCCGCTGATCATTTATCCCTCGGTCATACATCTCCCATCACCCTAGGCGTTGAATCTCGATTAGCTCTGACTCAGGTGATGAAGTTATATCAATCTAATTGACATCCAAAGTAATTCGTACGCCCCTGACCACTGACTACTGACCACTAACCACTGACTCTTGAACACTAACTATCGACAGTATGTGACTAGCAACCGCCTCTGGCTGCTCTAACATTGCCAAGTGTCCACAATCAGGAATTTCGATTACATTGTCTCCAGAGTATTGAAACAGTCGATGAAAGCTAGCCAAATGGCGGACATATTTGGGTTCCATGACTTTATCGTTAGCACCAGCCAAAAAATAAACTGGCTGTTGAAGTTGAGACACAAGTTGAGGTAAACGGTTGACTTCTTCCTCGGTTGTAGAGTCTAACAATGTTCCCAAAGAAGCCTCCGGGTCAGCTACGACGAAATCAATCACTCGCTGACGCGCCCAATAGCGCTCCAAAGGACGAGCTACACTGGCTTTGGTAAATAACAAATCAATCAGAGGCATCTGAGATAACCAGCGTGGACGCAGTTGTAAAAATCGCTGCCCCATTGCCCGAAATTGCTCAAAAGCTTCTTTAAGATAAATGCCACCACCTGCGTTAATACAGATCACCCCTTTTATACACTCTGGCATTTGAGTTGCTGTCCACAAAGCGATCGTGCCTCCTAAGGAGTGCCCAATCAGCCAAGCACTGTGAATATTTAGCTGTTGCAGAAGAGTTACCAAATCTTGAGCGTATGCAGCCGGAGTATAAAGAGAATCAACGGATGAGTTAAGCGCACTACCAAATTTGACAGTTAAGTCAAAAGAAGTTTGTGTCCGATTAGAATCAGTTTCTGGCAATGATTGAGATTCACCAAAACCACGCAAATCATACGATAGGCACTGCAAATCAGTTGATAGGCGGGAAATCACAGGTTGCCAGTATCCACGGCTATTTAACCAGCCATGAATAAATACTAAAGCGTGAGGGCAGGAGGTGGGAGCCGTAAGCTCGTATGCGTGTGGAACGCCTAGGATTTCAATGGTTGCCATACTTAATATCGTACCCTTAAGAAGGGGTAAGACTAAAATATGGAATTTAAAAAGGATAAATACTGAATTTTTTTATACTTCATCCTTTAGATCATTTACCCAAAAGCCTTTGACGCACTCCTTCAGCAATTTTGTGTCCCAAATACTCAGGAATCAAGCTTTCATTCGGCCCTAATAAATAGAGAATAAGACGTGTACGCCCACGCCAAACCAACAAATTGGCATTGACTACTAGCAAATCTTCTTGCCAAATGGCGTACATTACTTTATAAAACAACCCTGGTTGATTATCCGCTTCAATCACCAGAGCTGGGAGATGAAATACTGGGTCAACATAAAACTCTGTCTGTACTTGTTCTAAGCCAGTATCAAGGTTAAATTCTACTGCCAGCATTTCTTCTACTTCAAACCGCCCTCCTAAAGCCTCACGAATAGCGCGGCAGACATTTTCTGCGGTTTTCTCAGTTAAGGCTTTACTGCCACGAGATACTAATAGTTTGATAAAAACCAACATTGGCGGTCGAATCTGACCATACAGGCTCAGACCGTGAATAGTCAGCCCATAAGCCGCCAGCACACCAAAAATATCACTCAGGAGAAACGACTGATTGCGGTAAGCAAAGTGTAAAGCACTTTTGCTTCCTTCCGGCTTTAACTCTATAACAGCGCGTCTGGTTTTATAGAGCCGATAGGCTAGCCGTAGATTTTGTAGTTGAATCTCACTACTTACAAACTGCTCATAAAACTGGGGAAACGCTCGATTAAAGCGCTTTAAAAGTTCCAGTGTCGAAGATTTTAAACCAGAAGCCATCGTTGGGGTAAGACTCGCTTGCTTTCGTCACCAGCGAACTGGAGACTGAGGACTGAGAACTGAGAATTAGGGACTAGGGAAGGGAATAGGGACTAAGGACTAGGGATTAAATTTTTTCCCATGCCCAATGCCCAATGCCCCATATATAATTGACTCTCATATTTTCGTCTTTTGGGGAATTTCTCCTAGGCTTTACAACAAAATGCTAAAGTTGAAAATGATTGGTGTGAAACACGCTGCGAATGCTGTTGCCATCGGGAATCCCAAAAACACCTGAAGAAATTTAAGTGTAAGGGTAATTTGAATGGTAGTAGCTTTTGTAAGACGTGAATCAACCACTCAAATAGAGTGGCAACCAATTCAGTTATACTACCCGAACCACGTTGGCATGGGTTTTTGGAAAACTTGGTTTAGTACTCCTGAATCTTTAACGACAAGTAAGACTACTTCCTTTGAAGAGCATACAGCAGCATCTGTGGGCAATAGCCCCAATAACATTAGCGAAACTTCATCTAAAGAGGCTCGCATTGTTTTTAGTACCGAGCGAGATCTTGATCTGTATGAACTAGAAGAACTCTGTGATGCAGTTGGCTGGTCGCGTCGTCCTTTGAGAAAAGTGAAAAAAGCCATAGAGCATAGTTTTTTGGTAGCCTCCATGTGGCAGGTGCGAGGAAACCAAAGACGGCTCATTGGTTTTGCCCGTGCTACTTCAGATCATGCTTTTAATGCCACTATTTGGGATGTGGTAGTTCACCCAGATTTTCAAAGTAAAGGACTGGGAAAGGCATTGATGAAATATGTACTCAAAAAACTCAGAAGTGAAGAAATTAGCAACGTTACTCTTTTTGCTGATCCCCATGTTGTAGATTTCTACAGAAGTATGGGTTTCATGTCAGACCCCGAAGGCATCAAAGGTATGTTTTGGTATCCCCACTAAATTTTGTATATAAATAAAGAGTAGGTCGCTGTTAAAAAAACTTAGCTAATCTGATAAATTGGGAGTAAATCTGGTGATAGCGAACATGTTTCCCTACATAGCCCACCCATCCAGCAGCACAATTTTAAATAGTGATAGCCAAGCAGGCTCAGGGAACTAAACCCTTATAATCCTACATAGCCCACCTATCCAGCAGCACAATTTTAGATAGTGATAGTGAAGTAATTAATTGTATGTTAGAAAATTAGTAAATATTTCTAAAATCTGATATAATTAAATAGCTTCTGTGAGAAATACCACCTTTGGTAAACCATCGCAAAGTAGAATTAATTTATCCGGGATGTAGCGCAGCTTGGTAGCGCGCCTGCTTTGGGAGCAGGATGCCGCAGGTTCAAATCCTGTCATCCCGATTAATAGATTATGTACCCACGTTTTTTGTGGGATTTTTTGTATATACATAATTTAGAACATCAAATTTTGCTCTTAACTAAACTCGGTATTTATTGGAAATTTTTTGGTACAATCTACGTTTAAATTGTAAGTTTATCCAAGAATGCCATTTTGGCTATTCTGGCACTAGACTGTGCTTTGAAGATGAACAAGCAAAATCTCCTCCTAAAGGAAGGAACTTCTGTACTTAGATTGCATATCTGGCAATTTTTAAATCCAGTCACAGGTGGAACGATTAATTATGTGGTTACGTCACTCTCTTTGAGAAAGACAGTAAAATGGCATTGATCGCTTCAACAGTTGGGGAATTTTTTTTCTCCTTGAGAGCAAAATACAATAAGCATCTACAATATTACGCAGTCAATAACAAGGCTAACTTGAGAAAAACACAATTTAGTACTGCAATTGGTGACAAAGATAACATCGCAATTCTCTCAAGTTTAAAAAGACTAGGTCTTGGCACTCAGCTGTTAGTATTTAACGACAAACATGAAGTTTTCACATATCAGACGGATTGCTATATAACTAAAACTAGCCAGTTGGAGCTGTGCAAATCCAACAACTTGTCTGACTTAATTGAACTATATGATGCGAGGATTTGTTATGAAAGCATTGGTTCGCTGGGGAGCAACATTAGGCTTGGTTGGGAGTACTTTGCTGGGAACAGTTTTTGTAGGAAATGCTCCAGTGTTGGCATTGTCAGAACAGCAAATAAAAGAGAAATTAGACTCTGTACCTGTATATGTGATTACCAATGAGAAAGGTTTACCATTGAGTCGCCCCTTACCAGAAACTCAAAACGGTAAAAAACCTGGTGGTTCTGTGACAGGTGTTTATTTAAGCAGACAAGAAGCTCAGGCTTTTATTACTGAGCTGCGGAATGCTAAAGGCAAAGATCCGAAGATGGAAGAAATGGTAAAAAGCCTACAGGTGACAGCATTACCTCTAGGGGTGATTTATCAGCAACTACAACAAAGCAAGAACCAGCCAGACCGTCTTTTATTTGCTTTTAAACCTGTAGAACAGGAAATTAAAGGGGCAATGGATTTGTTACGCCAAAGCGGTCAAAAGGTAGAGCAATTTAAGAGTGTGCCTATTTTTGCTGTCAGATTTGCACCAGATCAGGGATACGTGCCAATTAAATTGAACTCTGGCAAGGAACAATTAATTCCTCTGTTTTTAAGCAAGCAAGATGCACAAGGTTTATTAAGTCAGGTGAAGCCAAAGTTTCCTAAGGCTGATATTCAAGTCATAGACGTAGACGGAGTTATTAAGACATTACAGGACAAAAACGACGATTGGCTCAAACAAGTAGTTTTAGTGCCGTCTCAAGAATCTAGAGAATATATTAAGACACTGCCTGGAAATAACGCGCCCAAGACCCCTGCTCCATCTGCTGCACCAAAAAAATAGGTTTTCTTCAGGTTAAGACATGACCAATACACAGCCAAAGGTAGTTTCCGGTTTACAACTTTGGCAGTGGTATAAAAAGGCAATCCATACGGTAGCTGCAACTGATGTTCCATTAACTGAGGTTGATTGGCTTCTCCTGGAAGTTGCGAGGTTAGACCGTTTAGCACTGCGTTTGGAGTCTTTCAAAGACTGGCCTCAAATTCAAATCAAGTTATCTCTAGAAGAGTTAGATGATCTATGGCAGCGTCGGTTGCGCGATCGCTTACCAATACAGTACATTGCCAAAGTGACACCTTGGCGACACTTTAAAATCGCGGTATCGAGTGCAGTTTTGATCCCCAGACCAGAAACAGAGTGCTTGATTGATTTAGCAGTGGCAGCTGCACCTTCACAGGCAGGACACTGGGCAGACTTGGGGACTGGCAGTGGCGTAATTGCTTTAGGATTAGCAGATGCTTTGCCAGAGTCTACAATTCATGCCGTTGATTGCAGTCTAGAAGCCTTGAAAATTGCTCAGGAAAACGCCCACAATCTGGGACTTGCTGAACGAGTGAGATTTTATCAAGGTAACTGGTGGGAACCACTAGCACCCCTCAAAGGTGAATTTAGTGGTATGGTGTCTAACCCACCTTATATTCCTACAAGCACCATCGCTACCCTGCAACCGGAAGTAGTTAAACATGAACCACATTTAGCGCTGGATGGTGGTGCTGATGGCCTTGATTGCATCCGCCATCTCATAGAGACCTCACCCGGTTATTTGCGAACTGGTGGTGTGTGGCTAATTGAAATGATGGCGGGACAAGCAGATACGGTGCGAGAAATGTTGCAAAATCAAGGCAGTTATTGCAATATTCAAATCCACGCTGATTTAGCAGGAATTGAACGCTTTGCACTTGCTTACAGAAATTAGAACTGATGAGTTAGGAGTTAGGAAATTACTTCTAGCTCTTAGCTCTTAACTGCTAATTGTGTAAACATGACCCAAGTATCCTTAAAAGATCTGATAGCTAGCGCACGCGCTGGCTTTTTAGTTAGCTTTCCCACAGATACTGTTCCTGCATTGGCAGCTTTACCAGAAAAAGCAGGATTAATTTTTACAGCTAAAAAGCGGAGTCAGGATAAACCTTTGATTTTAATGGCAGCTTGTGCAGAAGACTTATGGTCTTATGTTCAAGGTAGCGAGAATGATTACCAAATTTGGCAGGAAGCAGCCAGGAAATATTGGCCAGGAGGGTTGACCTTGGTGCTGCCAGCAAGCGATCGCTTACCGCCACAAATAAATCCTGCTGACCCAACTACAATTGGTATACGAGTTCCTGATAATGCGATCGCCCAAACTATTTTGGCGCAAACAGGCGCTCTGGCTACGACTAGTGCCAATTTTTCAGGACAACCGCCTTTACAAAGTTTGACAGAAATTGAGGCTCAATTTCCTGAAGTCACGACTCTGGCAACTACAGAATGTCAAGGTGAAACCCTAGGAATCGGTGTACCTTCCACTGTTGCTAAATGGACGGGAATAAATTGGCAAATTTTGCGACAGGGTGCAGTCAGATTAGACTTATAAACTGCTAAATCAAAATAAGTAAATATTGTTATTTTCTTGGTATTGACTTGCTTTTTAGCCGAGACTAGAGATAAAAACGGATGAATTGAGAAATCCGGAACTTTGTTTTGTACCTTTATGGTCAACTAACAAGTTAATTATGGCCAAACTATGAATTGGAGTAACTGGATCTATCTAGGAGTGGGATTAATAGCGGGGGTGGGTTTGCGTCAATTATTTGCGCGTTCTACAAGCACTGCCTCTGACTTATCCCCAACAGTGCCAGAAGATCAACACCATACGCCAGAACTGCTGCAACAAATCAAGCAAACGCAACTAGCGTACCAAATGGCACAGGAAATGGGTCAGTTTAAAGCTGGTTTTTTGGCACGGACTACCCACGAATTGCGATCGCCTCTTAACGGTTTGATTGGTTTACATCAGTTAATTTTGTCAGATTTGTGCGAAAATCCGGCAGAGGAGCGAGAATTTATTGCCCAAGCCCATGAACGGGCGTTGAAGTTGCTACATTTAATCGATGAAATTCTCAGTGTTGCTAGAACAGAACACGGCACTAATAAATTAGATCTTCAGCCGCATTCCTTAGCCGCAGTTTTACAAGAAGTTAATCAACTAACTTATATGCTGGCGGCGAACCGCAATTTTCCTTTGCGGGTGTTACTTCCTGAGCCAGAAATCTATGTTTTGGTAGACCAACGTTGGCTACGCCAAATATTAATAAATTTAATAGATACTGCCCTTACTCAAATGGAAGAAGGCAGTATCCATATTTCTAGTAGCACTTCACCTGAAAATCAAATTGTTTACATTTGTCTGGATGTGCCTATTCACGCTTTATATAAAAGTGAGTCGATTGATTTGCTCAAGTCTGAAGACAAACCTCTTCATCCTGAACAAGATAATGATAGTCTTTCGGTAGGAATGCAGTTCTTACTTAATCAAACTCTGTTAGAAGTGATGGGTGGAAAACTGGCACTCATGCCATCTCCTGAACAATTTGAGCAATTTGCTAGGCTGCAAGTGTCTATCCCACTATTGATTCCTGAAGCTGAACTTCCTCAGTAGTTACCGAATCAAGTTTAGATTGTCTGTGTAATACCATTGTGGTGCTGCTATTGGGCTGGAAACCGATTTTTTCGTAAAATCCTTGTTGACAAGTGGTCATGACATACACACGCTCAACACACTTGAGACGGGGATGATTCAAAATGGTTTTTATTAACTTACTGCCTAAGCCAGTGCCACGGTATTTTGGGTGGATAACAACATCCCAAATTGTGGCACGATAAATGCCATCAGAGGTTGCTCTGGCAAAGCCAATCAGTTGCTCTCCATTGCAAACAAAAATCACTGGGTCGCTGTTGGCAACAGCTATACCTAAATCTTCAATACTACGTCCTTTTGCCCAGAAAGCTGAAATATTGAACAATTCTTGGAGTTGATAAAGATCTATTTGAGAGTGGCGATCGCAAATCTGTTCACGAAATTGAATCTGAAGAGAGTTCATGTCTTGCACCCCAATTTGGCAGTGTCATCTCTATTGTTAAGTTATATAGCGCTTCTCGGTTGTTTGCAATACGCTTTAGTTATGAAAAGAGGCTAGGGACTGGGGGCTAGGGACTAGTGGTCTGTCAACCCAAAAATGACAGGTGGAGGCAGGCAGGGGAAGCAGGGGAAGCAGGGGGAGAAAAGAACTGGACTTTTTCACATTAACCCAGCAAAATTATCTTGACAGAGTACTAGAGTAGTGTATTTCATTGATATCAGGACTTACGCACAGGCAACGGAAAATCTAACCGTAGAGGACGCTGAGAACACAGAGAAATAGGACTTTCAAAGAGTTATTGCGTAAGTTCTAGATAGTATTTATCTACATTCCTTATTGACAAATCCATTTCCATAGAGGATGAGTTACTCCCTGTTGGCGTATCCGACAAACTTGTTTTTCTAAGCGTTCCTTTTCCGGTTGTGGTAAGCCTACGAGAATATTGCGGCTTTGCCATACTAAAACAGCCACGGTCATACCAATACAAAACGCTAAACCAAGGGTAGAGAGTGGATGGTAGAAGAGTCCGTAGCGCACTGCTACCCAGGTAAAATATTGCTGCCAAAGAGCAATTTCTGTACGTAAATCCCACAAACAAAGAGGTGCAATAGTCAGCCATAGACAGCCCACAAATAGCCAACGACCGTAAACAGTCAATTGGTGTAGTCTTTGTACTTGTTGAGCAAAAGATGGGTCGGTATTCTCGGTATTGTTGCTAAAAATTGATGGTTGTTCCGGTTGATCCATAAAGCAATAAAATCGCAGGGCATGGGTAGTTACCAGTTATCAGTTATCAGTTATCACTGTTAACTGTTCACTGTTTACTGTTAACTGTCCTGGGAACTAGCGGATGTATCCATTGCCTCAGTACTCGCTACCAGTGTAGATTGACCTTTACGTTCTCGCCACCAAGTTAAAAGAGTACTGGCGATGAAAATACTCGAATAAGCCCCCGCTGTAAAGCCAACAATTAGTGCTAAAGCAAAGTTTTTGAGGGTTTCGCCACCCAATATAAAGATCGCAAACAATGGCAGCATTGTGGTTAAGGTCGTATTGATAGACCGTCCCAAAGTTTGGTTGACTGCATCATCGACAATTTCAGCAATTGGGCGGTTAGGGTTGGTTTTAATAGTTTCTCGAATGCGATCATAAATTACCACTGTGTCGTTGACTGAGAAACCTGTAATCGTCAACAAAGCCACAATAAAGAGGCTATCTACTTCAATACCAAGTACCAAACCTAAAATAGAAAAAATACCTGCGGTGATCAAAACGTCGTGAAATAAAGCAATGATCGCAAATACAGCGTAGTCCAATTGAAAGCGGAAACTCAAGTATAGAATGATGCCTGCAAAAGCAACAACTAACGCAATGACACCAGAGGTAAATAACTCTCGCCCCAAGGTAGGGCCAACGCTGTCTATTTGGTTTTTTTGTTGATCAAAAGTACCGATTTTTTCGCTGAGGGCATTTTGCAACTTGGTACGCTGCTCAACCTCTAAGTTTTTTGTACGAATTAATACACCATTTTGTAAACCTGTATCTTTGTCAGCCACAATTTGGATGCTGCTGTCACCTAATCCTTGTTCTTTAGCTACTTCCCTAACGACATTGATATCAATTGGCTGATCACAGTTACCCGGTTGAGTACAATCTCGCTCCAACTGTACTCGTGTACCACCGACAAAATCCAAACTAGGACGTAAAGGGGCTTTAATTTCTGGGTTTTGCCAAGAAATCACCATTGAGATGATTCCAATAAGAATGATTACACCAGAAATAGCCCACCACAGCGATCGCGATTTATTAATACTTAGTTTCATCTAGCTACCTCTGCCTGATTATTCGACACTGGCAGTTTAGGACAGAAGAGTTCTATCTTCTTCAATGAGGGAATGGAAATTGCTAAAAACAATAATGTGCGACTACAGGTAATTGCCGTAAACATACTGACTGCTACCCCTAAAGCTAAGGTTAAGGCAAAGCCCTTCACTAAACCAGCCCCCAGCCCAAACAGAGCCGCACAAGCAATAACTGTAGTCACATTGCCATCTAAAATGCTAGAAAATGCTCGGTAAAAACCAGATTCTACAGAACGATATAAAGATTTGCCTGCCCGCAATTCTTCTCGCGTCCGTTCAAAAATTAGCACATTCGCATCTACTGCCATGCCAATACTAAGAATAAAACCAGCAATTCCTGGCAAAGTTAGGGTAACACCTAACAAAGCAAAGCTAGCCCAGGTCAATATAGCGTAAACCAAAAGTGCTACATCCGCAATTAATCCTGGTAGTCTATAATACACCACCATGAATATTAGGACTAAAGCTAAACCACCAGCACCAGCGTAGATACTACTAGTAATGCTGTCTTTACCTAAAGTTGCCCCCACAGTCCGAATCTCGGCAATTTCCACTGGTACGGGTAACGCGCCACCACGTAACTGTACGCCTAAATCGTTAGCTTCTTGGGGGGTAAATCGACCTGTAATTACAGCAGCGCCTCCAGTAATCCCAGTAGCGGCAAATTCTGGGCCGACTACGGGAGCGCTAATCAATTCATTGTCGAGAAAAATACCAATACTACGCCCAGTACCTGCAAGGTTTTTTGTCAATTGAGCAAACAGTTCACCACCCTTTGGCTCAAAGCGAATAGCAACATTCCAATTATTGCCTTGAGTGGGTTCACCATAGGCATCTTTGAGGTATTGCCCATTTAATGGTGGATTGGTACTTTCAAATAACTCGGCGATCGCTTGGTTGTTTTTTTGTAATTCTTCTTGATTTTTAGTAATTGCTGCTTGATCGTTACTGTTTTTCAACTCTGCTTGCTTGGCTTTCAATTCGGCTCGTGATGATTGAAAAGCAAATAGTTGAGTTTCTGTACCGATCTTTTGTAGACGAAATTCTAACTGTGCTGTACCACCGAGTACTCGTTCGGCTTGCTCTGGATCGTTGACTCCTGGCAATTGTACTAAGATTTTGTCTTTACCCACAGTTTGGATCACTGGTTCAGAAACGCCGAGACCATTAATTCGTCCTTCGACAACTTTCTGAACGCCTTCTAAATCTCGTTCAGTGATTTCCTTCATTCCTGGTGCTGGTTTCACCTGAATTGTAAGCTGTGAGCCTCCGCGCAAGTCCAATCCTAGAGGTACAGGAATTTTCGCAATCACCACAATAGCGGCGATGAGCAGGACTAAAATCAAGGCTAATAGCGATCGCTGTCTTTGCATACCATAACTCGCAACTGACAAAGGCTATAATAGCGTTCTTTTTAGGAGTTATGAGTATTAGTTAAGAGTTATAAATTAAGAATTAGGAGTAACGATTTCTCCTCCTAATTCTTAACTTTTAAGTTTTAGACTCGCAAGGCTGCCATTTTTTCTACAGCTTCCACTATTTGCTCTGGTTGGACAATTGTTAGTCTTTCCAGGTTGCCGTTATAAGGGGTGGGGATATCTTGGGAAGAAAGCCGCAGTACCGGAGCATCTAGTTCATCAAACAAGCGATCATTAATTGAGGCGGTTAATTCTGCACCAATACCACCAGTTCTCATACATTCTTCCACAATAATCACTTTATGGGTTTTGCGTATGGATGCGCCGATGGTATCAAAGTCTAAGGGTTTGAGTGATATTAAATCAATTACTTCTGGATCATAACCTTGTTTTTCTAAAGTTTTGACGGCTTGTAATACGTGATGGCGCATCCGTGAGTAGGTGAGAATTGTGACATCTTTACCTTGACGCACAACTTCGGCTTGATCTAAGGGCAGCAAATATTCTTGTTCTGGTAGGTCTTCTTTTAAGTTGTAAAGTAGAACATGTTCAAAAAACAATACTGGATTGTCGTCACGGATAGCGGCTTTTAGCAGTCCTTTGGCGTTGTAAGGTGTAGAACAAGCTACAATCTTTAACCCAGGAACGGCTTGAAAGTAGGCTTCTAACCTTTGGGAATGTTCTGCCCCTAGCTGTCTGCCCACGCCTCCAGGGCCGCGAATCACCATTGGAATTTTAAAGTTACCGCCGGAAGTGTAACGCAACATGCCAGCATTATTAGATATTTGGTTAAAGGCAAGCAGCAAAAAGCCCATGTTCATGCCTTCAATTATTGGTCGCAACCCAGTCATAGCTGCTCCCACTGCTATGCCAGTAAAGCTGTTTTCTGCGATGGGGGTGTCTAGAACTCGGAGTTCGCCATACTTTTGGTATAGGTCTTTGGTAACTTTGTAGGAACCGCCATAGTGTCCTACGTCTTCACCAAGAACGAATACACTCGAATCACGCGCCATTTCTTCATCAATGGCTTCCCGCAGAGCGTTGAAAAATAGTGTTTCTGCCATTTAGACCTTTAGTACGACTATTTGAGTACGACTATTGTTTTAGAATCTTATCGCGCCGCAGTGGCAAATATGGTGAGCGATCGCACTAGTTAGAGATTTACTACTTTAGTTACAGAGCCAGAATAAATAGCTAACAACTAAAAATTCATCAGCTTTTTCCTGTTTCTAGGTGTTTTCCCTATCGCTTGTGCTAACTGAAGTTAAAGCTATTCCCAAATTGCCAATAACTGCACGATTAATTTATTCAATATAGGTGACTATCAATTTAAGAGCAGCTTAAGATTTAGTCAAATCAACGAAGTATCGTTAAATCATCCAGTAGCATTCTGGGGAAACAACAAACGTCCCATACTTTATTGAAAGCGGCAGAAAACTTTATCCCTTCATTAGTGGTTAAATCAGTGAACACTTAGACAAGCTACTTCGGCTGCGCCCTTCTCCTATCAAAGACACTGCGCGCTAAGCGTAGCTTATGCCGCAGGCTTTACGACTGCGCTCAGGCTCAACTCAGTACAAATTCCCTATGTCTGAAAACTTCATCCCGCAAGTTGGCGTGAAGTTTTTTATTTCACCTTGAGGATGAGCTTAACTGAGTGACTTGGTTATCTGGATAGCGTTTAGGCCTTCCTGGTTTACGTTTATGCCGCTGATTAATTGATTTTTCGCTTGCGGCTGCCAATTCTTCAGGTGTACATTTAAACAGGCGCAAAGCATCTAAATATTTTTTTGGTGTCATTGTGGGTTCAGTGCGTCCAGCTTCCCAGTTACGAACACTGGTTTCACTGATTGCAAGTCTGAAGGCAACCTCTGCACGGCTAAGTCCAGCACGCTCTCTCAGGACTTGCATATCCATATCTCATGCTCCCCTTGAAAAGTTTATAAGTAATTTATTAAATCAACTGATAGCAATATCAATTGCAAAAAAAATTGTTAACTATATTCCTTTATAAGCGATCGCAGCCTTCTCTTGCAAACAAGGCTGATTAAATCAGTTATCAGATGAAGCCTACCACTGGTGAGCAGTCGGGAATTTCAACCCAAATACATCACTGATAACTGTTCATTATTTAGGACTTACGTCACTATTCTTTAGTAATATCAAGCATTGCATCGCTTGGTTCTTCTAACATTTCTGGTACTAAAGTTGGGTTACTTCTACGTTCTGCTAGTGATTGTTGCCGGATCACGTCATCCATTTTTAGAGGATGTTTGATTTTGTCAACTACCTCCGGACTTAATTGTGATGCGTCGCTTTCAGAATTTATTTTTTCTGCTTGGTTGGGATTTATTTCCTTATTCATCAATACTTTTCCAATTCATAGCCTAAGCTTAAGGGATGACGTAGAAACATTAACACTATCTTGCGACTTAAATTACTATTTTCAAATAACCTTCAATCATTTGTACAACCTATTAAATATATTAGGAAAAATGATAACTTCCTTAGTAATAAAACGTTCTATTAAATTAAATAGTATTTAATATCCAAAAAGATAAGATTAAATATTTGATGTTCCATTAAAGTTATTCAATAGAAAATTAAATAGTGCCACCAAATAAAGACCTCTGCTACAAATCAAACTCAACACTAGATACTAGAGTTTAAATTTTAAATTAATAATTTATGTTTGAAATTTTGACTGCAAATAAAGCGACAATCATTAACTCTTTTTTGACAAGAGTTTTGGCAAGATATCTGAGTTAACTGACCTAGCAAAAAAAGACAGTATTATGTTAGAATTGTATCAAAATATGGCAATTATTCAAGGAAAATTTGGAATAATTTGGCGCTTTGTCAACTGTAAGGGCTACAATCTACATTTTTTGGAGTTTTCTAGGTTATGACATTCTCACAGGAGAGGATTATCCCAACAGATCTGCGGAACGAAATGTCCCGATCTTATCTCGAATACGCCATGAGTGTAATAGTGGGTCGGGCGCTGCCAGATGCCAGGGATGGTCTAAAACCTGTGCATCGCCGCATCCTCTACGCTATGCACGAGTTGGGTTTAAGCGCAGATCGACCTTTTCGGAAATGCGCCCGTGTAGTCGGGGAAGTGCTGGGTAAATATCACCCCCACGGCGATACGGCAGTATACGATGCGTTAGTGCGGATGGCGCAGGATTTTTCGATGCGATCGCCCCTAATTAATGGGCATGGTAACTTCGGTTCAGTAGACAACGATCCGCCAGCGGCAATGCGATACACAGAATGCCGCTTACAGGCTTTAACCAGTGCCGCCCTACTGCAAGACATCGAATCAGAAACCGTAGACTTTGCTGATAACTTCGACGGTTCTCAACAAGAACCTACAGTTTTACCATCACGGATTCCCCAACTGCTGCTAAATGGATCTTCGGGGATTGCCGTGGGTATGGCGACTAATATCCCTCCCCACAACTTAGGCGAATTGATTGATGGCTTAGTGGCACTAATTCACAATCCAGAAATCACCAACTTGGAGTTAATGCAGTATGTCCAAGGGCCAGACTTTCCCACTGGGGCGCAGATTCTAGGAACGGCATCAATTAGAGAAGCTTATACTACTGGGCGTGGTTCGATTACCATGCGCGGTGTTGCCAATATTGAAACTATTGAACAGCGGGGACGGCCAGAAAGAGAAGCAATTATTATTACCGAATTGCCCTACCAAACCAACAAAGCAGCGCTGATTGAAAAAATCGCCGAGTTGGTGAATGACAAGCGGATTGAGGGAATTGCAGATATTCGGGATGAAAGCGATCGCGACGGCATGAGAATCGTCATCGAACTTAAGCGCGATGCCTATCCCCGTGTAGTACTAAACAACCTTTATAAACAAACCCCACTGCAAGCCAACTTTGGGGCTAACATGTTGGCTTTAGTGAATGGTGAACCCCAAATCCTCACCCTCAAACAATTCTTAGAAGTATTCCTCGATTTTCGCATCGAATCTATTGCCAGACGTACCCGCTACGAACTGCGAAAAGCTGAAGAACGCGACCATCTTTTGCAAGGGTTATTAATTGCTTTATCTCATTTAGATGTGATTATTACCTTAATTCGTCATGCACCGGATGCCCCCACAGCTAAAGGCGAATTGATCACAAATTACGGGCTTTCAGAAGTACAAGCCGATGCCATTTTACAGATGCAATTACGGCGGTTAACTGCTTTAGAAGCAGACAAAATTCGCCAAGAACACGAGGATTTACAAACACAAATCGCTGATTTACAAGATATTTTGGCACGGCGAGAACGGGTGCTAGAAATTATTGAAACCGAAATCGCCCAAATCAAAACAAGCTTTGCTACTCCTAGACGCACAGTCATCACCCATGCAGAAGGAGAAATTGATGAACGTGACTTGATTGCCAATGAAAAGGCGATCATTCTTCTTACAGAGCAAGGTTACATCAAACGGATGCCCGTTAATACCTTCGAGGCTCAAAACCGTGCCACTAGAGGGAAAGCCGCAGCCAAGGTCAAAATTGATGACACCGTTGAACATTTCTTGACTTGCTGCGATCATGACAGCGTTTTATTCTTTAGCGATCGCGGTGTAGTGTACTGCCTCAAAGCTTACCAAATCCCCGTGGGTTCCCGTACCAGTCGCGGTACGCCCATTGTGCAAATGCTACCCATTCCCAGAGCCGAAAAAATCACCTCCATTGTCCCAGTCAGTGAGTTTAGCAGCGATGAATATTTAGTTATGCTCACCAAAGGCGGCAATATCAAAAAAACCGAATTAGCAGCCTTTAGTCATATTCGGGCAAATGGCTTAATTGCTATTTCTTTAGAAGAAGGCGATCAACTGCGCTGGGTGCGACGCGCCAGAGTTGAAGACAGCATAATCGTTGGTTCTCGTCTGGGTATGGCGATTCACTTTAGATGTACCCACGAACAACTACGTCCTTTAAGTAGGGCTACTCGTGGAGTGAAATCAATGAAACTGAAAAAGGGTGATGAATTGGTAGGGATGGATATTCTTCCAGCAGCCATTTTGGACACCTTGAATCCAGATGAAGTGGAAATTGAAGAAGTTGAAACCGAAGAAATCGAAATTAACGAAGAAGTTACAGAAATACCAAGCAACGGTAATGTCGGCCCTTGGGTATTAGTAATCACAATGGGAGGTTACGGCAAACGCGTACCAGTTGCTCAATTTAGACTGCAAAATCGCGCCGGTCAAGGTTTAATGGCCACCAAATTTAAAAACCGCAAAACCAAAGACAAATTAGCTACCCTGGGTATTGTCAACAATGACGACGAGATCATGATGGTGACAAATCGCGGTATTATCATTCGTCAAGCAGTGAATGCAATTTCGGTACAGTCGCGATCGGCTACTGGGGTAAGAGTGCAACGTCTCGACGAAGATGACGCAATTACAGGGGTGGCCATAGTTCCTCCCGATGCTGCTAGTGAAGCAGAAGCAGAAACAGAAGAAGCAGAATAAAGGATCAAAGGTGAAGGATGAAATATGAAGTATCCGACAAAAAGCGGTTTTCAGTTTTTAGCCTTTACACTTTATCCTTCTTAAGTGGGGTTGTAATGGGGCTAACCGTAGCCCCAGTTGGCGCATGGTTTTTAGGGTGGATTGCCTTAGCCCCTCTGTGGGTTTTCATAATTAAAAATGAAAAATTAAAAATTAAAAATTCTGGAGAAAAGTCTTCATTTTTAATTGCTTCAGCTTGGGGTATTGGCTACCACGGTGTCGCCTTATCTTGGATTACTGGCATTCATCCGATGACTTGGTTGGGTGTTCCTTGGTGGCCGAGTTTGGCAATTACCCTGTTTTGTTGGGCGTTCGTTAGCCTTTGGGGAGGAATATTCGTTGCTATTTGGGCAACTGTGATGGCTCGTCTTGCCCAGCAAAAACCGTGGTTACGTGTTTTAATTGGTACAGCTGTTTGGTGTGGTTTAGAAAGTCTGTGGAGTGCTGGCCCTTTGTGGTGGAGTTCTTTGGCTTATACTCAGTCACCGCATGATCTGGTAATTTTACACCTTGGTCAACTTTCTGGCCCTAATACTGTGACAGCCGCGATCGCAGCTGTCAATGGCTTAGTTGCCGAAGCTTGGATCAATCGTCAACACAGAAATAAATATTTAGCGATCGCCAGTGGTATATTTATCATTTGCCATCTTATTGGCTTAATTTTATATATTCGTCCTATCGCTGAACCACCAGCCGCCGCCTTAAAAGTAGGAATTATTCAAGGTAATATCCCTAATAAAATTAAACTCATCCCCGAAGGTTTGCGTCGCGCCCTGACAGGTTATACCAATGGGTATTTAACTTTAGTAGATCAAGGTGTAAATGCAGTTCTCACCCCAGAGGGGGCTTTGCCTTTTTTTCAGCACGACTTGCTTTCAACTTCTTTCGTCTCAGCAGTACAGGAAAAAAATGTAGTTGCCTGGATTGGGGCTTTTGGAGAACGAGGACGCAGTTATACCAACAGCTTATTTAATGTTACAGATAAAGGTGAAATTACCAGCCGTTACGATAAAGCCAAACTAGTACCCTTAGGCGAATATATTCCCTTTGAAAACATTTTGGGTGGTATAGTTCAGCGCTTGTCGCCTTTAGATGAACACCAAGTTCCAGGTTTAGCAAATCAAGTGTTTGATACGCCATTTGGACGGGCGATCGTTGGTATTTGTTATGAATCGGCATTTCCTGAAGTATTTCGCCGTCAAGCTGCAAATGGTGGGCAATTTATCCTCAGTTCTTCTAATGATGCCCATTACAGTACGCCCATGCCCTTGCAACACCACGCCCAAGATATTATGCGGGCGATAGAAACTGATAGATGGACAGTGCGGGCAACTAATACAGGATATTCAGCTTTTGTAAATCCTCACGGCAAAACCTTGTGGATATCTGGATATAATACTTATGAAACTCACGCCGAAACTATTTATCGACGGCAAACACAAACTTTGTATGTGCGTTGGGGTGATTGGTTGACTCCTTTATTGTTAGGATTGGCTGCTTTGGGATGGGGTGTTAATATTTTCTGGCAAAATGATGGCAATACCGAGTTGAGATCATAAAATCCAAAGGTAGCGATCGCCAAATACAAAGGAGAATATTGTGTTATGGAAAACTCACCACAAAGTAAGCTTTTGTCTGCTTTATCTCACGGAGCGATATTTTTTAGTTCTACAGTTATCTCGATTGGGATACCCATAGCGATTTTATTAATCAATAACGACCCTATTGTTAAAGAAAACGCTAAAGAATCCCTTAATTTTCACATTAATCTCTTCATTTATGGGATTATATTTGGTTTGTTGATTTTTATTGGGATTGGATTTGTGTTATTGGCTGGGCTATGGGTGGTCAGTATTATCATGCCAATTGTTGCCATAGTTAATGTTCTGAACCAACCTCATGTACCCTATCGTTACCCGTTAATTTTTCGTTTCGTATAGTAAGCTGTTACGCATTTAAAAGTCTTTCACTAGACATGATATAACTTCTTCCCCATGTCCAATGCCCAAGCAGCGGGAGGAGCAACCTTGACCACTGATGAAGGGATAGAGTTTCTCACCGCTTTCTATAAAATATAATTTTCATCACTCAAGGATTGCTCGTGCTTTTCGGTCTTTGTAACAACCACAGCAGCATTACTCCAGAAATAATTCCACCAATCCAACCACCAATGGCATTCACTAATATCCACCAACCAGCTCGGTAAACTAATCGCCGCAGTACGAACCATTGCCCAATGCCAATAATAAATCCATGTAAAAAAATAAAATCTTTAAGGTTAGTTAATCCACTGAGAAAAAAAGTAATCACAACAGCCAGAGTAGTTGCCAAAACCCATTCCCAAGAAGGCTGTGAAACTTTCCGCCGTAGCACTATCCATTGCTTAACTCCCACAGCTAATCCACAAAAACAAATAGAGGCTACCTCACCTAAATTTCCCAGAAGACCAAACCCAATAAAAAATCCTCCAGCGTAACCAAAAACACTCGCTAATATCCATTGAAAATAAAAGCTCCATCCTACCCTTAGGTAATGGTCTATTACGAATGGTTTTAGAGGCGATAAAAGTTTAGCTGGAAAAGCAACTTCTCGACTGTATTGAGGTAGAACTGGGGGCGGTACAGAAAAAAGGGGTGGTTGAGTATGACTATGTTCAAGAATCGGTGTATATGTGCGAGTAACTGACTGTGATGTTAATGCATAAGTATTTGCCAGCTTTTGTACTCTAGCCAACGCTTCTGCGGCTGACTGGTATCGCTGCCTGAAGTCATAGCGTACCATTTTATCTAAAACATCACCCAGTTCTGGATCAACAGATACTAAGTCACGCCAAATAATCTCAGCAGTTTGGGGATCTTCTTTCAAATGGTCAGGCATTAATCCTGTTAAGGCTTGGATACAAATCAAACCTACCGCATAAATATCGCTACTTAATTTGGGACAACCCTGACTTTGTTCACTAGGCATATAGCCAGGTGTGCCAATGCATACAGTCATTCTAGTTTGTCCTTGAGGACTCAATACTCTAGTACCAATCTGTTTGACGGCTCCAAAATCAATCAAGACAATCTGGCCATCAGATTGCCGTCGAATTAAGTTAGGAGGTTTGATATCTCGGTGAATGACATGATTTTGATGGACAAAGACTAAAGGCTCAAGGATACTTTGTAATAAGGCGATGACATAAGCCTCACTCCACCGTTTTCCAGGTGTCAGTTCACGGCTTAAAGGATGACCTGGGATAAATTGCTGAACTAAATAAAATTCCTGGTTTTCTTCAAAATGAGCCAGTAGTTGGGGTATTTGATTATGATTACCCAATTCGTGCAAAAGTTGGGCTTCGGAGTCGAATAATCTTCTGGCTAATTGCAAATGCTTGGGGTCAGTTGCTTGCGGCTTGAGTTGTTTAACTACACAGCGAGTGTTGTAAAGTTTGGTATCTTCGGCAATATAGGTATGACTAAAGCCACCAGAACCCAAGGTTTGAAGAATTTTATAGCGTCCGTCTAGTAACTGACCCAACATAAAAGCGATCGCCTAGCAAGCCAACAGATGTATTGTAACTTCCTATTACATCTGCAACAGATTAAAGTTTTTGTGTATCTTCAAGATTCAGATCAAGATTAGCTTACTTGACTTTTCTACTAAGCTCTATGGATGGTTGTTCTACCAATTTCCACATAATCCAAGCACAGACAGTACACGCCATAATAGTAACTATTAACAAAAAGACTTCAGTCCAAACAAAATGACCTAGTAGTTTAAATCCTGCCAGGAATGTCGCACCAGTAATTGGATTATGCACAAGGTAAAGGCTGTACGAGATCAAACTGATAAATTGTAGCCAACGCCAGTTTAGCCAAATTTGCAGACGATTAGTTCGTCCAACTTCTAAAAACAGAGTTGCGACAATAACACAGGTAAACATGAATAATGAGTGATCGCTGATAGATATAAACGTTATAACTGCACAATAAAAGTAGAAATATACAGGCTTCAACACATTGGTATATGACCAATAAGCAAAAGCTCCCAGAAGAAAACTATACCAATAGGGCAGAAACAATGCAGACCAGAGATGATTGTTGAAGACTTGTAGTGAACACACAGCAGCAAGCACAGATACAGGGACAAAAATTAATGCTCGACCAGAGTTCACATTTTTAAAATCATCTAACTTCTGTGATAAACCTAATACCAAACAGAAAATCACATAAAACTGCATTTCTAGACACAGAGTCCAGTAGACAGTATTAATCTGCTTTAGTCCAAGAATTTCTTGAAGATATAATAGATGCGCTAACAGACTTTCTAAAGATGGTAGTACTAATACTTCGCCTTTAACCTTGGACGAGATAACCATCAAGCAGAGAACTAAAACGATTGATGCGTAATAAGGTATACTCAACCGGATAAATCTACCTAAAGTAAAATTACTGAAGTAGGCTAGATTAATCTTCTTAGCTCGTAACGAATGTGCAATCACGAAACCACTTAAGACAAAGAATATAGATACACCCAGATGTCCCCATTTGAAGACTACAAGTACAATCCATTCGGGTAGAAATTTGCTTAATTGAGTGATATGATTGCCCGACTCAGCATGATACAGAACAACCCACAATGCAGCGAGTCCTCTAAAGGCATCAAGAAAGTAAAAACGGACTTTAGAAGATTTTTCAGTTAGGGGTGCCAATGGGCTACCTTGTTTCATGATTTACCTCTGGACAAAAAGTCTGTAGATACTTCCGTAACTAGCAGTACAAAATATTTCAAAATCAAGTAGTGTTTAATTTGAGGTTGCTTTTTTGTATTCGACTAAAGTACGCTGCCGTTTAAGCAACCGGGAAATGTGAAATTGGATTTGTCCTTGCACTTGCGGAAATTTCGCTATTACACAAGATAAGGAGTAAACAAGCGCATCTTTTAACTTCAGTCCTCGTTGCACGGTACTTTGATATACGCGATACATTAATAGCGTATAAAGCATCACTAGAAAAACGATGCTCAAACCCCAAGTTAACCATGCAGTCGTAATAGCTAGGAGTGGTAAAATTAAACCCCACAACCAAATACTGTGGCTTTCTTTGAGCCAATGGCGTTCAGGACTATCACCGTGTAACCATGCTCCTTCAGCATACGCATGACCGGCTCGCTGCGATCGCTTCCACCATTGACTCAGATGAGTAATTTGAGCATCATGTAATGTCATTTCTGCATCTATCCGTAAAACTTTGCCACCTGCCTGACGCAGCCGCACACACAATTCTGGTTCTTCGCCGGCAATTAAAGTCGGATTAAATCCTCCAACCTGTTTGAGGGCTTTCACACGCATCATTGAATCGCCGCCACAGGCTTTAGCTTCACCAACAGGAGTGTCCCATTCGATGTCACACAGGCGATTGTAAATAGACTGAGTAGGAAATTCTTCACGCCGTCGGCCACACACTACTACAACATCTGGTTGAGTCAAAAACTCATCTATAGCAAGTTTTAACCATCCCTTGACCACTCGACAGTCACCATCTACAAACTGAACAAATTCAATATTTGGTTCTACTTGTAACAAGTGTTCAAACCCCGCATTTCTAGCACGAGCAGCAGTAAAAGGAATTAATAAATCCAGCTCTACTACATGCACGCCTAAAGATTTAGCTAGTACTAAACTTCCATCTGTAGATCCAGAATCTACATAGACAATTGTTACTGATTCACCTATCACTGAAATTAAGCAATCTTTGAGGCGATCGCCTTCGTTGCGTCCGATAATAACTATTCCTACTGGCTGCAAATTTTAACCTCCCACACTCACCAATATTTCATTCAAATGAAGCAGTAGTTGATAAAAATTAAGTTTGAAAAGTTCTCAGTTAGCGATTTTTCATAAGTAAGTAGTATTCACTATAAATTTAACACTATATGCAATAATATCTCAATTTTCTGGTCAAAAAATAGCTGCTCCTAGTTATATTAACTGATACGACCAGGATAATCAGTGATCACATTTAGCTTCTTTATATTATCTTCATCAATATCTACATACAATTTAAACTATTGCCCTGAAAAAATAATAATAACGAACTTTATACCGAGTAAAATTTTAATTAGTTAAACAATTTCTGTCGGTATATTTGCAGCCATAAATATACTGCTAATTTTGATTTGTCTAAGATTTACTAAAAATGGCATAGTCTGTAAATGACTTGGAAAATTAATAAAAAAAACTGAGTAAGATTATTTATTTATAATGAGCGATTCATCAAAATTCTACATACCTTCCCTTGATGGGATGAGAACTGTTGCTTTTTTAATTGTCTTTTTAGCTCATGCAGGGCTGAGTAAGATTGTGCCTGGAGGCTTTGGCGTAACAGTCTTTTTCTTTCTGAGTGGCTACTTAATTACAACTATTCTCCGACGAGAGTATGATCGCTATCAAAATCTTGATTTTAAAAGCTTTTATCTCAGGCGAGCATTACGTATTTGGCCGCCATTTTACTTTGTGTTGTTATTAGGAGTCACATTAACTTTTTTAGGATTTCTTGAGGGGCAAATTTACCTGCCAGCTTTTCTATCTCAAGTTCTGCATTATGCTAACTATTATTTCATCTTTATTGGCGGTGGAATCACTATTGGTAGTGGCGTATATTGGTCTCTTGCTGTCGAAGAACACTTCTATTTGCTTTTTCCATTCCTTTATCTAGCTTTACGTAAGCTGCGTTTGAGTCCCCAAAAACAAATGTTAATTTTTTGGGGCTTGTGTTTAGCTGTCTTATTGTGGCGATGTGTTCTAATTTACGGCTTGGGAGTAGATTCAAGCCGTACTTTTTATGGATCAGATACCCGAATAGATGGCATCTTATTTGGCTGTGCCTTAGCAGTTAATGGTAATCCAATGATGGATTCTCAGCCTTGGTCTAACAGAATATGGAAGCTGTTTTTTCTCCCTTTAGGAATTGCCTTGCTTCTTTTCTCTTTTTTATATCGCTCTCCTGAATTTCAAGAAACCTTTCGTTACACCATTCAAGGAATTGCTTTATATCCAATATTTGTTACCGCTATTCTCTTTCCCAATTGGGGATTATTCCGGTGGTTAAATTTGGGATGGATGCGCTTTATTGGGCTACTTTCATATTCACTTTATCTTGTACACCACACTGTTATTTATGCAGTTCACATGTATCTACCCCAAGTTCATAAAGCAATCCAAGGAGGAATTGCTTTGTTGATTTCTTTTGGATTAGCTTATGCAATTTACAAATTTATAGAGTTTCCAGTGGCACAACTACGCAAAAAGTTATCCTAAAATATAGGAATAGTATTTGATTTTTGAAAAAAACTCAGTACATCTCATACTTTTCTTCTTTGTTCCCTGTTCCCTTTTCTAGACAAGTAACTTCAAGAATCAAATCAGATTTATATATGACAATTAAGATAACTTTTGTTTGGTTAATTAGAGTTGCTAGCTTTACTTCTTTGGCTTAGAGATAAAGCAATTGTTATATATAAAACCCAATAAATATTAGATAAACGTAGCAGATAACTCTCCGTCATGTTATTCATTGCTAAAAACATCAGAAAGGCTAAAGGCCAAGCATCCTCTGGGTTTTTAGCTGCGTAAGCCTTGTTCAAAGCTCGAAAATACGTGATAGCAAAATTAATTAGAAATAACAGTAAACCGATCAAGCCCACATCTAAAGCTAAATCAATGAAACCATTGTGGGCGTGAGGTGGTATAAAACCAACTGCTACTGCTCTACCAGTTGCGATCGCATACTTACTTCCTGGAGCCCAAAACGCACCACGTCCAAAACCTAGCAATGGGCTTTCTTGGAGTTTAGTTAACGCTACATCCCAAATAATTGTCCGTCCAGTTAAAGTTGGGTCTTTCCCTAAACCAGTTACAATAGACACCCATTCTGTTAGACCTACTGTAGCAATACATCCAATGACCAAAACTGCAATATTTACATAAACGATGCTAAGTTTCCCTTGCCACTGAAAATTACGATATGCCCACACCATAAATATCAAAAACAAAGAAATTATCAAAGAAGACTTGGAAGTTGAAAGCACCATCATCACTAGCGATGCACCAAAACCTGTCCACTTATATAAGTGGTATATTGGTTTTTCGGCGGGCAGCAGAAAAAATGCTAATGAGCTTAAAACCATCATGCTGCCAAAGGTATTTTTATAATCGTAGATTCCTTTCCATGCTCCTGGGTGATCTGCTCCATGTATACCAACAGAAGGTATTACGAGGGCAAAAAATAAACTCAGTAAAATTCCTATAGTAAATGTCCATGCAATTAGTTTTACCTGCTCTTTAAAGCTAAATCGCATGGCAAAATATAAAGCAAACATGGTCATTTGCAAAACTTCACGCAAATCTTTAAGTGTGAATACTGGAGATAATGACCAGATAAATGACAGCAAGATGATTAGTGTTAATATACAAAGCAGTATATTTCGACTAACTATAAAAAGAGATTTCTTCCACTGAATGCAAATTACAATCCCTACAGTTACCCAAGTAAAATATCTGATTAATGTGAGTATGCTGTATGGAACAAGAACAGTTAAGCCTCCTGTGAAAAAGGTTAAGCTTAAAACAACGAAAAAGTTTTCAGCAATTGTGAGAAATTTTTTCATAATAAAAAATAAAGAGTTTGATTAAAATTGATTTATCATTATTGTATAAACGCTTTTTGAGTTTTTGTGTTTAATCAAATATATAAATTTGTTAATATAGTAGATAAATTTAGTTCAAAATTATGCTATAAAAATCAAAAAACACATCACTATGAAGATTGCTTATATAATTTTGGCACACAAAAACCCCGAACAGTTAGTACGTTTGATTTTTCGCCTCAAAAATGATAATACATCTTTTTTTATTCATATTGATAAAAGAACAAGTGACAAGATATACAAACATCTAGTAAAGCAACTTCAGAACATCTCAAATGTTTATTTTTTAAAAAGACATAGTTGTTATTGGGGAGACTTTAATATTGTCAAGGCAACTATAGAAGGTATTAGACAATTAATTAAAACAAACATAGATTTTGATTATACAATTCTCCTATCAGGCCAAGATTATTTAATTAAGACTAACAGTCAAATAAAAGAGTTTTTAGAAAAATCACAAGGCAAGCAGTTCATAGAATCTTTTTCCTTAAATTCTGAGAATAGATGGACTAATCAAGATGGATGCTATCAAGCTTTAAATAGAGTACAATATTGGCATTTTCGTCTTCGTGGTAAACATTTTTATCTCACTCTTAAGCGTAAGTTTTTACCGCATCTTCAACCATACGGTGGCTCTCAATGGTGGTGTCTTTCAAAAGATTGTATACATTACATTGACAATTACATTATTAGCAATCCCAATTTTGTTAACTACTTTAAATATGTATTTATTCCTGATGAAAACTTCTTTCAGACCATTGTCTCCAATTCTCAGTTCAAAAATGATATTGTTAATGACGATCTCAAGTATGCTGACTGGGAAAACGCGAATCCTACACCTCCGGCAATTCTAGATAAAAGTTATTTAGATAAGCTGATAAATTCTCCTAAATTATTTGCTAGGAAATTTGATATCACTAGAGATCAAGATGTATTAGATTTAATTGACCAAAAAATATTAGGAGTATCTGCTAAATGATCACCTAGACTTGAATCGAGCAAGTCTATTGTCACATAATTATTTAGATCGAGCTAACAAGTTCTGGCAATAAGTGTTGCTTGATTAAATCACTTCGATGTTGAAATACTGCCTGTTCATCAAAGGGTTGACCAGATAATGCAGCTTTTAGAATCAACTCACTTAATCTGGCTCGGTTTGAGTTGAGTTCAACTATTAACTCGGCTAGTTTCTGCCAATTATTCATCGGCACTAATGCCCCACCTTGATGTTCTGATAAAAGTCCTTGAGAATAGGGACTGCTATAACCAACAATAGGACAACCAGAAACTAAAGACTCAACTAAACATCGAGGTGACTCTGGAGTTTTGTGACAGAATAAAAAGATATGATGCTTTCTCATCGTTGACAAAATTTGACTGCGGTCATCAACAAATCCAACAAAATGGATGCGATCAGTAATACCCAATTCATTAGCGAGTGACTTCATATCAACAAGAAGTGGGCCATCACCAAGCCAAGTTGCTTGGAAGTTAACACCAGCTTCGCAAAGATAATGTATAACTCGCAGCCAATCAAAGGGGCCTTTCATTTGTGCAGCTCGTCCTGTATAACAAATCAATAAAGGCTGCTCGTTAGATAATGATTTGATTTTCAAATCAAGACTGGCAGCATCAATTTGATCTGATTTTTTCGTGTGAATATCGTATACACAATAAGAGGTTTTACAGAAAGGTGAATATGCACTGTAACAGTCCTGTCCTTGGAAAAGCCCTAACTGAGAATGGCGAATCAAGTAGCGCTGATAAGGTTTGAGCAACGGCAGCGTAATTAATAATTCCTTGAGAAGACGCTTGAGTGGTACTTGCTTGCGTGACTCTTGTTTGAATAAAGTGCGACTGACAACTTCATATTCAACACGATCTGCCCAGACGGCATAGGGGCGTTTAAGCTTGATGGCTTCTAGACAGGCGATCGCTCCCCAATCTCCCACAACTCCGCTAAGTGCAAAACAAAGATACTGACATTCTTGAATTTTTTTGTTTAATAATTGACTAATCGTTTGATAGTGCTTAATAAAGTCTGGGATTTTATAAGCGTAGGGCAATGGAACTAATTCTAGTCGGTCTGCACAGGACAAATCAGCGATCGCCTGCCATGTCATAGAAGTGTCACTGTTGGCAGCAATGTCTTCTGGCATCACAGGACAAGCCATGACAACACGATCAAAATTTTCTGCCCAGCATACCAAACCTTCGCAAGTTTGATCGTCAAATCCTAAACGCCCTTCTACTGTCCGAAACGGAACAGGCATTACTAATAAAATTTCCTTTTGCATAAAAAATTAATTAAGGCTTTGAAATATTCACTGAGTCGCGTTCTGTACGAATCCATTTATTTTGAGGTTGTACCAAAAACTTCAGATAAATAGGGATTTTCCAAATTACATAAAAAGGAACAGTCAAGAGTTCTTGTAAAGGTAAATCAGTACGCCCAAACTTAACCCAAGCTCCCAGAATTGCAATCAGTAGAAATAAACCTGCTGTAGCTAAAAAAGTTACTGGTATCCAGAGTGCTGTGAAGACTCCAAATACCCAAGAAACTGCCGTCAGCAATAACCAAAGAAAAACAAGCAAAGATAGAGGTGGCACACACATATCTAAAGCACTGATTAACAAATCTAACCTTTTTTGCTTTATTGATGCCTTCAACAGCACAGGAACGTAACTAAGTAAACTTTTTAAGTGGCCATGTTCCCAACGAGTTCTTTGACTTTTAGTGGCCTGCGCTTGTTGTGGTAATAGTGCAGTCACATTAGCTTGGGGGCAAAATACGGGTATATGTCCGGCTATAGTCAAATCTAAGCCGAGTTTCATGTCTTCAACTATGTAACCGTTGGCTAAATCAACTGTACTAATCACAGACCAAGGAAAAGCCATACCTGTACCAGTGAGCAAGCAGGGCATTTTCAGTTGCGCCAACCCCAGAGGACGAACTAAATTTTTTACCTTAAAGGCAAATGCTGACACTGATGCTTTCGGATTAGAACTACTAGGTTTAGACATTAAGTAGGTAGCTTGAACAGGTCGCTTTGTGGCGATCGCATACTGAATTAATTGCTCAATTGCACCTTGTTCAACTTTGCAGTCAGCATCAATAAATATAACAATATCCGGTGGCTCTGATTCTAAAAATCGCAAGCCACAATCTAAAGCGTATCCTTTACCTATAAGCGAAAGATCATGACGCTCGATCACTGTAGCACCAACTGCGCCAGCAATTTCTGCTGTTGCATCATGACAATTATCAGCAATTACAACTAAACGATGCTGTTTTTGTAACTGTGATTTGATCTCTAAAAGCGTTGAACGAATTACAACTTCTTCGTTATGTGCCGGGACTAATACTGTAACTTTTGTATTTTGCCAATCGTCTTGACTAACTTGAGAAGGAACCGCAAACAAGGCCGCAATACATTCTACAAATAGAACTATACTTAGAACTAGTAAACCTAATGCGCTTACTATCAGAACAGCATCAATGCCTAAAACCAAGTATGAATTAATAGTCATTAGTTATACCTGTAATTCCTTGGTTTAAATATTTTTATAGTTATACACAACTTCTATAACTGACTAAGTTCGTTAGTTTCTAGTTGGTGATTAGATTGGGAATAATTGACGATTTTTGCAGGAATGCCAACTGCTGTTGCTCCTGGTGGAACATTACAGAGAACTACAGCGTTAGCACCAATATTTGCATGATCTCCAATAGTAATATCGCCAAATATTTTTGCACCTGCACCAACATTGACAGCTTTACCTAATTTTGGTGCATCTAACGGCCGATCTAAATAGCGATTTCCTAAAGTCACACCTTGGCGGATAATGCTATCATCGCCAATTACACAGTACCCATGAATTACAATCGCCCCTTGATGTTCAATAATCACTCGGCGACCAAGTTGCACAGTATAAGGTAATTCAATTCCATAAGTGTTGCGAACTTTACGAAATAACATTCGATAAAGAATACTGAGAGGTGCGCGCAGAAGCTTAGGTTGAACCTTCATCCTCCAGACTCCAAAACGCTGAACCACTACTGCTCTAAGTCCTGGTTTAGTCCAATCTCGTCCATGAGCAATCCAGTCTTCTTTGATTTGTTGCCAAAGACTGAGAGTAGTCGGTTGTGTTTCCTCAATATCTACTCTCAACTCTAATGGTGTACTCATAATCTGATTAAGTTCCTGTTTCAGTAGCCAGTGATTTTATATAAGCAGATCAACCTAAGATAATGGCACAGTAATTACCTTTTCAATCTTTTGTTCTGGGTGTGAACTGTTGTAATAAAAGTAATTAGGTGCTTCTTGCTTGATATTAACGCCATTAGCAACAATGCCCAAAATATTGGCTTCAGAACGCGATAATAAGGCTTTAGCTACATTAACACTCGTGGAATCGACAACATCAGGTCTGACTACGACTAATACTCCATCTACCATCTTGCCTAAAACGGCTGCATCAGCAGTTCCAACTAAGGGAGGAGTGTCAAAAATGACGTAATCGTACTTCTGGAATAATGTATCAATTAGAGTGAGCATAGGCTCTGAATCAATCAATGACAGGGAATTAGGTGGTAGATCTCCAGTCGTGAGTACAGATAAATTAGGAGTTATTTCTTGTACAGCATCAAACAGATTCTCATGACCAACTATCACATCACTTAAACCTACAGTGTTGGCCAAACCCCAAAGATGATGTTGAGACGGACGACGCATATCTGCATCAACTAACAGTACTCTTCGTCCTGTTTGAGCGATTACTGCTGCTAAATTAGCAGAAACTTCTGATTTTCCTTCTCCAGGGATAGAACTTGTGACTACAATTGTCCGAACTTTTTTATCTAAGCTCACGAATTTGAGATTTGCCTGAAGCATTTGATATGATTCATGAATTACTGATTGGGGAGATGTTTCCACAATAATTCGGCGAGAAATTTGTTTTAAGCTTAAAGCTTCTCGCTGTGATGGATTTTTAATTTTAAAAGCCGGAATTAACCCCAACAAAGTATTGTCGAAAAGTTCTTCTGCTTCTTTAGAAGTCTTAACTCTTTTATCAAGTACGTCAATCAAAAAGGCAGTCGCGACACCAAGTAGTAATCCGCCAAGTACTCCACCTACTAAAAGCAGGACTTTCTTTTTCAGCGCCGAAGGATTGTGACCTACTTCGGCATATTGCAGTATGCGCGCGTTTCCAATAGTTTGACTTTCTACTACTTTTATCTCTTGATATTTTGTCCAAAAGTTTTCATAATTTTTCTGCGCTAGTGATAATCTTCGTTCTAGTTCTCCTTGGATTTTCTTTAAATTTGGCAGAGCATAAGCTCTTTGATTATAAGAATTTTTAATGCTAGCTATAGATTGTAATTTACTCTCTAAACCTAAGCGTTCTGATTGGAGTTTAATATATTCTGAAGCTAAATTTTGCTTGATTTCACCTATTTGCAATTTACCAGGATCAATTCTTGTTTGAGAGCCTGAAGACTCGGCAATACGTTTTTGCAATAAATCTCGCAACCCAGCTTCTTGACTTTTCAGATCAATGACTTTGGGATCTTCATCGGTAAAGCTTGCTTGACGAATTGTGAGCTGAGTTTGAACTTTTTGCAGTTCAGCTAACAATTCTTGTACGCCAGATACTTGACTAAGCGAGGTAACATCTAAAGCCTGATCTGTTGATAATTGTAATTGACGACGTATTTGTTGTTCTTGCGTATTCAAATTTGCTATTTGAGCACGAGTATTATTTAATTCGTCATTAATAGCGAGCATAGATTTTACTGTTCCAGTCGCCTCTTCTTCCAAATCGACAATCTGATTTTGAGATCTAAACTGACGTAAGGCTTCTGCTGCTTGGTCTAATTCTTTTTTAGCTTGGGGTAACTGTTTCTCTAGAAATTTGCCTGCTGCCATTACTTGAGAACGGTTATTTAAGACATTATTAGCAACAGCAGATTTCATCACTTGATTAACTACTTCTTTAGCAATCTGTGGATCTTTAGATACATAAGAGACCTTGAGTCCATCAGTTCCTATGATTGTTTCAACTTTGATTTCAATTGACTCTGTATCAAGGGGATTGCCATTTTTATCTTTGAGCTTGAGGGTATCGATTACCTCTTGTAAAACAGGCACAGACTGGACTAGCAAAGCTTGTGTATCTAGAGGATTAGAGCCAATTGATTCTAAATCTCCTATTTTTTCTCCAACTCCGGTCAAGGATGAGGTTCGGTTCAATTCAAATAGCAACTTACCATTTGCTTCGTATGTGGGTGGTTGAATCAAGAAATTAACTACGCCCAATGTTGTAAAAGCTGTAAATACTCCTGCAATTATTAACCAGCGGCGTTTCAGAACTAGCCAATACTTTTGAACGTCTATTTCTTCGGAATAGTTTTTAGTCTCCATAAAAGTTACTTAAGTTGTGGATGAATGGGTAGTTAGAGATATTCACAAGATTTGACTTTGAATAACTTAACTCATATAAACTTTTCGCAGCATTAGCCTCGAAAAGGCTTATAGGTAAAAGTAGAGAGAAAAATTAATTTTACTTTTACTTACATGTTGCAAAAATTACTATTGTTAAGATGTCTAATAACTTAGCAAATCTTTTAAGGAATAGACCAGAACTTTCTACATTTTCCTAAAAACTCTTCACAAAGGACTACAGCATATTAACTAAGTATGTCGGATTTCTCTTTGTAGATGATTTCGCGGCTTGCTGGAAACATCGCCTAGATGTGTTCTTGTAGAACTTCTTCTTTAATATTGTCCCTTTTATTTCCAGCTTGGGAAAATGTCCTGTACTCCCCTTTACTGTATTGATGCTGTTTAGCTATTGACCAAGGATTTTTATAAAGTTGCAATTTTTGTTGCAATATTAACAATAAAAAGGGAATGGCATCAAAAAGATATCTCTTCCAAAGCCTCTGAGGTTCACTTAGTAGCCTATGTAACCATTCTATTCCAACTTCACTCATCCATTTAGGCGATCGCTGGAAATTTCCCGCCTCAAAATTAATAGTTGCGCCAATCGCCAAGAACGTTTTGATTTTCTTGAGTTGGCCTCTATATTTAGCGATCCACATCTCTTGTTTAGGAGCGCCTACACCAATTGCTAAAACTGTAGCTCCTGAAGAATTAATCATATCGACAATATTTTGACATTCTTCTTCGTTCTTCTCAAATCCAAAAGAAGGTGAGTGAGCTGCAACAACTATGTCCCGACCAGCCTTGGCGTTAATTTTTCGTTGTGCAGTCTTCACTAATTCTGGTTCACCCCCTAGCAAAAATATCTTGACGTTTTCATCATGTTTGTAATGTTTATAAAAAGCCGGGAATAAATCAGACCCCGAAATTTTCTCTTTAATTCGTATATTCAAAAAATCAGCTGCATACATCAAGATTTTGCTATCACAAACTATATAGTCTGCTTCTTTGTAGACATGATAGAAATCTTGATTTTTCTGCAATTGCATAACGTGATTAACATTAGGTGTAAATACAACACCGCCATACCGTAAATTTTCTAACAACTCAGCCATTGTAATGTTATTGATGGATATATTTAGCACCTTAGCTTGTCTCATAACTGCTGTCACAATAATTACTAAATTTAAGTAAAAAAATTTTTACTGATTTGGCTAAGATCAGTAATTTTATTCACAGATAACCAAAAATATGCAATTGACAAAAGCGAAGTTTAAGTTAAAACACACGCTAGAAACCGAAAAATTAGTAAATAACTAAGTTGAATTGTGTATATTTACTTAATCTTCAAGATGAATATAACTTTTTTTTCGGTAATTGCAAACAATTAATATAAAGCTAAGATAAAATTAACATGTAAATACTGAAAATATTTTTAAAGAGGTTGTAAAGAACACTAAAGTTAGGCTGTGTTATTAACAATCATAAAAGTTTGCTAGAAGTACTGAAAAGAGATTATTCATTATCCAAAAATTACTGTATTAATAAGATTCCACTAGCCATTCAAAATAGTGTCATTTTTAATCTGAATCTTTTGTCTTTCTCTGTATACGGTTGCATATATATTATTTTTATACTGTTTAAGCAAGGATAATACTGTGTTCAAGATTACTGGCTAAAGTACTTAAAAACTTTAACTGACCTTGTTTTAACAGTGTTTATCTGGCACATTTGAAAAATAATTGAGAAAGTAATCTTTACAGTAAGTTTTAAAAACAACTTAGTATCTATAAGTAAAATTCACACATATTTATTGATTATACTTTGCAAAAGTCTTGTGTTAATGTCATATTTGTTTCAGAAAGCTGTACTTATTACTTAATTAAGTAGTAAACGCAGTATTTAAATCTGAACAGGTTATCAATAGAAAATGCTTTAAGCGTGTGTAGCTTCCTTGACTTTAGTTGGGTTTATGTTGGTTTAAGCTAACGTGCAAATAATTTGTATATTTTTAAATCTTGAGAAAATTACCATGTTGTATTTTCAAATACCTTGTAATCATCAGTAAGCTTAATAAATGTATTCAAAATCAACATGAAAATTGCATATCTAGTTAATCAGTATCCCAAGGTCAGCCACAGCTTTATCCGACGTGAAATCGCTGCAATTGAAGATAGCGGTCTATCAGTGTCGCGCTTTTCCATTCGCTCGTGCGAATCTGAATTGGTTGATCCAGAAGACAAACTGGAGTTACAAAAAACTCAAATAGTTTTGGGTGTAGGTGTGTTAGGTCTGCTGTTTAACTTATTAAGAGTGGCTATAAACAGCCCAATTCTCTGGCTGAGAGGTTTATTTTTAGCTCTCAAAATTGGTAAAGCTTCAAATCGAGGTGTTTTTTATCATCTCATCTACCTAGCCGAAGCTTGTATTTTGCTGAATTGGTTGCGTAAATCAGACATTACTCATCTACACGCTCACTTTGGAACCAATTCAACCACTGTCGCAATGTTATGTCAGGCGATAGGTGGGCCTCCCTATAGCTTTACGGTTCATGGCCCAGAGGAATTTGACCAACCCATAAGTTTATCTCTGACAGAAAAGATAAACCGAGCTGCATTTGTTGTCACTATTAGTGACTTCAGTAGAGGTCAGCTTTATCGTTGGTGTAATCATCAACAGTGGAAAAAGATTCATGTGGTTCGCTGTGGTGTAGACAACTATTTTTTAAATAGTCCTACGACAGCAATTACATCAGAGCCAAACTTAGTATGCGTTGGTCGCCTTTGTGAACAAAAAGGACAATTGTTATTACTAGAAGCAGTCAAGCAACTAGCATCTGAAGGTTTGCAGTGTAATTTAACTTTAGTAGGTGATGGTTCTTTGAGACCAGAAATAGAAGCTTTAATTGCAGAATATCGTCTGGAACAGCACATCAAGATTACTGGTTGGGCTAGTGGTGCTGAGGTTCAAAAATATATTATGAACTCTAGGGCTTTTATTCTAGCTAGTTTTGCAGAAGGACTACCTGTAGTAATTATGGAAGCTTTGGCGTTAGAGCGTCCAGTAGTTAGTACCTATATTGCTGGGATTCCTGAACTGGTAAAACCAGGAGTCAATGGCTGGCTTGTACCATCAGGTTCAGTGACAGCTTTAGCAGAAGCCATACATCAAGTACTGCAATTTTCCCCAGATAAACTTGAGCAAATGGGTAAAGCTGGACATGACTCTGTAAAGCAAATGCATGATGTTGTGCAAGAAGCGAGTAAGTTAATCAATCTATTTCGAGATGGTCAGAAATCTTTAGAAGTTCAACACCGACAACAATTAAATCAGTGAACAGTTATCAGTTGTCAGTACTAATCAAAACCTTGGTTAATCTGCTTAAATAACTTCAAAACTTTGATTACATACATATTATTATGACTCAAGAAGAATTTTTAAAGACAGTTGCTTCAAATACCTCAATGCAGAGACGATTGTATTGGGTTGATTATGCTAAAGGCATCGGCATTTTTCTGGTTGTGGTTGGGCATGTTCTTCGAGGACTGTTAAACAGTTCCATATTGCAACCAACTACATTGCTGAACTTTGTTGATAGTTGGATTTATGCCTTTCACATGCCTTTGTTCTTTTTTATCTCTGGTTTATTTGTACAGCGATCGCTATCTAAACCTTTAAACAGTTTTATGCTGGATAAGGTGTATACAATTGCCTATCCTTATTTTATCTGGTCTGTAATACAAGGCATATTTCAAACTGTAGGATCGCGTTACACTAATAAACCATCTTCATTTACCGATATTTTGAAGATTGGTTATGAGCCGATCATGCAGTTTTGGTTTTTGTACACTTTATTTGCTATTTTCTTAGTCTATGGAATATTCAATAAACTGAAACTATCTCCAGTCTTCTTCTTAGTTTTTTCTATTTTAATCTATGGTTTACATGTCTTAGATGTCAGTTTCGGCCCTTGGGGCGTGTTGTATTTATTCCGTCGCCATGCGATTTATTTTGCTCTAGGAGCAGTTATAGGTAGCAATGTCTTGACATCATTGATTGAGCGAACCAAGCTTTATATTTTGCTCTTGATTATCTTGGGGGGATACCTTCTAGTTGGTTTAGCAGTTCAACTACAATTTGCAGAAAATTTAATTGCAATTCCTCTGTTGGCAATATTGGGGATTGGATCTTCAATCAGTTTGGCAGTTGTGCTGGAAAAGTTCAATCTTGTATCATCTATAAAAAACTGGGGAATATTTTCTCTAGAAATTTTTGTTGCTCACACTATTGCCGCATCTATTTTACGCATTGGGATTCAAAAAATATTTGGGATTACAGATCCGGTTATCCATTTTATTTTAGGAACGACGATTGGTATTTATGCCCCTATTGCTCTGATTATGATTTGCTCAAAACTAGAATTTCCATATATGTTTACACTCAAAAAGTTGAAGAGAAGAAGCATTGCTACATAAAAAGTAAATTACTGGCATGACAAGATTATATTGATGCCGAAAAATTTGTAGGTTGGGTCGAAGAATGAGACCCAACATCCTGACCAGTTTTGGATTTTGCTTTGCTGAGTCCAATCTACACTTAACGCACTACTTAACTTTAGCCTTGAACAGATTTTATGAGTGCAACATTTTAGTAGGACTTATACCAATTGTGTATGAAGATGCGCTAATTATCTTAGGACTGAATGCAAAAAATAAAAGACAAACCGCCCTACGGGTGACGTTCTCTACAAGACGCTACGTTCTAAGCGAAGCTATGCCGCAGGCTTTACAGCAGTTCCTCATGGGGAACCACTGCGTTGGGCGGGTTCCCAAGGCACTGCGCCCTTGCGGTTCCCCGACTTGTAGGAAGTGCCACCGACTTGTAGCAAGTGCGGTGGAAACCCCCAAGACTGAACTGCTTTATCAAGTGCGCCAAGTGCGCCAAGAAATAAGAAATTAAAGAAGTTTGGCGCAGCTTCACAAAGAAACGGTATTACGCACTAGTAATGACATTATTGGATGATTTAAATATCCTTAAATAGGTGCATTATTCCACTGACTTTAAAATAACTATGACATCTTTAAAAAAACTAGCTATCCGTGGAGCAGTCTGGACAATAGCAGGTTATGGGAGTAGTCAAGTCCTGCGGTTTGGTAGCAACTTAATTCTAACTCGCCTATTAGTACCAGAATTTTTTGGTCTAATGGCTGTAGCCAACACCTTAAGAGTTGGTATCGAATTATTCTCAGATATTGGTATTGCTCAAAGTATTGTTAACAATAAACGTGGTGATGAGCCAGTTTTTTTAGATACCGCTTGGACATTAGCCATAATTCGTGGTTTAACACTTTGGCTCTTTTGCTCACTGTTAGCTTGGCCAATGGCAAATTTCTACAATGATAATCGGCTGCTGTGGTTAATTCCGATTGTAGGGTTATCCTCGGTGTTTGACGGGTTTAGTTCCACTAGCATACATACTCTACATCGGCGGATTAATTTAGGTAGATATACTATATTTGAACTTATAGTACAAGTATTAACGCTGACTACTTTACTTGTTTTAGCCTACTTAAATCCCAGTATTATATCCCTAGCTATTGGAGTAGTAGCAGGAGCAATATATAGAATGTTAGGCAGTTATTTGTTAATACCTAAATATTCCAATCGCTTTGCTTGGGAAAAAGATGCACTTAAAGAAATCATATCTTTCGGTAAATGGATATTTCTAGCCACAGGATTAACATTTTTAAATGAACAAGCCGATCGCTTAATTCTGGCTAAACTACTTTCATTTAAGTTGTTAGGAGTTTATACAATAGCTTATACTCTTGCAGGTATACCTCGCGAAATTATTAAAACTGTTAGTCACAGAGTTATTTTTCCGGCAATCTCCAATCAAATTGATTTACCAAGGTCAAGTTTGCGGACGAAGATTCTCCGCCAACGTCGGCTGATGTTAATTGGGTTTGCAGTATCATTAGCAGCTTTAGTGACTGTTGGCGATTTAGTCATAGGCGTACTTTATGACAACAGGTATGCAGATGCAACTTGGATGATGCCAATTTTGTCCTGTGGTATTTGGTTTTCCGTGTTATTTTACACTATTAGTCCGGCTCTATTGGCAATTGGTAAGCCCTTGTATACTGCCCAAAGTAATTTAGCTGGGTTTGTGGTCATTGGTTTAGGATTACCTCTAGTATTTTTTTATTTTGGTACAGTCGGAGCAATAATCTTGATTGCAGTGAGTGATTTGCCTTTATATTTAGTTAACCTCTATGGGCTTTGGCGAGAAAAACTCTCTTGTTTAACTCAAGACATTCAGGTTACTGCTTTTTTTATCGGCATTTTGACTGTATTCCTAGCTATGAGAAATTATCTAGGGTTTGGGCTGCCAATTCGGGCGCTATTTTAATGGGAGTTCCCCTACCATAATCCCACGACCTGCTAAGGCTGCATAAATCAGATTGGGCGATCGCATATCACCTTCCATATAAGCCAATCCCGGAAATTGCAATTTATTAGGATTACTGATCGGTATCCAAGTTTTCCCCATATCTTCAGATTTGTACATCGTGTCTTGAGTAGCACCATTAACACGACCGAAGATATAAATATATGGGTTGGTATTTGAGGAACCTTTACCAAAGGTAATCAACTCACAACTATCTACCGAGGCAATAGTATTAAAAGTTTTGCCGCCATCAGTAGAACGATATAATTTATTGCCATCGACATCTTCAGGGTTGCGAGCAAAGCTCATCCAAACATCACCCATTTTTGTGGGATTCGGGATGATTGCTGGGCGAATTAGCCATGTAGGTAAATTTCCCGATGCCCCTTTTTGCCAATTTGCACCGCCATCTCTGCTGTAGTAAAACGTCCAACCGTCGTAATAGTAAAAAGTTTTTCCTTGGGGATCTTGACGATCTGCTGCCAATATATATGTATTCACCCACGGAGAAATTGTATTAGGCCAAGACTTGGGTAGGGCTGTGTAGTGTGTATGGTCTTTGTTTTGGGGATCATAAGGACTGGGTGGAGCCGGATGATCTAGGTTGTTAGTCAGTTTCCAGGTTTTACCACCATCTATGGTGTAGTGTGGCCAAGATCCCCAAGTCGGGGCCCAAACCATATTTTGCGGATTAGTGGGAGACATGGCTATCTGTCCGCCGATTGGCATAGCTTCCTCCTGACCAGATTTATCTGATTTCCAAAATGTCTCTGTGGGAATGGAATCAAAGGCCTGCCATGTTTGACCGTTATCTTTAGTCATACCATAGACTGGCCAATAACCCTGCCATTGATGGAAGCCGACAAATGCAGCATAATCAGGTTTTTTGTAGGAATAATCCATACCTGTTGCGCCAGCAACATGAGGGAATGGTGTAGGATAATTTTTCCAATCGGGGTTTGCCCATTTATAGGCAGGATTGATGGGAATGTTTGTAGGATTAATCTTGGTGCATGGTATATGTTTGCGGTCTAAATAACGAAAGCCAATCATATCTTGTACGGCACTTAATAAATCGGCTCCTCCTTTTGCCTTAGGCTTGGGCGGAACGCGCACCATGTTTGCGTCGAGTTCCTCCAAATTTTTCATCAGCCATTTATAAGTCGGGGTAGCAGCTGTAATGTCATCAGTTCGCGCTACGCCCCAGCCATTTGTCCACCAAACTTGTTTGGGATTACTGGGATCGATAACAATTGCTGCTGCACCTGTGGCGGAGTACGACTGATAATAAGGAGGTGCAGAGAAATTTACATGATCTTCAGTACTATTAGCATCATAAGCACCCATGTACATAGTCTGTTGATTCCAGGTTATACCTCCGTCGGTGGAACGATAGACATTGCGATCAGAGATTGCCATAACTGTATTGGGTTGGTCTGCTTGGACGGTAACTGCTGAATAGAATCTGTTAGTCCCGTCAGGATTAATATCAGTCCATGCACCGTTTTTGTATTTGCGGACTGCACCAGATGTTTGTGTACCATCCCCCGCCCATGTACCGAAACTAACATACAAAGTTCCATCAGAAGCAATCGCACTGCGTAATGGATCTATCCCACCGACAATATTTGTCCAAGATTTACCGCCGTTATTACTGTGCCAAACACCACTACCATGAACTCCCACATAGATTTTCTGAGTAGGATTGTTCGGTTTACCACTGTTTTTGTCAAACTCAACAAAGGTAAAACCAGGTATATCTGGATTGTCAGAACCATCAGGCTTTTTATATTGTGGCAAGCTACTGGGATCGGGTAAACCATTAGAGACTTGAGTCCATACTTGTTGATTATCCTTTTTCCAAAGGCCATTTCTACGAGAAGCAAAATAAAGTAGTTCAGACTGATTGGGATCGACTGCTAATCTCTCGCCTGTATCAGAACGGTAAGCTTGATTGGGGCCAACGTAGACGTTTTTTTCACCTAAATTTGTTGGTTGCCAACTGACTCCTTTATTTTCAGAAACCATTACCTCGCCAGCATACTTATATTTTTTCTTGCCGTCAGTATCCTGAAAAGTGACAGTATTGTGATTGACTACTACATAAACGCGTTGCGGTTGTTGAGGATCGATGGCGATGCTTTCTACCCCAATTCCTCCCCCAGAAAAGTTGGAATCAAACATATCCATCAGGGGAACCCATTGTTGACTTTGGTTGGTGAACCGATATGCACCACCAACATCTGTGCGAACATAGACATCGTAAGGCGATGATGGCGCGATCGCTAACCCTGTCACATAACCCATACCTTGAGTATTGACACTTTGCCAATCAAACAACTGTCTTGATTGATAAGGCATTACAGAAAGTATTCCTGTTACGGACAACAAAAATAAGAACAATACTGTGAATCCGAACAAAAGTAGCAATCGAAATCTTTTAATTGAATAGGCTGGAAATATTTGGTGATAAGCAATATTCATACTATGGCACTCTGAAATTTATATTCCGCAGATTAATCAGTGATATACTTTAGAGATCTAAGTGGATGACTCAAATTAACTCTTCAAAATTGATGAGCAAACAGTTAGTGTCACGAAAATTTCGCTATTTCAAGATGCATGAATAGCGATCGCTTCTTAAGTTAGATATTTGGAGATTTATTTATAACCCACGTTGCACAAATTGGCGACAATTTAGAATAAGTATTGTTAAGCTTATGAGTGTCTTATGCGTAGCGGTATTACCCTGTGGGCATTTCAGAATTTTACTAACTTGATTAAATCAAGATCTTATACATTTAGTCTTATTACCTGAGACACAGAAAATTGAGATTTGCATCTGTATTAGTGTAAATTGTTACATGTAGTAGCATTATCGGCTCAATCTTTAGAATGATTCAGCAGACTGATCATTTCAACTCATTCCGTGCATTAGCATTGCAAGTAACATGTCATGCAGTGAATCAGGCAAGCGATCGCCAAGCAGCTCGTTTGTTGATGCTAAACTCTATTAACCGCCTAGAACAACAAATTGCCGCTAGTATTGCTTTCATTGGTTTAGATTGTCGTTTAATTGTCCTGCCTGAATATTTCCTCACAGGTTTTCCGATGGGAGATTCTTTAGCAGGTTGGGCAGAAAAAGCTTGTTTATCAATGAATGGGGCTGAGTATGAAGCACTTGCTAAAATTGCTCAAAAGTATCAGATATTTTTGGCTGGTAACGCTTACGAACTTGATCCTAATTTCCCAGGTTTGTATTTTCAAACGAGTTTTGTAATTGACCCTTCCGGGTCAGTTGTCTTACGATATCGACGGTTAAATTCTTTATTTGCTCCCACACCCCATGATGTCTGGGATAAATATCTTGATTGCTATGGCTTAGAGGGAGTTTTCCCGGTGGCGAAGACAGCTATTGGTAATTTAGCAGCCTTGGCATCAGAAGAAATTTTGTATCCAGAAGTAGCGCGGTGTTTGGCAATGCGAGGAGCAGAAATTTTTCTCCACTCCACATCAGAAGTATATGGCCAGACATTAGCACCTAAAGATGCAGCCAAAATTACTCGTGCCGTGGAAAATATGGTTTACGTAGTTTCGGCTAATACCGCAGGGATCGCTAATATTTCTATCCCTATTGCTTCTGCTGATGGTGGTTCTAAAATTATTGATTATCGAGGAATCGTTTTAGCACAGACAGCTACAGGTGAGAGTATGGCAGCTTTTGCAGAAATTGACTTAGCAGCTTTACGCCGCGATCGCCGTCGTCCTGGGTTAAATAATTTACTATCACGGCAACGTTTTGAATTATACGCCCAAAGCTACAGCCAGTCACAATTTTACCCAGCAAATACTATGCTGAATCAAGAAGTAGACCGCAAACACTTCATCCAAACACAACAAATAACTATTGAACGCTTAGCTAAACTGGGGATAATTTAAATTTGGGAATGGGGACAAATGACTAATGACTAAACCAATAGAAGTCCGTAATCCCCGGACGGGAAAACTTGACTACGTAATAATCCCACCGCCCCCGAAACTACTGGCACAGCAATGTAACCGCGCCCGCAGAGCGCAAACTCGTTGGTATCAGATAGGTTTAGAAGCTAGAATTGCAGCCATACAACAATGGAAACAAGCCATATTGTCTGGGCGTGAACAGCTTACAGAGGCTTTAGTCAATGATACGGGAAGATTATCAATCTCATTACTAGAAATAGACTCTTTCCTCTCCAGCATTGATCGTTGGTGTGGTTTAGCGCCAGAGTTACTGCAAGATTCAGCAAAAAATACGGCCATTCCCTTTATTGCATTACAACAAAAATCAGTTCCTTATCCTTTAGTTGGGGTAATTAGCCCGTGGAATTTTCCGTTGTTGCTATCGACAATTGATGCCATTCCCGCTTTGCTGGCGGGCTGTGCTGTAATTATTAAACCCAGTGAAATTGCTCCCCGGTTTGTCGCGCCGCTGATGACTGCTGTTAATACTGTTCCTATATTACGTGATGTATTGGGTTTTGTAGAAGGAGCAGGGGAGACTGGTGCTAACTTAATTGAAAATGTCGATTTAATTTGCTTTACAGGTAGTGTGGCGACAGGACGAAAAGTCGCAGAGGTCGCAGCTAAACGGTTTATTCCAGCTTTTTTAGAATTAGGAGGAAAAGACCCTGCGATCGTTTTAGAATCTGCTAATTTAGAGTTAGCAACTTCAGCAATTTTGTGGGGTTCAGTCGTTAACACTGGCCAGTCATGTTTATCAATTGAGCGAATTTACGTTGCTGAATCGATATTTGAAGAGTTTTATCATCAACTAGTAGCCAAAGCTTACCGTCTTCAGCTAGCTTACCCCACAGTTGAAAGTGGAGAAATTGGCCCGATCATTGCCGAAAGACAAGCAGCAATTATTAGTGACCATATCTTGGATGCAGTCGAAAAAGGAGCAGTAATTCACTGCGGCGGTAAAGTTGAAGAATTAGGTGGAGGTTGGTGGTGTCGTCCCACAGTGATTACTCAGGTTAATCACTCCATGAAAGTCATGACCGAAGAGACTTTTGGCCCAATCATGCCAGTAATGTCTTTTCCCACAGTTGAAGAAGCAGTCTACTTGGCAAATGACTCTATTTATGGGCTGAGTGCTGCGGTGTTTGCCGAATCAGAAGCAGAAGCACTAGCAGTTGCCAATCAAATAGATGCAGGTGCAATTAGTATTAATGATGCTGCTCTGACTGCCATTATGCATGAGGGAGAAAAAAATGCTTTTAAATTCTCCGGTATCGGAGGTTCGCGCATGGGTGCAGCAGCACTAAAACGATTCATGCGAAAGAAAGCTTATTTGATTAAGACCAATTCTAGTAGCGATCCTTGGTGGTTTGATCATGGTTAATATGCAACTTGGTAAACAGTATTAGTTTTCCAAATTAACCGTATGTATATTGTTTCAATTTCTATATAATGTAATAAAAAATACATTTTTTTGCAAAAGATTAAAATGTAGTGATTTTTTCGCTACATACTTTAATTGGAATTTATAAACAGATTTAAACAATATGCACATATTCAAACCAATATTAATGAAGTTATTTTAAATTTATTAAAAATAAATTGCGTAGTATATAATACTTGTAAATACAACATTATTACTGAATTATCTAAGTCATTTAGCTATGTTTTATTGACTATAGTTAATCTCTAATGCAGCTAGCAGCAAGCTATCAAGGTTATACAAACATGCTAAAACTACCAAATAGCATTCATTGCATATTCTGTGAGTTATTATTAAATACTTTATACATTATGTGTAAAGTTTTCATGAAGATGTTAAATACTTAGATGACTTTTGAACTCATAAGTACTACTATGTTCATGTTGTGTAAAGGAATGTAACTAGATGTGTATTTATTGACTAGTTTAATTTAGTTTATTTACAATGTGAGTATAAGCATCATGCCAATCCGTCATGTCATATTACATACATCACAAAACAAATTATTCTCATTTTTGATGTATGTAAAATGATAAAGATTATTAGCTTTTGAGTCGGTAAGAGCAGTGAGACTCTATAGCTACAGCGTTGAGATTAATATGCAGATATTACGGACTTAGACAGTTTTGATAAAAAAGTTTCAAGGCTATTAATTTATCTTGTCTGTATAGCTTTTATTGATCAGATGAGGTATGCAAAATCTCAGCTTCAGCTTATAAAAATGAACCTTTATAGGCTAGAGAACGCTGTATAAAATTACTTCAAACATGCAACCATACAGGTTACTAGTAAATCTATGAGCAATCAAACAAAAACTATTGCAAATAATCAATTAGACAAAGTCCCTCTTGATTTACGTGCATCTGCATTTGTTAGGGTCAAAAAAGGATCATGGTGGCTACGATTAATAACTCTAGCTTTAGTGGATTCTACTCTTCTGTCTTTGGTTTGGATATTAGCTCAACATCATGCTTCTTCTGTAGATGTTCTTTGGAACACACCAAGCAGTTATATACCGATGTTAGTTATGATTCAAATAGCAGCATTGGCGCTTCAAGGTATTTATCAATCAGGTAAAAGTCGTTGTGACTATTTTGGTATTATCAAAACACTAAGTTTTGCCCACGGATTGATACTGATTGTTTGTTTTCTCTATCAGCCTATTTTGGATGTTCCACGTTCTACATTCATCTTGTCTTGGTTGATGAGTATATCTTTTATCTGTTCGGGTAGATTAATAATAAATTTCAATCTTGAATATTTTCGTAAGCAAAAATTATTAGGTCGCAACTCTGTTTTTATTATTTGCGAGCCTGAAGATACTGAACATTTAGTAAACTTAATTAAAAAAGAAAAGCGTTATATTGTTCGTGGAACTGCAAATGCTAGATCGTTAGATAGATATTGTCGTCAGAAAACTTTGGATACACTTAAAAAATTAGATATAACAGAAGTCTTTATTGCTTGGGATGCTATCCAGAATCGAATGTTTTTATACTGGCTTTTTCAAACATCTGGTATAAGTGTACATATTTTACCAATGGAATTAAAGCCAATTCATAGACGCGTAGGATTACAGAAGATAGGAGGAATGACTTGTTTAAGCTTTGATAGTCCCATAATTACAGGTAATGATTTTTGGATCAAGCGGGTTTTTGATTTTTGTTTTACTGCTTTATTTCTCATATTTTCGTTTCCTATTTATATAGCGATCGCTCTAGCTATTAAACTAGACTCTCCAGGAGCAATATTTTATAAACAAACCCGCATAGGTCTACATGGAAAACCATTTAAAGTATGGAAATTCCGTACTATGGTGTCTAATGCGGATAAATTACAGAAAAAATTAGAAGCTTTAAATGAGACAAAAGATGGTATCATTTTCAAAATAAAAGATGACCCTAGGATTACGCGAGTTGGTAAATTTCTCCGCCGTTATAGTTTAGACGAGTTACCACAACTGTTTAATGTTTTGTTGGGAGAGATGAGTTTAGTTGGCCCTCGTCCTTTACCTACTCGAGATGTTGATAAATTTTCTGAACGCCATTTTATTCGTCAAGAAGTTTTACCTGGAGTTACAGGTCTTTGGCAGGTTTCAGGTCGTTCCAATATTATGGATTTTGAACAAGTAATAAATCTTGATCTTCACTATATTGAGAATTGGTCACTCAAACTAGACTTTAAAATTTTGTTGAGAACGATTATGGTAGTTTTAAAAAAAGAAGGGGCTTATTAGCAAATTTAATTTATGAGCCTAGCTTAATAAATAACTAACCGTAATCTCAAAAAATGTAGAATAACCAATTGGCAAAATATGACAAATCCTGTAATAGTTATTGGACTGGATGCAGCAGATTCAATGTTGCTAGAAAAATGGATGAATGCTGGACATCTGCAAACCTTCAGCCAGCTTCGGAAACAGGGAATATATGGTCATCTCAAAACCAAAGTCAATTATTGCGGAGTTCCAGAAGAACTGAGTTCAACTGAGGTATTGTGGCCAACATTTATCACAGGTATGCAAGCAAATAAAACTGGAAATTGGGATATGGTCAAGTACAATCCCGGCAGTTATGAAATTTATTGCGAATTAGATGATAGTGGCTACAACTACGAACAATACCCACCCTTTTATGCATTAGGAGAGAATTACAAAGTAGCCGTTTTTGATCAACCATACGCAAAACTCTCTAATCGCGTCAATGGCATTCAAGTTTTAGGTTGGGGAGGAACTTACCCCTATACACCTAGTGCTTCTGACCCTCCAGAAGTATTTGCAGATATAACAAAGCAGTACGGACAAAATCCAATTTTGTTCAATGATTATGGAGTGTGGTGGGATAACGCTTATATTAACTGGGAAAAACCAGCACTTAAGCAGAGTATTGAGGGACATTCGGCTATTTGCCGGGATTTGTTGCGCCGTGAATCTTGGGATTTATTCATTACGAATTTCAATGAGCCTCATACAGCAGGTCATGATCTTTATGCTTTCAGTGATCCTGAACATCCACTTTATCCTCATTTAAGTGGAAGAAATGATAGTGATCCTGTGCTAGAAACTTACAAAGATATTGATCGAGCCATTGGAGAAATTTTATCTGAAGCACCAGAAGATGCTTATGTATTGTGTTTCTCACCACATGGCATGGGGCTGAACTTCAGCGATATGTTAAGTCAGACCTTCCTACCAGAGATCCTTTATCGCTATAGTTTCCCAGGAAAAGTAGCGATCGCACCTGGAAAATTAGGTGAAACTCCGCCACCAATAATCACAAAGCCCGTGAGGAACTCCTGGCCGGGTAATGTTTGGGTTACTTTGCATGAACCTAACCCCATTAAAAAGCTGTTCAAAACCTGGACTCACAAAAAGTTTCTTCAGTCTAGTCAGTATGGTTTACGTTCTCCTTACTCAACAGAAGCTGAAGCAACAGCAATGGGCTGGATGCCTGCAATGTGGTTCCAACCCATCTGGCCACAAATGAAAGCTTTTGCTCTCCCTGCTTTTGCCGATGGTCATATTCGTATTAACCTCAAAGGTAGAGAACGGGATGGAATCGTCACAGCAGATGAGTACGAAACAGTATGCCAGGAATTGTCACAAATTCTCTATCGCCTCACAGATGCTCGCACAGGCAAATCTCTTGTCAAAAAAGTTGTCCGTACACGTCGTTCGGCAAGTGAAAACGACCCACAACTCCCCGATTCTGACTTAATTATTCTGTGGAACGAGCAAATGACAGATGTCGTAGACAGCCCAGACTTTGGCAGAATTGGCCCTGTTCCCTATTTCCGTGCTGGTTCTCATTGGGATCGAGGATTTTTCATGGCTAAAGGTCCTGGTATCAATCCTGGAACAGATTTGTTACAAGGTGACATTATTGACTTACCACCAACTATTTTGAAATTAATGGGTGCGCCAATTCCCGAATATTTAGAAGGCAAGCCCCTAATCACCAACTCAGCTACTCCACTTGCTGTCGAGTGCTAAGGGTTAATTTCAAATGTAAATTAAAAACCAAATACGATGATGCAAACCAAGCAACTAGGTGATACAGGAATTGAAATAAGTGTTGTTGGACTCGGTGGAATGCCAATGTCTTTAAGTAAGAGGCCTCCAGAGTCACAGGCAATTGAGACTATTCATCGTGCTTTATCTCTTGGCATTACCCTCATTGATACGGCCGATGCCTACTGTCTAAATGAATCTGAGAAACACCACAACGAAAAATTAATTCATCAAGCCTTACAGCAGTATGATGGTGACACTAGCAGAATCTTTACAGTCACTAAAGGTGGATTTACACGACCTAATGGTGAGTGGGTTGTTAACGGCAATCCAGATTATTTGAGACAGTCCATCCAGGATAGCTTCGAGGCGCTTGGTGGAGACAAGCCTATTGATTTATGGTTGTACCACTCTCCCGATCCCAAATACTCGATTAAAGAATCTTTAACTCCTGCAAAAGAAGCACTAGCAAAGGGAATTATTCGGTTTGTAGGCGTTTCTAACTTCTCTGTTAACCAAATCAAGCAAGCCCGTGAAGTAGTAGATATTGTTGCAGTTGAAAACCAGTACAATCTCTGGCACCGTAACTCAGAATTTAACGGTGTACTAGAATACTGCGAACAAGAAAAACTGACTTTCTTAGCTTGGAGTCCTCTTGGTGGTTTTGCTGGCAAGCGGCGTACTAGCGATTTAGATAGCATAGCAATTCTAAAGGAACTTGCCGCAGCCAAAGGAGTTTCAACATATTGTATTCTTTTAGCTTGGCTGCGAGCAAAATCGCCAGCTATAGTGCCTATTATTGGAGCCAGAAGGCCTTCCAGCATTGAAGACTCAGCAAATTCAATATCAGTGCAATTATCAGATGAAGAAGTACAACAGATGAATAATTCTGTTGCTACACTCAGCGTCGCTCGACGGGGAATGGGCTGGGTAAAACGCCAATTAGAGAGCCTACTTATCTCCAGCTAAACTCTAGCTTAGAGTATTAAGCTGACCATTTATGACAAGTCAATAGTGTTTTTTTCATCTTGACTTGTCATAATCTGTTTTAGCACAAAGTTAACTTTATAAAAACACACGCTTAACTAATATGAATCCAGAAGTTTCTATTATTATTCCTGCCTATAATACTGAAAAATATATTGCTCAGGCAATAGAATCTGCCTTAGGACAAACTATCAAAAATATTGAGGTAATTGTCGTTGATGATGCCTCTACTGATTCCACTTTAGAAGTAATTAAGAGTATCTCTGACCCTCGATTAAAGGTTTTAGTGAATCAACCAAATCAGGGAGTTAGTCACACACGCAATTGTGCTATTGAAGAAGCTAAGGGAAAATGGATCGCAGTTCTTGACTCTGATGACTGGTATGCGCCAGAACGGATCGAAAAATTTTTACAAGTAGCACAGACACAAAGTGCAGACATCGTTATCGATGATTTATATTTTATCCAAGACGGTGAAAAATCTCCTTGGAGTACTTTACTCGGTGAAAGTGGAGAGCAGATTAACGCTCTAAAACCCATCAATGCAACTTATTTTGTTGAAACAGATATTTATAGGAAAAAAGGTTTACATCTAGGTATATCTAAGCCTTTGTTTAAGCGAGATTTTTTGCTAAAAAATAACATTCAATATGACCGAAGATTTCAAGGAGTCGAAGATTTCCATCTTATGCTGCAATGTTTAATTAAAGATGCTTACTTAATTTTTATCCCCCAAGCCTACTATTTCTATCGTACTCGTCCTGGTTCCCTAGTTACACAAAGTAAACTCAAATTTATGAATCAATTAAGTCTTGCTACTAAAGATTTTTTGTATAAAGACGTTGTTAAGAATAATCCCCAATTAGTTCAAGCTCTATCTCAAAACATAAAAGTACTTGAGCAAAACAAAGTTTACTACAGTGTTGTTGAACCGCTCAAGCAAAAAAATTGGTTAAAAGCTTCGTTTCAAGCATTACGTAACCCTTATTTTTTTATTCATTTAATTGGTCAAATTCAGCCAATCTTTAACCGCCGCTTTAAATATTATTTTTTTAAACAGAAACTTGTATAAGCAATGACAAATATTTATTGGCGATCGTTAACTATAACTATCAGACTGTTTTATTAAACTAACTAACTATTAATCGTGGAAAAACGCAAATTAATAAACAACTCTTTTTCAATAATCACCAACCGTTTAGCACAAAGTGTTAGTACTTTTGTATTAACAGCAACTATAGCCCGTTATTTGGGAGCTGAAGCCTTAGGACAATATTTACTAGCATTTAGCTACTATTTTATCTTTGTTAGTATTGCCTCCCAAGGACTAAAAACTTTATTCACTAGAGAATTGGCCTGCAATCCACAAAAGACACCAATTTTTCTTACAAGTGGGACATGCTTACAATTAATATTTAGCCTTATTGGTTATGTGGCACTAGTCATTGTCGTATTTTTACTTCCCTATAGTACTGAGACATCGGCTGTTTGCTATATCATGGGCTTAACAATAATTCCTTTTTCCCTTTCCAATATTACAGAGGCAATTTTTCAGGCTCATGAGAAAATGCATCTCATTGCTATTTCTACTGTGCCAATTTATGTACTGCGCCTAATTGTGATGATTTGGGCAATGCAACATTATTATAATGTAGATTTTCTATCAACTGTCTTAGTGATTTCCGAATCAATAATTTTGGTGATTGAATGGGCTTTATTAACAAGTATAGTCAAGCCCCAGTGGCAAATTGATAAAGCTTTTATTTGGGATAGTGTTAAAGCTTCACGAACATTTTTTGCTATTGAAGGAATAGCTATAGTTAACAGTAGAAGTCAAATTTTGATTCTATCTCTTCTAGGAAGCGAGTTTCTTGTTGGTATTTATGGTGGCATTGTACAGTTAACTCAACCATTTCTAATTATTGCCAATAGTGTAGCTACGGCAGTATTTCCTAGCTTATCAAAAGCGGTAAATCAAGGAAGGGAAAACCAGCGTCAAATTATTGAAAATTTTATTGAAATATTACTAATTATCGCATTACCATTATTGGCAGGACTAGTAATTATTGGTAATAAATTATTAATTTTTCTCTACAATCCTAACTTTGCTCAGGGAAGTACTGCACTAAGTGTTATGGCCTTAACATTATTTTTCTTGCCTTTTAATCGTTCCTTGTCTTTTTTACTTTTAGCAAATGGTCTTGAGAAAATTAATTTAAGAGAAGTAATAGTTACAACTATTTTAGGAAGTTTAGCAAGTGTAGTATTAATTTCGCAATTTAAATTAGTAGGTGCAGCAGCAGTTGAGTTACTAATGCGTATTTCTGGTTTTAGCCAATATGTTTACTGTACGTATACTCGCATATTTTCTTTGAACGTATGGCAGATCATTCGTCGTCCTTTGCTAGTTAGTACTCTGATGATACCTGTATTACTCATATTACAGAAAATTAACTTAAATTTTCTTTTAACCTTATTGATCTCAAGTTTTTATTACCTTTTAATTGTTGGCTTACTTGTTATTAACAAACTAGGAAGTCCCCAAGCTATTTGGTCAAAACTTCTAAATAAAGGATAAATATAATTTTTTATTTTACGTAGAAATTACAGTTTCTCAAAAAAATAAATCATGCAAACAGAAATACTAAAAAACGGTAATATTTTCGGGGATAATGCAAACGACCATGTAATAGTTAGTGTTGTTATTCCTACTAGAAATAGACCAAAAATTGTAAGTAGGGCTGTGAAAAGTGCATTAGCACAAACACTGCAAGCAATTGAAGTGATTGTAATTATAGATGGTCCTGATGAAGAAACAGTTAAGTCATTATCCCAAATAGCTGATTCTAGGTTGAAAGTGATAGAACTACTAGAAAATGTGGGAGCTTCAGAGGCTAGGAATGTTGGTGTTAGAGAGGCTCAATCCACATGGATAGCCTTTTTGGATGATGATGACGAATGGTTGCCTCGAAAACTTAAACTTCAACTTGAATTAGCAGAACATTCACAGTTTAAACTTCCTGTTGTATCTAGCCGCTTTATTGCATTGACCTCAAAAGGTGAATTAATCTGGCCAAGAAGACTAATAGCCCCTGCTGAACCCTTAAGTAACTATCTTTTTGCACGCAATTCTCTATTTGCTGGAGAAGGCTTTATGCATACTTCGACCTTTTTTACTAAAAAAGAACTATTAATAAAAGTTCCTTTCAACAACAAAAAGTACAAACATGAGGATTGGGAATGGCTTCTTCAAGTTAGTAATCTAGAAAATGTTGGCATAGAATTTGTATCTGAACCTACAGCATACTGGCATTCAGATATTGGCCGTCAACGATTAAGCAATATGGGTGACTGGCAATACTCTTTAGAATGGATTAGATCAGTTCAACATTTAGTTACATCAAAAGCATATTCAGGCTTCATTATGACTATTGTCAGTCACGAAGCTTCTATTAGAAAAGACTGGTCAGCCTTTTGGATATTATTGCGGGAATCTATAAAATTAGGCAAACCTAGACTGATAGATTATCTACTATATATGGTAATTTGGTTACTTCCTCAAGATTTACGGCAACAAATTCGTGCTTTGGCTAAGCGCTTTAAATCTAAATAAATATTGTCTACATTTTACAGTATAGACTTTTACTAGACTAAATAGTTGACAGTTAATTACTCTAATAAAAGATTCATACAATCAACAAAGGAAACATTGAAAATATGTTAGTTTTTATTATTCCGATTAAAAGTTCTAAAGTAGCAAAATCATGGACAGAACTATCTAAAATGTTTGAAAGATGTCTACAGTCTATCTGTAATCAAACCTCTTCAGAGTTTCATGTTATGGTAGTCTGCCATGAAAAACCTCAAATTAATTTTTATCATCCTCAAGTTCAATATATAGAAGTTAATTTTCCTATTCCTAGTTCGGACTACACCGAAAAGATGGAAGATAGAGCACAAAAAGTTGCTGCTGGACTATTAGCTGCTCAAGACCTTCAGCCATCACACATTATGAGTGTAGATGCTGATGACTGTATCAGTAATCGATTAGCAGCTTTTGTTAATCAAAATAAGCAAAGTAATGGTTGGTATATGGAGACTGGTTATGAATATGAAGAGGAAAGCAGCAAAATCATAGTTAAGAAAGAAAACTTTTATAAAGTGTGTGGAACTTCTAACATTATCAATTACCGTCTGTTGACTCTTCCAGAGAAAACACTGCCCTATGGACAGTTGACTGGTTATGATAGATTTTTATCAGGACATCCTCTGGCTAAAGGAGATTTAGCAGCACGCGGAACGCCTATTCAACCATTACCTTTTCCAGGCACAATTTATGTTAGAGATAAAATAGGCGAAAGTGTTTCCTTGCAGGAACCACTTGTTGCCAAATTAAAACGTAATCCTAAAGAAGCTTTTCGAGGCATAAAAAAACTTATTCTTGCCCCGTTTAATGAACAGAAACTTACCGATGAACTTCGTGCTGAATTTCATCTTTATCCTTTGTTGTAGTTACGTTATTTAATTCGCTAATCTTGAGAGTCAGGTTACGTGAGAAAATTTCTCAAATTCCTCGAAACAGGTTTTACAGTGGTATCCTTAATGCTTTATACAGGTGGTCCACTGACTGTTCTTGTTAAGGGTGGTGTAAGTGAGGGAGAAGTAGAATCTGCCGGAGATACTGCCATTGTCCAATTAACATTTATATTAATTTACGTTATTACTTTTTTTCTCCTAGCTATCCGTTGGAAAAAGACTGTTTATGTATTAACTAAAAATCAAAATATTGTTTTATTAACTGGGATTGCAGCTTTTTCTCTCCTATGGTCTGTTGATCCAACTATAACTTTTACACGTATTGTTGCACTTATAGGAACAACCTTATTTGGTGTTTATTTATCTGTTAGCTATAACAGTTTAGAAAAGCATTTATTAATAGTTAGCTTCACGTTTGGACTCATTGTAATTGTAAGTCTTATATTTTCTGTAGTATTGCCCAAGTATGGTGTCATGTCAGGTATCCACGCTGGCAGTTGGCGCGGCATTTACGTTCACAAAAATGCTTTTGGAAAGTGGATGGTTTTAAGCGCTATCATCTGTTTATTAAAATGTCTTAAAGTTGATAAAAAATACTTTATTTGGGAGGCAGCTTTAGGTTTATCAATTTTCATGTTAGTTCTTTCGAGATCTTCCGCAGCTATAATAGTTTTTTTAGATATGATTATCATATTTTCTCTCTTAAATGTCCTGCGGTTACAATATGATTTAATAGTGCCTATTATTGCTTTTATGATGTTAGTAACATCAATAACTACTTTATGGGCTGTAGATAATGCAAATGAAATATTAGGAGTCTTTGGTAAAGATACAACTTTCACTGGTCGTACTGATTTGTGGGAATTATTAATAGATATGGCATTACGTCGGCCTTGGTTAGGCTATGGATATGGTGCATTTTGGGGGTTGAACAGTGCTTCTGAAGAAGTATGGAGAGCTATTCCTTGGCATCCTCCAAATGCACATAATGGTTATATTGATATTTTGCTTAATATTGGTTTTATAGGATTATTCATCTTTGCCATTGGATTCATCAGAAATTTAGCAATTTCATTAATGTTAGTACGCCAATATAAGACACCCGAAGTGCTTTTCCCCTGTATGTTAATCTCATATTTTGCAATATCTAATTTCAGTGAGAGTGGACTAATGGTGCAAAATGATTTTGGTTGGGTAATTTATGTATCTTTGTCTTATTTGCTATCTGCATCATTGAATAATAAAAATCATAAGAGTCTCACAATAAATCATTATTGAAATAAATTATGATTGTACAAAATTATTATTTAAAGTTTAGCTTAAAATGTCAAGTTAATTTAAACTATAAAAAAGTGAAAAATGGATACAATTCGGATTGCCATGATAGGAGCTAGTCTAAAACAAAATGGTGGGATCGCAACTGTTGAAAATCTTATTCTCAAACATACTCCTCATCACATCAAAATTCAGCATTTTACTAGCCATGATGAAGGTTCTATTACACATAGATTGATAGTATTTATCAAGGCTTTAGTAAGCTTGTTATCGAAATTGATGTTTGATAAACTTGATATTGTATATATTCATTTGTCAGATGGCGGTAGTGTTTTAAGAAAAGCGATTATTGCCCTAGTTGCATTTAGTTTCCAGAAGCCTGTATTCATACATGCACATGGAGCAGAATTTCATGTAACTTACTCTAGCTTACCTAAGTGGACAAAAAAATGGCTGAATAGTATATTTCGTCATTGCAAGGGTTTTATTGTTCTGTCTAAGACTTGGAAAGATTATTATGTTATCAATATAGGTTTAGATCCTCAAAAGGTTTTTGTTTTGCCCAATCCCACAGAACTACCTATTGAGACTCCACAGCGTTTGAATACTAAAAAAGTAACTCTGCTTTTTTGTGGACGTGTTGGCCAGCGAAAGGGAGCATTTGATTTGATTAAGGCGTTTGCCAAATTACCTGATACGATAAAAAACTGCTCAAATTTGATATTGGCAGGAGATGGGGATTTAGAACAAGCTCAGAATTTAGTTGATAGTCTTAATCTTGTAGAATGCATTACTTTTTTGGGTTGGGTAAATTCAGAAAAAAGAAACGAACTTTTAGCTAGTGCTGATGTATTCATACTACCTTCCTATAATGAAGGTCTACCAATGGCAATATTAGAAGCAATGGCTTGGAGTTTGCCAGTCATAAGTACCCCTGTGGGAGGAATTCCTGAATTAGTAGTTTCTAAGAAAAATGGTTTTTTAGTTACTCCTGGTGATATTGAACAACTATCTCATACAATGCAGTCTCTGATTGAAAATGAGGCTTTAAGGTTACTTCTGGGAAAAGCTGCTAGAGAAACGATAATTCCTTTTGATATCCGTAAATACTGTTCTGAGCTAGTAGCATTATTTACTAAAAATCTGATTACAACTAATGCCAAGTAATTAAATATAGTTAATTTGAAGCACAACAAAGGTTAATCTACCAATTAAATAAAATATATGAAAGTCAACATTACAGGTGTACAAATTGATAAATATAGCTTTGAAGAAGTGGTTAAAATAATTGTAGACTATGCAATTATAGGGAGTTCACCCAAATATGTTGTAACACCTAATGCACAGCATATTTTAACATTACAAGAAGATATCAAATTTCAAGAAATTTATAACAATGCTTTTTTAGTAGTACCAGATGGTGTATCACTGCTATGGGCAGCGCAGTTTTTACAAAAACCACTTAAGGGACGGGTGAATGGTACTGATTTATTTGAAAAGCTTTGCGAAGTTGCTGCTTCTAAAGGATTAAAAGTATTTTTGTTGGGAGGTCGTCCTGGAGCATCTGAGAAAGCAGCAGAAGTTTTTCAAGCTAGGTATCCGAATTTGAAAGTTGTCGGGACTTATTGTCCATCTTATGGGTTTGAATCTAATGCCGCAGAACTAGCACTGATAAATGCCAAGATTATTGATGCTGCACCGCATATTCTTTTTGTTGGATTAGGCGCTCCCAAACAAGAGAAATGGATACATGCTAACTACCAACAACTAAATGTGCCGATTTCCGTTGGTATTGGTGTAAGTTTTGAACTAGTTTCAGGTATGGTGCAACGAGCGCCACTTTGGATGCAGAAACATGGATTAGAGTGGTTATTTCGCTTGATAGTAGAACCCAAACGCCTTTGGCAACGTTACATAGTTGGTAATCCCCTCTTCATGTGGCTGGTTCTGAAGCAGAAACTAGGATTATCCAAGTTTTAGTTAGGAATTACTTATTAATGAATAACGACTTTTTAGTAACTAGACGGCGTGCTATAAAATTAGGTTTTGGGATGTTTGCTGGTGGCGTAGGTGCTGTGACAACTTCCAAAACCATTGTTCTTAATCACCAAATTCAAGTACTTGATAATCCTAATAGGAAGTTTTCTATATCTGGTAATTTTTCTTTAAAAGAACGTGCTGCTGCTAAAGGATTAATGTACGGAGCAGCTATTCAATACTCTCAATTGTCATCGGATAAAGAACTTGCAAATATTGTAAAGCACGAGTGCAGAGTACTTGTCCCGGAATGGGAGTTAAAGTGGCATGTTGGCAAAAAACCTTTACGTCCTAGTCCATATAATTTTGACTTTACTAGGGCAGATTGGATGGCTAATTTTGCTAAAACTCATGGGTTGCTTTTGAGAGGTCATACTTTAGTATGGCACGAGTCTTTACCCCCTTGGTTTAAGAGTACAGTTAATAGGCAAAATGCAAAACAGTTTTTAGAAAGACACATTAAAACTGTTGTTAAACGCTACGCTGGCAAAATTCATTCTTGGGATGTTGTTAATGAGGCTATTGATACAAGTGATCATAGATCCGACGGTTTGCGAACAACTCCGTGGCTGAAACTTTTAGGTCCGAATTATATTGACTTAGCATTTCGTCTTGCTGCTGAGTCTGATCCACAAGCGCTTTTAGTTTACAACGATTTTGGTTTAGATTATGACACACCTCAAAACGAAGCTAAGAGGACTGCCGTTTTAAAGTTATTAGAACGTTTAAAGTCTCAAGGCACTCCGATTCATGCCCTTGGCATTCAAGCTCACTTGTCACCTAATCGTAATTTTAATCCTAAAAAGCTACGACAGTTTCTGAGGGATGTAGCTAGTTTAGAATTGAAAATTATGATCACAGAAATGGATGTGAAAGACAAAAAATTACCTTTAGATATTGTGGTTCGCGATCGCATTATTGCTGGTCTATATGAAGATTATCTTGCCGCAGCTTTGGATGAACAAGCAGTGATCGCTGTAATTAACTGGGGACTGAGCGATCGCTATACTTGGTTAAGTGAATTTCAACCTAGACGAGATCAAGCTCCTGTACGTCCTTTACCCTTTGATACTAAAATGCAACGCAAGTTAGCCTGGAATGCGATCGCCCGATCTTTTGATCAGGCTCCTGAACGCTAGATTAGTATAAAGTTAATCTTAAAGCCCAAAACCTTTAATTTTGAACCTTTAAAATATTATGTCAGCAAACCCCATAGAAGCTAGAGAACCTATCGATTTAGACTTCAGTCGTTACTTGTTAATCTTAAAACGGCGATGGCTGCCAGCCACTAGCATTTTATTGGGTACAGTTGCGCTGAGTGCTCTAGCAACGCTATATCTTAAACCATCCTATGAAGCCGAAGGAAAACTACTATTTAGAGTTCCCTCCTTTAAAGTAGTTGGTTCTAACCTCTTGCCTAGTACTTCTGACGGCGAAGAACCCGGCGATTTAAGATCCTTGGTAGCAACTCAAAATCCGATCAGTACGCAAGTAGAAGTAATTTCTTCTCATCCTTTGTTGCAGCGCACTATTGATCAACTGCAACTTCAAAATAACGAAAGTGAAGCATTAAAAGTTGAAGATTTACAAAAAAAGCTGACTTTAAAGATAGTTGGTGGTACAGATGTATTGCAGCTAGCTTATAAAAGCCGTAATCCTAAAGAAGCCGCGGCAATAGTCAACACCATCATGAATCTTTATTTAGAAAATGATATTTTGACTAATCGGGCTGAGGCAGAAGCAACGCGGAAATTTATGGCTAAACAGTTGCCACAAACTCAAGATGCCGTTGAAAAGGCAGAAATAGAATTACGCGTGTTTAAACAGAAGAATAACATTGCAGATTTAACTGAAGAAACTAATTCAGCCGTTGCTACTATCGGAGATTTAAATACTCAGATTAATACTGTGCGAGCGCAACTCAAAGATGTAACTGCTCAAACTAGTGAACTGCGTCAGAAACTCGGTCTCAATTCTCAACAAGCGATCGCAGTCAGTGCCTTAAGTCAGTCACCAGCTGTGCAGGAAATTCTCACACAACTTCAAGAAATAGAACGACAATTAGCCAGCGATCGCAGCCGTTTCCAAGAAAACAACCCTGTAATCGTTAATCTCGAAGCCAGAAAAGCTAATTTAACAGCACTTCTAAAACAGCAAACTATCCAGACTGTAGGCACATCAGTACAAGTTCCGCAACGCCTATTGCAGCTTGGAGAACTTAGACAAACACTAATCCAAAATTACTTACAATTAGAATTGCAACGCTCTGGCTTGTCAAATCGACTTGCTTCTTTATCTAACTCCCGTTCTGTTTACGAAAAACGGATGCAAATCATTCCTCAGTTGACACAAACTCAGCGCGAGTTAGAACGGAAGGTACAAGTTGCTGAGTCTACTTATCAAACTCTTTTAAAAAAGGTACAAGAACTACAGGTAGCAGAAAACAGAAATGCACCCAATGCCAGGATTGTAGCTCAGGCGACAATTCCTCAAAAGCCAGAATCAGGAAAAAAACTAATCGTTGTGGTTCTAGGAGTGATGCTTGGTGTCTTTTTGTCTACGACTACTGTTTTCTTCCTAGAAATGAAAGATAAATCTCTCAAAACATTAAAGGAAATAAGAGAAGTATTTGGATATACATTACTAGGTGGTATTCCCTTGACTGCTGCTAAATTACGCTCCCGCGATCGTCAAGTAGAACCCACAATTGCAGAAGTTGCTGTTAGAGATACACCTCATTCTTTAACTAGCGAAATGTATCGGATGATTCAAGCTAATTTGAAGTTTCTCAGTTCTGATAAAGTTTTGAAAACTATAGTAATTACTAGTGCTGTACCGAAAGAAGGTAAGTCTACAGTTTCAGCAAATTTAGCAGCCGCGATCGCTCAATTAGGCCGACGAGTTTTACTTATTGACGCAGATATGAGAGTTCCTTCACAGCATCATATTTGGGAACTTACAAATATAGCTGGTTTGAGTGAAATTTTAGTAGGTCAGTCTAAATTTGATATGGCTGTCAACAAAGTAATGGATAATCTTGATGTATTAACTGCGGGAGTTAGACCTCCGAATCCATTGGCTTTGCTGGACTCAAAGCGGATGGCAACATTAATCGAAGATTTTTCATCTAAGTATGATTTTATAATTATTGATGCTCCACCAGCCCTTTTGACTGCTGATGCTTTGGCTTTAAGCCAGATGTCTGACGGAATTTTGTTGGTAAGCCGACCTGGTGTAATTGATTCTAGCAGTGCATTGGCTGTTCAAGAAATGTTGAACAGAGCCAATCACAACGTCTTAGGTTTAGTGGTAAATGGAATCATTGACAAAAATGAATCTAGCAACTATTTTTACCATTCTTCAAAATATTTCAATTCTCAAGAATCAAGGAAAGAGGTTGTGTTACAAAATTTTAGAAGAAATAAAAGTTCTTCTCTATGATTCCAGTTTTTGATACACAACCCCATAGTATCCTCGTTATTAGAATTGGTACTCGTACGCTCCGATATCAGAAGCTGAACCAGAAGGACGAGGATTATTTAGAAAATCTGTTTTTATGAAGTTAACGCCACTATTAATTGCGGGGCTAGTAGTCTTTAATCGAAAATCAGCTGTTGAAGGATTAATAAACTGGGGGTTGGCAACAATGTCACTACTGAACACAGGATAGATTTTGGAACTATTGAAGTACATATTTTTTTTATAAGTGACATTTGTACTTAACCAAGCACTGTTAACCTTCTTATCAGGGGAAGAATAGACAATGTTATTGAAAAACATGACATTAGAAGATTCATCAGCGCCAAGTTGCCCCTTGGTGATTTCTGGGCTGAGGCTATTCAAGTAGAGTGTGTTGTTGATAACATCTATACGATCGCTGCGAAAACTAAGAATGCCTGAACCACCATTTTTATATGAGAGGTTGTTAGCAATCAAGGTTCTCCCTTGATATGCGCCTAATGTTGAACCGTTTTGAGTATTTTGACTATCATCTACAATGATGCCGTTGCCGTCTACTATTTTCCCGTTTACTATCCAGGGAATGTATTGTCGATTGTTGTAGACCTTGTTGTTAGTAACATACATTTTATAATCCGTCTTGTTGGTATCAGAGTTCCAATTCTGGTAAAGCACAATACCACTATTGGCATGGATAGAATACCAAGCATTATTAAATACTTCATTTCCATCTATAGTCAAATAGTCTGTTTGGGCTGCACCAATACCTGAACCTCCACAATTATGTACTTTATTGTTCAGGATACGTATGTGATGAGAATGAGTAGTTTTTTGTCCATCAATACTAATGCAGTTTCCGTTTGTCAGTGGGTTATTACCGTTGTATTGCTGACTCTTAGCATAATCAAGAGTGATATTAGCATTGTTTCCCTCGACCTCTAACCCTTTGATCTCAATATATGATGCTCCCTTGGTAATCAAAATTCCATGCCATCCGTTGTGTTTAATTTTGGGTGAGTGTCCCGGATATGCTTGGAACTTAATCCAGGCGTTGTTAGTTCCAGAGCGACTTAGGTATACCACATAACTAGGGTATGCATTTGTGTACACTCCGTTCATGATTAGCACTCTATCCCCAGGGTTTGTGAGATCTGCTGCCTTTTGAATTGTTCTAAAGGGCGAAGAAGTAGAGAGTCCACTATTACTGTCACTCCCGCTACCACTAACATAATATGTTGTCGGAGTTGCAATACTGATTAGCTTAGAGTCATGCTTTATCTCTTCTTCATGGTTAGATCCGGTCTGAATATTTGTCGCTGAAGTTGCTTTTTGTACATTAAAATAACCAACAAATACGCAGGAAAATACGATGGATAAGCTTGAAACAACACTTTTCACTAACATAGGAACACACTTTTATGAACACCGCCATCCAAAGATACTTTGAAGAAATAAGTGTGCCAACTGTGATTACACTAAACAACTATGTATGCAAAAGATAGCAACAGGATAATAACTTCATGTATTCTTCATAACTATTTATGTAGCGTATTTATACTTCAGATTGACCTTAACCTCATATTTTGTGTCTGCGATCGCCTTCTTAGATAATCCTGATTTTCGTTTCTTTCATCCATCGCAGACACATCTTTATCCACCAACCGATTTTGCCGATTATTGGGAGAATATAACCAGAAGAATAAGGAAAAGGAAAGTAATTAGATGAGCTATGGAGGGAATACTGGACTTATAGACTAGACATTTTATACAAAAATATTGATGAAAGTTGTAGAAGAAACTCGTACTCGATTGCGATTGCAGCATCGACCAATCACAAAATGGTTAAGTGGGATAAGTATTTTTGCAGTCTGTTTAAGTTTTTTGATTTATTGTCTATTTTTCGATGCTGCTTCAGCTCGTTTAAATTGCGATCGCCTTTCATCAAATCAAATTAACTGTGAATTGAAGCGGTTTAATTTACTGGGAAATGCAGAAAAACTTAAAATTTTTGACCCCCAAGAAGCATATATGATCACAAGAAGCGGTAGTAAGGGGGGAAAAACATATCAAGTTGTAGTTGTCACTTCCTTTGGAGAGTATGCTTTGTTGTCACATCTTAGCTATCAAGTAAACCAGGAAGTTGCTTTTCAAATCAACGATTTTATCAGCTCTCAGCGATCTTCTCTATTAGTGCAACAAAATCAGCGTAACCATATATTTTTTATCAGCTTATTGATGCTAATTCTGATGACTGTTGGCGTTTTTTTGGCAACATCACCTGTCAGCAATTGCACTTTTTATAAAACTCTTAATAAAGTATTAATAGAACGTAAAGGTTTACGTGGTCAAACAATTATAGAACATCCATTAGAACAAATTATATGTATTGATATTCAAGAAAAACAGTTTAAGTATTCTAAGCTTTATCGATCTGTAATCATAATGAAATTTGGTAAAAATATCCCAATTAATCCAGAATATAGTGATGAAAACAGCATTAGACATGCAGTTTTTAGAATAAATTCATTTTTGAGAAATTCACAATAATCAGTGAACAGTTTTCAGTTAAATGTTTACTGTTCACCGAACATCTATTATAACTAAACCTTTTTCAACCAGCTAAACATCGCACGTAAATCCTTACCAACTTCTTCAATGGGATGTTCGGCTTCTTGGCGACGCATGGCGGTAAATCCCGGTTTACCAGATTGATTTTCTAAAACGAACTCCCGTGCAAATTGTCCTGATTGAATTTCACTGAGAATCTTTTGCATCTCAGCTTTGGTTTGGTCATTGACAATCCGCGGACCACGGGTATAATCGCCGTATTCTGCGGTATTAGAGATGCTATCGCGCATTTTAGCTAAACCACCTTCTACAACTAAGTCAACAATTAATTTGACTTCGTGAAGACATTCAAAATAAGCTAATTCTGGTTGATAACCTGCTTCTACCAAAGTTTCAAATCCTGCTTTGATTAAAGCACTCAAACCACCACATAATACTGCTTGTTCACCAAACAAATCGGTTTCAGTTTCTTCGCGGAAAGTTGTCTCTAAAATTCCCGCACGAGTACCACCAATACCTCTAGCATAAGCCATCGCGCGATCGCGCGCCCGACCGCTAGCATCTTGATAAATTGCAAACAGCGCTGGTACACCTTCTCCTTGTTCATAAGTTCGCCGTACCAGATGTCCCGGCCCTTTGGGTGCTACCATCACTACATCTACGTTAGCAGGTGGTACGACTTGTCCAAAGTGAATATTGAACCCGTGTGCAAAAGCTAACACGTTTCCCTCTTCTAGATTTGGTTCAATCTCATTTTTGTAAATTGTTTTTTGCACTTCATCAGGTAACAAAATCATGATGAAATCAGCCGCATTGGCTGCATCGGCAACATTTTTCACAGTTAAGCCGGCCGCTGTGGCTTTTTCTACTGACTTACTACCCGGATATAAACCCACAATCACATTCAAACCACTATCTTTAAGATTGAGGGCATGGGCATGACCTTGGGAACCATAGCCGATAATCGCAATAGTTTTTCCCGCCAAAAGGTCTAAATTGGCATCTTCGTCATAATACATCCGGGCCATAAGAAGCATCTCCTGTCAGCAAGCATCGTCATTTATTGGCAGGCTTTTGATTGTACCCCAAATTGAGGAACCAAAGGACAACCGTAATTCGTAATTAAGAAAGTCTGACTTGATTTGGGTTTGCATCTGTCAAAAACGAAAGCGATCGCTAGCTCAACTATGGAAATATTGACTAGAAGTATGGCAAATATCGTGCGGTGGCATCTTAACCTCCAAATAAAAGCCCCTGGTAAGCACCAGGGGATTTATCTGTAATATGCCATCGACTCTATTCCTATTCATGAGAATGGCATCTGTCGGACTTACTTGCATCCCCAATATGCAATTATTGCATAATCTTAATTCTTATTTTGCAATATAGAGGAATTATTGCAGAGTGCAGAGGAGAAAGCCTTGGCTTTATACCCGCTTCGCTTTCTTGCTTTATAAATGTACTCTCAGACTAAACAACACAAAAACGTCATGTTAGTATGATGCCAACTCTGTGGATATGCTTATGACCTTACAGTAAGAAACCCTAGAAAAAACAGCAGAGGATTTAATTCGCTTGCGATTGACTACCAAGGTACGAAATTATGTACCTTTGATGATTAAACTTTCAACGCCCGATATTAAGTATTACCCTAATGTCATCTTTTGCACCATGAAATTGTAGGAGAAGTAGATGCCTTTAAAAAATTACGGTGTTCTCAAAGGTCGGGCTATAAATCGCAAGCTGGGTGAGGGACCATCTCCCCATTACCAAGTGCTTGTGACTGACGAAAAACAAAAGCATCGCATCGCTATCAACGTTAAATCAAAGCAAAGTCCATCAGAATTGCTTTACTTTGTAGACGAGAATTTCTCTCATCCAATCACTAAAGAACTACAGGAATTGGATTTCGGCTTCAATGAGTTGACAAGCAAACCTGGAGGATTAGCTTTAGACTACATTCGAGGAAATTTGTTTGATCCACAACAGATGAAACCGTTGCCGTACAACGTACCAGGGCCAGATAATGACCTCAACGAATTACTAGAACTATACATTGCACGGGCGATCGCTTCACCAGATGCAGTTCTCTATCCTTTTGGTGAAAAGTGGGGTCCAGAACAAGATATCAAGGATAAGTATTTTGGTTTTCTCCCTGGTAACGGTATCCATGACATCCACATGAACCAGGGTAATGCTGCTCAATTTCAAAAAGATAACGGTGTTTGGCAAGATGGTGGTCTGTTGATTCACTACCCAACCCGAAATCAATGGGTAGGCATCTTTTTAGCCTTCCAATCCCAAGCATTCCATACCGATGATACCACAGGTAACAGAATAGATACAGATGATGTGGTAACACCAATTGCGGTAACTTCGGCGGTTCGCATTATTGCTGCTTTGGTAAATCCTTCAGGAGATGATATAGGTAAGGAGACAGTGACTTTAATTAACACCTCACCAGATAAAATTGACTTAAATGGTTGGGCATTGGCAGACAGAGCCAAGAACAAACAATCTATAAGTGACATTATCAATGCGGGTGAAACTCTAAAAGTATCTTTACGTCAAGACGGTATCCAATTAAGTAACAATGGTGGGATCATCACTTTGCTTGATGATAAAGGCATCAAGATTGATGGTATTTCTTATACCAAGCAAGATATTCAAAAGCAAGGTTGGACAATTGTGTTTTGATTAGTCAACGAAGAAACAGGAGGCAAATGTAGTCGGGGTTTCAAACCCCTGCTTCTTTTGATCAAAAGCTAATCAACTATTGAATTTGTAGAACAACTAGCGTCATATCATCAGTATTTTGCTGACCATTACCGATGAATTGTTGAACTTGGTCAAATAGATAATCTACAATTTCTTGTGGCCCGTTGTAGTAGCTGCAAGCTACACTGAAGGCGGTAACGAAGTTTTCTTCATCAAAGCGATCGCCACTAGCCGCAGCCGCATCAGTGAGACCATCTGTATAATAAATTATTGTATCCCCAGGTTCTAACTGTGCCTGGGCATTTTCATATTGGCTATTAGCATCTAAACCAATCAACATTCCTAGGGTATCCAACCGGGTGATAGTTTTTGTGGCTGCGTGCCACCACAAGGGAGGATTATGGGCTGCATTACTATAGGATAAAATCCGTGTCTGGGGATTATATTCTGAATAAAACAACGTGACAAAACGGTGGGAATTTTCCAAATCCGCATACATAACTCGATTCAAGTTTTGCAAAATTCCAGCGGGAGAATTACCATGCAACACCTCTCCTTTCAGCATTCCTCGCATCATTGTCATAATTAAACCTGCGGGGACACCCTTACCCATAACATCCCCAATTACCAAACCCCAACGGCCAACTTTTTGAGCAATTCTGTTGCTAAGTTGAATTTGATTGTGATTAGTAGGAATAAAATCGTAGTAGTCTCCACCAACGCGATTTGCAGGTTTACACCTTGCAGCCAGAACTGCACCAGGAATAATGGGACATTGACGGGGTAAAAGTCGCCGTTGAATTTCTGCGCCAATTTCTAGTTCTTGATCTAAGCGTTCTTTCTTTCTGAGTTCTACTGCTAATTCATCGTTTTCAATTGCTACCGCCGTTTGATCTGCAACTAACCGAACTAACTTTTGTCTGGTATCTGTCCAACTATATTCTGGATCGCGGCTCAAGACGTAAAGCCACCCTCGCTCCGTATGTTTGACCAGAATTGCTGTACCAAATACTTGTACGTCTGGTCCCAAATACTGATGCATTTGGTCATCCAAAATCCCTGTAGCAGTTGCTAAAGGGGCAGTACTGTGCGGGAGGATGATTTGACTACTAGCTGTTTCTAAAGCTTTACGGATGTTCTTTCGCTGGCGACTGTCCTGCCAGTGTAACTGTTCTAGTCTGACTTGACCGTTAGGTTTGTAAAGAAACAAAGCACTGCCGTCTGCATCTGTAACTCTTGTTGCCATCAATGGAATCAGCTCTAAAAACTGATTCAAGTTATTAAAACTTCTGAGGGCAAATCCTAGAGAACTGAGCAAATCTTGAATTTTATTTTGTTCTCGGTGCAACCGCGCCACAAGTTCTTTAAGTGCCACGACTGGGGTGACATCTGTCGTGGCACTACTATTACTATCAGTGGGTTGAGAGGGCAGTTGAGACACAGTACAGTTATTATTGCGCTTAGAAGCAACAGATATAGATTATTTATAAACTCTTTGCTTTTGGCATTGCTAAACCATATTGAGACAAGATTTGTCCCTTTAGCAAGAGTAGAAAGACGTAGGATGCGACTTGATACAAGTATTGCATTTGCTTGTGACTTTTCTAGATAAATATAGTAACTTCTTACAACTTATTTTTAATGGCAAATTCCTGGCAAAAGTCAGTAATTCTTCTCAGCATTTAGAAAGTTACTCCATTTTCCATAACTTAATTAGCAAATCATACTACTTTAGACATAGATAAATCTTTTAGTAGCAAAATTATTTTGTTATGGTTTTCGATTGGTTAATCAAGCTAATAAGATCATAGTCTAGTGGATAAGAGTATTCTCAGAGATTAGCTTCAGGGAATAAAAAGCTAACAATCACATCTAAAACTGAAAATCAGCAAATTTTTAGATGCACTTTAGCTTACTCAAAAAATAACTATAGCGCTTATCCTTTTAGTGAGGTACATCTCGTTGAGTTCAAGGACTAGTGGTTATAACATTTCACGAAATATTTGAAACAGATGATTGGTCTTTAATTTTTTCCCCCTGGTTACTGAGCGTAGTCGAAGTATGCTCCCTGCTCCCCTCCTGACTATTTGTATCAATTTTTAAAGTGAAACGGTATTAGTGGCTATGTACCTCATGTAATTGAGAACTGCTATATAAAGCTAGTGACATTTGGTTAAGAAAGACCATTACCCAAAATTTTTAACTTTAAAATTCAACTAGTCATTGTAATTAGAGTGTTATATTTACGACTTTTAATTTACCGCTAGAGAATATTTGCAGGTAATTTTGTCAGGGCGATTTGCCATAAACGGATAAGATGCTCCCAGAACAACAGCGTTAAAGTAAGGTTTTAGCAGAATTTACCATACTTGATAGCAAACTAACAGTTTTAGGACTTAGGTTTTTGCCAGTATTGTATTTCTAGTTAATCGCAATGACAATACCAGAGTACTAAGTCCTAAAATAATTTGGTTTTCTCAGAAAAGAGCTTAACTGAAAAATTTGAAATTAACCACTCAATAGAGCTTCGACAAACTCGTAGCTAGAAAAAGGACGTAAATCTTCAATTCCTTCGCCAGCCCCAATAAAGCGAATGGGTAAACCGAGTTGCTGCACAACGGCCAGAGCAACTCCTCCTTTGGCAGTACCATCCAGTTTGGTTAACACTACACCGCTAAGTTGAGCCGCTTGGGAGAAAACTTCAGCTTGCCGCAAGCCATTTTGACCCAGAGTAGCATCTAAAACCAACAGAGATTCGATTTTGGCCTTAGGGGCTTTTTTATCGATAATCCGGCGAATTTTGCTGAGTTCGTCCATTAAATTTTTCTTGTTTTGCAGTCGCCCAGCAGTATCTACCAAAAGTAACTCAGTTTCTCGTGCTTGGGCAGCGGCGATCGCATCGAACACCACAGCAGCCGGATCTGTATTCTTCCCAGGATTAGAAATTACTTCTACGCCGCTTCTAGTACCCCAAACCTTCACCTGTTCTACAGCAGCAGCCCGGAATGTGTCTGCTGCCCCAATTAGGCATTTATAGCCCGATTTTTGGGCTAAGTGAGAGATTTTGCCGATCGTAGTGGTTTTACCAGCGCCATTAACCCCAGTAATTAACCAAATATTCAGAGTTTCTTTGTCTGGAGCAAAGCTAGATTTGTGGGATTCCTTCAGCGGCTGATCTAACATATCCCGCAATATTTCTTTGAGGAAAGCGATCGCTTCTTCTGGTGCAGTAACTTCTGCTCGTAGTTTTTTCTGTAATTCGCTAATAATGTAATCTGTTGCTTCTACACCCACATCAGCTTGCAAAAGTGCAGCCTCGATTTCTGCCACCGCCGCTTGGTTTAACGGCCCTTGCCCAACGATCGCCTTCAATTGATTGAGAATGTTACGACGGGTTTTATCTAACCCTTGCCGTAACTTCTTCAACCAAGTAATCTCTTCAATAGAAACATCTTCTGGTCGCCTACCTTGGGCTGCCAAAACTTCTGTTGACCACATAAATCCTTCATCAAAAGCCAGTTCAGGTAGTACCTCTGCTGTTTCTGATGTGGTAGTTGTCGATGCTACAGCAGGTGTTAATACTTCTGGTTCTGGTACTTCAATCGCACTAGCTATTAGTCGTTCTTGCTTTGCTTGCCGTTCTGCTGCGGCTCTTTCTAAAAAAGATAAATTTACTGGTGTTGCTTTTGGTGATTCGGTTTCTTCTACTATTAGTTCTGGATTAAGTGTTACTGGCTCCTCAGTAGTTTCTGCCACCGATTCAACCTCTGAGGTAGATACAAGCTGTTCCTCAGTAATTTCTGTAACCGAATCAACCCCAGCAGTAGATACAGACTGTTTCTCAGTAATTTCTGCTACTTCCTCAGTGGTTTCAGCAACAGTTGCAGCTATCTCTGGAGATTGTGCTGTTTCATTGGCTTCAGCTACGGTAGAAACTGCTTCTGGTGGTTGTGCGGTTTCTATCGCCTCGGTTTTTGGTATTGGTGATGAGGCAATTTCTGAGTTAGGTGGCGTTGCAACTTCTGGAGATTGTTGTTTTTGCTGGATATTTTTATAAGCAGCTTTAGCAAACGCCAACAAATCTGTACTTGAATCTTGTGCAGTTTCTGTTGTTGGGTTTGCCGTTTCGGCTGGTTCTGGTTGGGGTTCTTTTGCTAAAGGAGTTTCTTGTTGTGTTTTTTCAGAGGGGGTGTTAGAAGAATCGTTGTGTTGACGACGGAACCAATTAAAAACCATTGCACCTAGCGGTATTAGTTGTTATATGGATTATGAGTTATTAGTTATAAGTTTAATTTAACTCTTTACTCTTTCTTGGGGTAAAAACTTCCGGGTTATCCTCACCTCTTATACAGCAGAGGGGCAGAGAGAAAAGATAATTAGCCGTTGTTCTGTCCCTCTTAAATTACGAATTACGTAGCTTGCTTCTCGCCTTTGGCGAGTATTACGAATTACGAATTACGATTATGCAGTCTTTTTTTGCTCTGTAACTCGGCGTAGAACACCGTTAATGAAACGATGACCATCGTCTCCACTGTAACGTTTGGCTAGCAACACAGCTTCGTTAACAACTACGCTGTCTGGAAGTCCTAAAAACAGCATTTCTCCTACAGCTATGCGGAGGATATCTTTATCGATTTGGGCTAGGCGAGTGACTTGCCAATCTACCAAAGCAGAACCGATTCGTTCATCGATCGCAACTCGCTCTTCATTGACAAGTTTGACAATTTGGATGGCATATCTGCCAACTTCCCGATCTTGATTAGCTAGCTGAATTAATTCTGGAAATTCAACTGCTGCACCCAGTTGATTGATTGCTGTTTGGGTGCATTCAATCGCCTCTTTGAGCATAGTTCTAGCACTATTGAGATCTGAGGCACGAGTTTCGCTAGTTAAGAGGCGATCGCTGCTGCGTTGTAGTTCAGCAGCAGCATTATCTAGACTATCTTGCACTTCTGATCTGAGGGTGCGTACTGTTGCTAGCACCAACTTGGGTAGATGTTCTTCGGTTATTTTTTTCGCATTTATCGGCAATTGGCTAAGACTTAACAGCGCCAATTCACGAGCAATTTGCTGGGGTTTTCTGTCTTGCATGGAAGTGAGTGTCTAAGCACTAATTAAAGGGTTAGGAGTTAATACATTGTGGCAGAGTCAGACAACCATCTTATCTATATTGCTGGTGAATTTACCGGATTGACTTTAAGTTGAAGTTTCTTCTACAGGAACACTTGGGCGCTTGGTTTGTAGGGTTGGTGTTTCCAAATTATGGTCTTTAGAAATCATTAAGGAAGGCAGGGAAGCGTTTGGAGATACAATACCGCCAGAAACTACTACCTTAAAAGCGTCTTCTACCGACATTGATAGGTTTACTACTTCGTCCTCTGGAACGATCGCATACCATCCTGTAGTTGGGTTTGGGGTGGTGGGAACAAAAATACTCAGCATGGGGCGAGACATTTGAGCTTGAATATCACTACCAACTGCACCAGTGACAAAAGCGATCGCCCACATTTCGCGCCGGGGATATTCTACTAAAATTACCCGACGAAACCTATTATTGGAATCTTTTAGTAATGTTTCTAAAAGTTGTTTTAGAGTTTTGTATACCTGTCCAGCTAAGGGAATCGCCTGCAATAACCGTTCCCCAAAATCTAATAACCAGCGCCCAGCAATATTCCGAGCCATTAACCCAATTAACAAAATACTCAGTAGTGGTACAGCCAGTCCCACTGCTAAATTAAGTAGATTTACTAATATAGGGTGTAACCCATCAAAGGGATTAAGTTGTTTGGGAACTTGAGTGAGGAAATTAATGACCCAACTGGCAATAGTAATCGTTAGCCAGATAGTGGTTGCTAGCGGAATTATCACCAACAAACCAGCAATCAGGTCATTTTTTAAATCCTGTTTTAAGCGGTTAATTCCCAAGCCCGTATTCTCCTTTTCTAGGCTAGTGGAACGTTTGTTATTGGTACTCATACCAGCAGATTTGTCCAATTGTAAAGACATCACTTGTGGCGTTTTTTTGCCCCAAGCTTTATACCCAAAACTGCAAGCATCCGGCTTACTAACACAAGAATACGCACTGACTGCTGAATGTTTTTCTACAACCGTACATATTGTCATGCATCAACCAAAATGATGGCTGGTTTGTCTTTGAGAATGTTACTTTTCTTTGTATGACTTGTAAATGATTGTTGCAAGCCTCTGGGATATTACTAATCTTACCGCGCTCTATCAAAAGCTGCCTACGATTCCCAAAGTACCACAGGCTCAACAGATGATTAGTTTTAGCTAGTGACTTGTGCTGACGAGTTTCGACTACTTCGACTGCGCTACTTCGACTGCGCTACTTCGGCTACGCTCAGCTAAACTCAGTACAAGTCAGTACAAGTTCGCTCAACTCTCGATTCTTCCGTTGGTTGAGCGAAGTCGAAACCAACGGCTGCGGTAAATTCATTAATGGAATTTACCTTATTCCAGTCTACTTACATAACATGAATAAAAAAGCTTAAACTGCATCAACTTTTGTGGTTGTGGAAGCTGTGTTAGGTATTTCCATATCTGGAGATATTTTTGCTTCTAAATTGGGGGTGGGTAGATGCTGCATTTCCCAAACTTTCAGCAAAATCAGGTATTCATAAAATGCCTGCAATGTACACCAAGCCATACCAGCACGTCCATCGAGACAACCACCTAAAATAAAATACATATATAAAAAGCGTAGTAAAGGTCTAGCGGGTAAACGCAACGACAAATCCTTGAGGGCGCGTCGTCTTTCAACTTCCGACTTGCCTAAGAACAAATCTCGCCAGTTAACTTTACCTTGTTGTAATTGATATAAAGTTTCCTTGGCTTCATCCGTGGAATAACGGTTATGTTTTTCAATCCAGCGACTTAAACCTTTGCTAGAAGTGTAATGAGGATAGGTTTCCTTTAAGAAACTGGTGACACCTTCACAAACTTCCCGTTCAGTATGACCGTAGTCTGTAAACCAAACTTTACCATGACGGAACAAACGCATTTGGTAACGGGGATATTGGGTACTGTAACGAATCCAATGATTCATAAACATTACGCGTTCAGCAACGTAGTAGCCAATATAATCTGGATTTTGACTTGCCTGTACACATTCAGCAAATAATTCTGGTGTCATGCGTTCATCGGCTTCGAGAATATAAACCCACTCATATTTAGGAGGTATAGATTCTAACATCCAAGTACGTTGTTGTCCGTGACTTTTAAAAGGATGTTGGACGACGCGGATAGGATAACGGCTGGCAATTTCTACAGTGCGATCGCTACTGCATGAATCCACAACTATAATGTCATCTGATAGCATTGCCGATTCAATACAAGCAGCAATATCTAGTTCTTCGTTATATGTGAGTATGTAAATTGAGAACATTTCTAAGTTTTAGTTAATATAGGAATCCGGTTTGATTTGGTGAAATTACTTGCATAGGTAGGGAACAAGGCTCTTTGAGGTATAGTTAGCTTCGTAAAAATCAAATATGAGTCCTATAGTTAATAGTTAAAGTTAGGAGTTAGGAGTTATAGCAGTTTTCTGATGAATTAAATTCACAACTCTAACCCCTAGCCCCTAGCCCCTAGCCTCTTTTCCCCATTGCTTTAAGAATTAACGTGCAGTTGCTTTACGTCCACTACTTTGTAAGCCACCCACACCACGTAACCCTGTCCAGCCGATAATAATGTAACCGATAGATAACAGTAAACTGCTAATACCAATCCGTAAACCAGATTTCCAAGCGTTGTCTTTAGCTTGTTTTTGAGCTTCTTCCTTGCGCTGGCGAATTTGGCTCAATCTTTGATTTGCCAATCCTTGAGGATCTGTTTGTTGGGCAATAAACTTGTCAAGTTCTTGGGGATTTGCTTTAAATTTCTTAAGTAATTCTTTCTGCGCTTGCGGAATTTGAGGGTTATTAAGTGCTTGTTGATATTTTTGATCGTCTTTGAGCAGTTCACTAAACTGAGCTCTCGCTTGGTTCCGCAACTGTTCTAACTGAGCTTTTCCTTGGTCGTTGTTGAGTTGGGCTTGAAATTGAGATAATTGGTTTTTCAGCTGGTTTTCTGCCTGTTCAGCATCTTGGTTAATTTGATTTACCGTTTGAGCGCTAGCTTGACGGACATTGTTGAGGTGCAGAGGAAAAATCAGCAAGAAAATTAAACCCAAAACACTGGATAGTATCAAGGCGGGAAATCTTAAGTCTACAGCTTGTGGGCGATCGCTATCACTAGTAGCTTCATTCATCCAATAGCCAACGAACAACATTCCCAAACCTACCAGAGGCACAATTCCTCTATCCACTAGTGCAGTTGCTAGATTGATTTGCCATGCTCTATCAGTTGGCTGGAAAGGCAATAATAGAATCAAAAAGTCAAGCAAAAAGGACAAAATTAAGATGATTCCCACCACTTTTAGTGTGAGAGCAGCGTTAAAAGAGGTAAAACGTTTAGTCATAGTTGTTTAAACTTGTGGTAGATCAGAGTGATTGTCCTATTTAAAGTTACTTGAATATTGTTCCCATGACCCTGCCTATTCCATCAACCTGTCTGTTATATGGGAAAAAGGTAAATAGAATACTGGTCAGGGTTTTCGGCCTCTTAGTTTGAAATTACACCACAGTAACATTTGTTATCTTGAGTGTCTTCAGGAAATTCTAGGTGTTTCAAGATACGACGAGAGTAGCTAGTAGAGACGCAATTTACCGCTTCTATAAGACCAACTATCTACTTTGAGCAAGCTCGTTCCCAAATCGGCAGATCCTCTGGAAAATCAACATCAGCCAAAGGTGGCAAATATACAAGTGATATCTTGAGTTCCTCAGCAATGTCCACAGTTTGTTGCAATACTTGAGAGGTTCCCCAGTTGATGTTAACGAATAATTCTGGGATGAGGCGACGCAAACCAATCAAATAGTAACCACCGTCAATTGCCGGGCCGAGTACAAGATCACAGGTATGCAGTTGTTCAAAGGCTTTGGTAAGAATCTGGGAATTTACATCAGGGCAATCAGTGCCGATAACAATTACTTGTTCTCTACCAAATTCAAAGGCATCGAAAAGCGATCGCGCCATCCGTAAACCCAAATCTCCCTCACCCTGAGACTGGTAAAATAAATCCAGCCCCAGCCAATTCTGCATTAACTGCAAATTACCATCACTAAACCGCACTTCTAAAGATATATCAGTTGCTTTTTGTAATTCTTTAACCTGAGATATCGTATGTTCAGTCATTTCTCGTTGCAAATTAGCAGCGCCAACAGCGCCCAAAGCAGGTATCATTCTGGTTTTTGTCTTTCCTGGTTCGGGATAACGAGTGAAAATAATTAAGTGCTGCTTGAGACTTTTGGATGATTTCAGCACACAATTTTTACCTTGTTAATAAAATTAAATTGTATTAGTTTGTTAAGCCTTAAACAGTGCTTTAGTCAGTAGGTTGGGTTGACGTAAGGAAACCCAACACCCTAATCTTGACGGTTTTAGCACCTAATACCTTAATTTGAGTTAACTAAATAGAAGTTACGCACGGCTTATGATTTTATGTCATTACGTTTGCTCTTAACGTTCCCGCAGGGTACGCAGCGAAGTAATGGCAAGGGCTTAGTTTTTCATTACGAGTACTAAAAATATTTTAATAGCAATAGTCACCGTCACTATTAGCTCTAGTATGCTCTTTTGCGGTTCGCATTGCGCCTAAAAGTGTGGAGATATAGACACAACGTTTAACTTTACCACCATATTTGCTAGATAACGTGATTCGTCTGAACACATTAACATTACCTTTGTAGTCAAATTGAGCTTTGCGTATTCCATTTGACAATTGCAAAGTTGTCTCAGAATCTAAGCGCACGTTGGAATCTAGGTTATTCCATTTAGCAGCAGATGGATTAACTGTAGCAGGATGAACTGCCCATTGAATAACGCCATTTTGTTCACGAAAACTAACTTGCCAAGTTAATTTTTCTTTAGTAGCTTGGCTTTGGGCTTGACGCATAGCAAGATAAACTTGATTTTGTGCAGTGTTGAGAGACTGAACATTAACGAAAGCCAGCCAATTAGGTACTGCCAAAGCGCCTAATATACCAATTATCATCACAACTACTAACATCTCTACTAACGTGAAACCGCTATTAGAGTGATTTTTAAAACATTTGTTTTTATTAATTAAATATTGTTTCTGTACAGACTTATTTACGTCCATCTGCGGTTAATTAAGTAAGTCGGCTGGAATAAAACTATGTTTCACAATGTAAAATTATTGTAATTAATTTTGTAGTAAAGACTTTATACCATTTCACGAAATTATTGATACAAATTACTTTTCTTACTCCCCCTGCCTCCGGTCACTGAGTTTCGACACTTCGACAGGCTCAGTGCGGCGCTGCGCGGCAGTTGAGCGTAGCCGAAGTGCTGCTTCCCCTGCTTCCCCTGCTTCCCCTGCTTGCCCAAATGTATCAACTTTAAAGTGAAACGGTATTAGTCCTCTAAAAAAGGCTAAAGCCCTTACTACAAACTTTTAACTTTTTGTGCCGTCCTACTTACTTATTCGTGTATCTCACCCAGATGTTGAGGACAGCTCAAGTGACTTAGATTCTGTTTTTAAGTTTGTGAGTAATGCTGTAGAAAAAGTAGCAGGTAAAACAAGAATAATAACAGTTTTAAATAACAACTTCAAGGTAAAACTTATCCGTTGAAGTCTCGAAGCATCGTTGATAAAATACTTCCATAAAAATATGGCAGCAATTACACCTTTACGACGATTATATGGTTGTTGTAAAGCTTTGCAAGTTAGATATTTATAAAGATTTGCTAGACTTAAATGCCAAATATTTTTATTTATTGATGGTCTTAATTTACAGCCATGTTCAAGCACTTGCAGACAAGCTTGTTCTTGCCTGACAAGATTAGTAGACAATGAATTAGCACTGACTCGATACAAAATATGTACAGATGGTACACCTACGAAATTATATTTAGCAGCTAATCGTAACCACATATCCCAATCTTGAGCAGCTTTGAGTGATTCATCAAATCCGTTCAATTTAATTAAAGCTTCTCGATAAATCAAAGGATTAGAACCATTTTCTAAAAAGTTATTTACTAGCAATTTTTCATAAACATCTCCATTGAAAGTGTCATGTGTACCTGAATATAAAAAATCACCATTTTCATCGATATAATCAGTCCAGCTATAAGCAACTTTAGCATCTATATTTTCTTGCAAAGCCTGTAATTGACTTGCTAGTTTATCAGATGTCCAAAGATCATCTGCATCTAAAAAACTCACAAATTCCCCAACTGATTGATGTAGCCCACGGTTACGGCTGACGTTTCCACCAGCGTTTTCAAAAGAAAATATTTTTATCCGGGAATCTTGAATTTGCGAGATAATATCTAAAGTTGAGTCTTGTGAACCATCGTTAATGATAATTAATTCAAAATCTATAAACGTTTGGTTTAAGACAGAATCTATTGTTGCTTTAATGGTTTTTTCACTATTGTAAGCAGGAATTACAACAGAAATTTTTGGTAATTTTTGGCTTGAATCAGTCATTTTTTATATTTATATTGTTGACTGCAAGCTGATTGAAATAGAACATCAATGAATAAAAAGGACTTAACATACTACTCAAATAAAACTCAATTTCAAACAGTGCAATGATATTGTTTTCTAATTGTCCTCTATATTTAACGCGATGATGTAAAATTCGGCGAAAATTACCTAAAATAGTTTTGCAAACAAGTATTGGTTTTTGCCAGTTTTTTGCGTTGATTAAGCGTAATTGAAAAATGCACAAACCACATCCACGCGCTAGATTCATTAAATAATCTTTTTCTAATCGCCAATGTGGTATTTGATGATCAACATGCATTGCAGGGTTATACCAAATTTCCCAACCGGATTTGTGTAGATGCAGGAGTATTTCTAAGTCATCTCCACTAACCATTAACTTACCGATTCTACCCTTCAAGCTTAATTGTTGAGGTACACTTTCACACCAAGCTTGCTTGCGAATCACCAATGCAGCACCAGGAGGAAGGATTAATTTATCTGCATCAAATAAATATGATTTTTGTCCATGTTCTCTAATAGCTAAAAAAGCCTGGATTCGAGAAAAATTTTCTGGCGGTTTTACTTCATAAGCACCGTGGATTTGACCACTCCAAGCACCAGCCTGGGGATGTTCTTGACCAAAAATGTAAGACTGTAAAACCCAGTCTGGTGCAGGTAGATTATCGTCGTCTAAAAAGGCAATAAACTTTCCTTTGGCCTCGTTGACAGCCCGGAGACGTGCAAAGGTTATTCCTTGTTCTGTTTCTAAGCAGTACCTTAATTGAAAATTGCTATTAAATTTATATTTTTCCTGATAATTCTGAACTACTTCAAATGTATCATCAGAACTATTATTATCAACAATAATGATTTCCCAATAAATGTTTTCTAATCCCGTCTGTGTCAAAAGCCGATCTAAAACTTGAGGAAAACGTTTTGCTCCATTATATGTGGGAATGGCAACTGTAAAATCTAGTTCGTTCATAATTTGATAAATTTTATTTACTACTATTTAAATATCCATTTTTCCAAAGATAGAAAGGACTAATTAAACTGCTGAAAAATAATTGCATTTCACAAGCTATCACTAAATCATGTTTTACTTTGGTTCGATATTTGAGTAAATGTAAAATAATTTTACGTAGGTCATTAATTATGTAACCTACAAGAGCAACTGGTCTATACCAAGGTTTGATATTTACCATTCTCGTAACATAGCGGCTAAGTCCGATACCTCTAAAAAAGGGAATTAAATAATCTTTTTGTAATCTTGCCTGAGGTATTTTATGATAAATTTCCATTTCAGGGTTATACCAAATCTCCCATCTTGATTTTTGGAGGTAGCATAACATTTCTAAATCTTCACTAGTCAGCATATTACCAGTTACTCTACCAGTTAAAATAGGCTGATTTGGTACACTTTCTAACCAAGCTTGGCGGCGCACAACAAGCCCAGCCGAAGGAGGTAATAATCGTTTTTTGGGTTCATATAGTAGGGGTATATCTCCGCGTTCTGTAATTGCCAAAAAGGGAGTGATTCGCCGGAAATTTTCTGGTGGTTCTACTTCCCAATCCGGATGAATTTGACTACCATAAGCACCAGCATGAGGATATTTTTGAGCAAAAGCATAAGCTGCTGCTACCCAGTTTGATACAGGATAATTATCATCATCAAGAAAGCCTATAAGTTTGCCTAAAGCGACTTCAACGGCTTTTTTTCTAGCATAAGCTGCCCCCTGTTTGACTTCAAAACAATATTTTAAGGGGTATGGGCATTGCCAATTTTCTTGATAACTTTGGACAAGTTTAGCTGTATTATCGATGCTATTGTTATCTACAACAATAATTTCCCAAGAGAAGTTTTCGGTGTTAAGTTGATTTCGCAGTCGTTCTAATAATTCTGGTAAACGACTTGCACCATTGTATGTTGGTATTGCTACAGTAAAATCAAGGTTATCAGTCATCTTCACAAAGTTATATCTTTATTTACGCTACGCGTGTCAGTTGTTAGTTGTCAATTGTCAGTTGTTTTTGATCTGGTTTAATTGAGTAATGCTTGGTAAACGCTAAAAATCTAATATGATTTACTATGTAGCTGTTTAGCTACTAATAAACAATAATACTTAAAATAAAAAAACTGCATCTGATGTTACAATTTTGCTATCAAAATGCAGTTTAATGTACCGTATTTTACCGGATTTATCTTGAGTTTTGCTGAAAACACAATTTTTTAATTGCAATCACTGTCTTTATATGTTCGCATTCCTCCAAGAAGAGTGTCTACTATGACACAGCGTTTCAATCCACTAGCTTGAGTAGTTCCTGGTTTAGGTGCAGCTACCATAATTTTTAAAGGAATATCGGCACTTCCGCTAGCTTTAGGAGCTAAAATACCCATGTAGTCAAAGGTAATCGTACCAGTTCCAGTTGCAGTATTAACTATGTTACCAGTAGTATTTTTTGTGTTGTAAGCATCAATATTTGTATACAAAAAAACTTGCCTTGGCTGAAATGCCATATCTTCACCTAAAGTCTTCCACCGAATATCTGAAGATAAAGGTGTAGAAGTACCCTCATGTATAACGAACTTGGGAAGATTATTTTCAACTTTAAAACTGACGCTGTAGCTAAGTTTTTTCTTTTTAGCTTCTGTCTGTGCTGACTGTAGCGCTCCTAAAACGGCATCATTAGCCTTACTCACTCGCTGTCGGCTGACAAACGCTGACCAGCTAGGAGCCGCGATCGCTGCTAAAATTCCAATCATCAGCACTACTACTATGACTTCTACCAAGCTAAATCCGGCATCTGATTGATTGTAAGTATTGGCGCGTTTATTTGCCAAATATTGCTGCTTTAACTTTGTTTTGAAACTGGATGATTGAAAAGAATTTAATAATTTTAAACTAGGCATATTTCGTATAAGTACACTGCTTGTAATAATCTTTGTCAAGACAGATAGCTATTTAGTAAAGACAAAGCTGCGTCCCTGTACCTTAATATTTCCACTCGGAAAATAACTAGATTTGTTCTGAGCGTAACGTATTTTAGTTTCATCGTTTTGTATTAGCCGAGCTTGTGCATTACCCCTTAAATAAACTTCAGCAGTACTTCTATTATCTGTATCTGCACTAGGAGACTTTACGCAAGCATAGAAACCTGTTCTGACACCACTTGCTATTGTTGTAAAGCCAGTAGAGCAAGTCGTTCCTGGCGCTCCCTGCGTTGTTGTTGTTTGATCTATAAAATCAACCAAAACTACAGGAACTTGAGTGTAATTTTCCCCTGCTGCTAAACTATTTGTCCAACTATCCATTTTTTGTTTTAATGTTTTGTCTTTTGCTGATAAGTCAAAAGGCTTAAAACCTTTATCTGGACATTGGCTATATTTTTCGTCAGTTGAAGCAGTAAATCCCGGACAATCGCTTCTACCAGTAGCATTTGTAACACCATCTTTAATTTGCCATCTGGCAATACGGGCAGCTTGAGACCAAGTAGTATTAGTGTCTTTAATTAAATAGTAAGCTACCAATGAATACACAAAAGAATCATCTTTAAATTGAACCACACCGCCAGAATTTTTTGTCTCAGCAGATTCTTTGGCAAATTCTCGCTTCCAAAATACTAAAACTGGAGCGCCATCTGTTACCGCAGGAATTTTGGAAACGATACCTGTGGTAGTAGTCGTATCATCATATATGTATAATGCTTGTTGCAAATCACGAGCTATATAATCAAGTGCTGATTTAATTTCTTGCTCAGAGGTGACTTTTGCTTGTTCTTGGCGGTCAGTGTTTAAAACACTAATCATAAAACCTAATAACGGCGTGATTACAAGAAATGCCAAAATTAAAGCTACGAGTAATTCAATTAAAGTAAAACCACTATTTTTATTTTGCTTTTGAGAGATTTTTAACTGAACATTTAACAGCCATCTGAGTATATTCATTTTATTAAAGTTTATCCTTAGTAACGAAAACTGAGTTGTGAAATCATTTATGTTTGCTGGATAAATTATGGTTAACGACAACCACCAAGACGACCGCACAAAGAGCTATAAGAGCTTTGACCTCTAACAATTTCGGTTGTCATTTCTACTAGCGGTGCTTTGCGATCGCCTAATGCCCCAGTAAATGTTGCTGCTTTTTTTCCAGTGCTACTAGATGTTAGAGGAGCAGAACCGATGAAGGCATCTGAACGATATACCCTAATTCCCAAACGATAGCCTTGACCTTGATCAGGGTTGCTACCTGAAACTGCTAGCCGAATAGCCTGAATATAAAACAGATCGCTGGTACAGTCGGGATTAGCGATGCTGCTATTTTTGTTAAAGCAATACAAACCAGTTGTAGCTGTGGGAACCGCCGCACCACTAATTAAATAGTCACTGGTTGAGCTTGATACTGTTCTAGTTGTACTAGCAGCTAGTGTGGTGGTGATCGTTGGATCTGAAACTGTTTTAGACTTAATAGCATCAATGAAGGATTTAGCTGCTTCTGTTGCTAATTCAACGCGTCTAGCTTGCACACGGGTTGCTGTTGACATAACTAGAATAGGTGCGATCGCAGCTAGCAAAATAGTAGCCACAAGGATCGCCACCAGCGACTCAATAATGGTAAAACCAGACTCGCTGGACTTGACAGAAGATAATTTTTGTAGTGGATGTGAGTTCATAGAAATTGAAAATCAAAAATGGTACTAGTGGTCTGTCCAATTAATTAATTTTGAGGGGCTGTGAGATCCCCGACTTCTTAGAGAAGTCGGGGATCTGACCACCATCAGATATCAGAATTAATGCGATGAAAAACTATTATGGATGGAGTTTGCAGTCGCCAGGGCGTTCAGTTGCAGGGAGTGCAAATTTTAAACCGCTGCCAAAATAAGTAGTGTCTGGGGTATCAAATCCATCTGATGTTTGAGTTTGGACAGCACACAACAGAGTTTTCACCCAAAGGTCATCCCGACCAACTTCTCTGAAATATTCACTTGGAGGGTCTGTTGCTGGAATTACAAAGCGCTGAGCAAACAAGTCGGGGTTTTGGGCTAATAATGCTACATCAAAACCCCAGTTACGGTTGGGAGGCATATAATAAGGCGCTTCCCCAGCAGCAGTACTACCTACAGAAGTACTATCTGATGTATAACCAGGTCTTGAAGTATTTAGTGTTCTAATAAAAACACTGTTAATGGCAGTAGTAGAAAGAGCATTGACGTTAGAAGAGGTTGTAGCAGCAGTTGCTGCCCCTGGTCTGACAAGAGCTTGGTATGGTGCAGTAGCATAAATACTGCGTTTAAATTGGATAAATGAACCGCTGATATTAGCATTAACGCCATCCCAGTTTTCTAAGAAGCGCACAAAATTATGTAAACCCCCATTTATTTCATAAGTACTTGCACCCACACGAGCAGGAGTATCACCAGCCGCAATTATGAGATTAAAAGTTGTGTCGCTTGCTTTAGATAACCATCTAGTATTTTTAACGACGCTGGACAATGATCCTGCTAAACTGGCATAACCTTGATCTTGAGGTGCTGCGGTTGTTACCTGTAATTGCAAGACAGGTTCTAATAACGGTTGAAAATACTCATTTCTTGACAAAGACGTGAATGGTGGCGTTGTCGTCGTGTCTCCAGGAAAATCTCTAAACGAAGAATAATTAGGGGGTGACAGGAGAAGTGCAGTAGGATCTGGTGCTTGGGGATACCTGAAGAATAGACGGTAAAAATTAGAACCAGGAGTACTAGTATTAGTATTAGTGAAGTTGTATTTTATCTCGCCAGTGTTGAACGCTGGTGGACTAGTAGAAGTACTTGATGTGGTTGCAAACCATAAGGCATTAGGTGCTACGTCAGGTAAGCTAGCAGCATCTACCTTACTAGGTGTACCTGTTAGAACTACTGGCAATCGTTTTACTACACCTGATTTAATACCTAATGGAATGGGAGTAGCAGTAATACTTATAGCAACATTAGCAGCATTAACCAGTTGTCCAGAACTATTTCGTTTGAACGCAACCCTACGGGCAAATCTTCTAAAATTTGCCATCGCTGGCTGGGCAGTAGTTCCAGCCATAAGTTTGGTAGGATCTGCATCTATTGGGAGATTATGAGATTGTATTGTTCTATCACCGTCGTAACCAATATACCAATCATTTACTCCAGGCTCTGTTTTACATTCTGAAACTGGTATCTTGAAGCACATTTCCATTACATACTCTGGGAAATCTCCTCGGCGCTGAATAGGTGTGACGAAGTTATTTAAGTAAGAACTGTTATTGTCAGTAGCTGTAGGAGTACCTGTGTAGTAGGCATCACCACCAGAGTTAATGAAGAAATTCGATGAAGTAACGAAGTTGTTATTCCAGAAACCTGCCTTCAGTCGGTTGAGTACGGCATTAGGATCGTTAACTTGGTTATTCCGCAAGTCGTAATCACCCTCATCGCGGAAACCTTCGCGGAAGTTATTAGACAGCAAGGTAACAGCATCGGCAATAACTGATGCAGAACGCCAAGTTTCGCCTGTTGTGCAATTAGGTAACCTAGGGTCACTAGGGCGACAAGCAAAATCACGATCGCGATTTGATGCAGCGCGACTATAAAATTTACTATCGTAAGTAGCATCACTGGGAGCAGGCAAAAGATCTGTACCTTTAAATTCTTGTTTAGTGTGCAGATTAAAATTGCCTTTAACATACGCTGGCAAATCAGTTGCTAAAATTAACCCTTTTTCTTCTGCTCTATAATTGTTTTGGCGGCTCAAGTTACTGCCATTAATCAACATAACGGCGTTAGGGCGGCGTTCTGGATCAAGCCTGTAGTCACTGGCGCTGACGTTTTCACTGGTTGAATCACTGATATCTTTTTGAGCATCTTCACGAGAGGCATAGATAATGCCACTATTGGGTAATAAATATTCATTAGCCCATGTACCAGTGATTGAAGTTGTGCGAAGCAAATTTAAATCTATGACTGTGGCACGAATTTCTAATGGTTGACGCTGTTCAACTTCTAGATTGTAGTTTCCAGTTAATGCAGCACCTTTATCTATAGCCTTAATTTGTCTCGCATCAAGAAATGTAGTTTCTTGGATTGCACCATCAGGAATAACAGTAGCATTACGAGCTAAAGAGCCATCGGCAATGTTGATTGCACAGATAGTAGAGTCAATTGCTGATTGCTCAGATAAAGTAAGTTTGCTGGCTGTTGCTTTAGCTAGTGCTTGCCGTAATAGAGGATTAACAAGGCGACCGTTGGGAAATTTCAAGTTAGCTTGATATTTTAAGCGTTCTAGCAAATCTACACCAGTGTTTGCTACATCATCAGCATTAGCCGCAGTTGTAAACAACCCAGCGGTTAAGGTCTGTCCTCTAGTTACACTAGCAGATGTAGTAGCGGGAACACCGTAAACTAGCCCATTATTAGAAGTTGCTGCTGTTGTTGCATTAGTGGGGTTGTAGTAACTACTTACACAGGCTATTGGTGTTTGATAATCATCTGCTGTAGCCGCATTAGGAGCATAAGAATCACTGTTGTAGTGATAGACTGCTGTAGCACGCATTACCAAATCACCACGTTTTTGTTTACTCGCATCAAGAGGATCGGTAGGATCAGGCACTGACATCGGCATAGTGTCAGGCCAGACTGTTAATGCTGAAGCAATAGTAGGTAGTCCTGAACCTGTACGTCGATATACACCTGCACCTGTAATTACTCGTAATCCTCCAATTACATCAAGAGCATCAGCGCGGGGTGAAGCAGCGGCTATTTCCCAGAATCCGTCACGTCCAGTTACCCCCAAATCTGCCAACTGTTTAACGCTAGTAGTACGAGTGCGATCTTTAGTACTACTTGCCCAAGTCACACCAGCAGCTACGGTTTCAGGTTCTTCTTCTCCAACAAAAATTCCTTTTGTATCGTTCCACTTGAGTTCAGGTAAATTATTACCTACAATAATGCGATCGCCTAAATTTGCTTCTGTAACAGGAGAAGTAGCTACAGCATCCGGATCTTTAGCAGGTAGCTGTGCCGTATTTAGCGTTAGTGTTGTATTGGTATCTGTTGGATATATCCAGCTATCTGGTGGACGTAATCCGTTACTTCTTCCTGAAGCGTTATATCCTTGCAAAACATTTGCTGTAGTATAAGTACCAATGGCAGGTTTAGTAGGATCGTTATAAGGTACTTCTTTGAATGGTACGCGCCTAGTACGTTTTTTAAAGTAAATTTCTAATTCTTCCCGACGTACTTTATCTGAGTCTAAGCTGGGATCGGCTGTAATCCGTTTATTTCTCTTCTCTTCGACCTCTTGAGGATCAGTACTTGTAGTATGAATTAATTGTGCATTTACCAACAAGTCAATGCGTTGAGCATAAGCCTGACTGTTATAGGCAATTTCATTTGAGTTATTCGAGGTAGATTTATTTGTAGTTGCAGTTGTTGCTGTTGCAGGAGTATTATTCTCTTGAAACAAATCTACTTTAACTAACCCAAGGTCTGAAGCACTTATTGGTGAACTACCTGCGACATTACCACCAACAATTATTTTGCCATTTTCTCGCTCGTAATAACAAGAATATCTGCTACTGACCTGAAATAATCTAATCTCTTGATCACTTTTACCAGTCAATAAATTGCTATTGGTGAAAACGCGTCCATTCAAACGAAATCTAGGCCCTGGTGTGATGTCTAAGTCATCCTCATAAACAACAGCATTATTAGTAATAGGAACTTGGCTGCGGTCTTGTTGCATTTCTAAAGCCGAGAAGCCTTTATTACCTCGATACGGTTCATATTTGCTCGAATCGAGACTACCTATACTAGTAATAGGAACTGTTGCCGTATATACGAAAAAGCTTTTTTTCAATTCTCCAGTGGGTAGTTTATACCAACCAGAAGCGCCTACCAAGCTAGCGCTAGTTTCACCTGCTATATCACAGGCTCCACCTGCCTTAGCTGGCAACATAGGAGGAGTTCTCGCATCTAGCGGTATTCTCTTTCTAGTTTGAGTTGCACCAACTTGAGGTGGAGTCCGAAAGTTGATCGCGTAAAGAATAAAACTATCAAATTTACCATTATTATCTGTATCGGCAGGAAATTTCCAAGCTGCTTTTGAGTTTTCTTTGTTTTCTAAAGTATCAGGTTCTTCAATTACATTGTTTGCATCGATATCATAATTCAGGGTTATAGGAGTCTCGTCGCCCAACGTATAGACAGGAAGTTTAGAGATTAAAGTAGTGTAGAACGTTGTGTTTGATGGGACAGAACGTGGCAAAGTGGGGTCAGCAAATAATTCAGATATTTTTGCTTTAGCCCTTTCTAAAGCTGGTGTAGCGGCTTGCATTGTAACCTCATTCACCCGGACGTTACTTGCATTTTTTGCCCGTTCAAATGATCTAAATAAAATTGCTGTGGTCAGCAGTATAACTACTAGCGATACCATTACCACTGTTGGCAACACAAAACCAGCGTTTACCGAACCTCGCCGTCTTTTGGTAATAAATAAAGTTCGTAGTAACCAAACAATTTGCTTTTTAATTGCAGATACAATATTCTTATTCAGATATTTGAAGACTTGTTTGATTGTCTTGAATAGCTGGCGTTTTAAAGACATAGCTACTTTCCTGTCAGGTGGTGAATCGCGGACATATCATTTTTTGGCAACTAGAAATTTTGCCTGTAAAAACCACTTACAGACATAATTAAAAATTCTGTTTTATGTAACTATCTACCCTGTTGAACTAACTCCCCAATGCAATATCAAAACATCAAGAATGGTTTGCTTAAGTTATATCATTTGTTAAGATTTTAGATTTTCCGGAAAATACTGATTTTTTCAAAATTATGTAACTCCTATATGACAAAGAATAACTTCACATTAACTTTGCAAAAATGCATTTTACCTAGGTGTCAGTTTATGAAGATATAGTTAGCGGATTAAGCTTAAAGTACCCATTTATCAAGGAAATATATCAGTTGGTAATAGATAAAAATATGTACAGTCATCAGGGGGGCTTGTGAACAACAAGATCCCCGACTTCTTTAAGAAGTCGGGGATCTGAACCTCTATTACTTAGTTGAGAAGCTTAGTAATGATTTAAATTAATCCCAGCTTCTTTAGCCATTGCTTCTAAACCTTTGCTATCTAAGGTTTTGATTGCTTTGGTAGACAGTTTCATTTTTACCCAGCGGTTTCCGCCTGCCCACCAAACACGCTTTGATTGCAGGTTGGCATGTTGAAGGCGCTTGGTACGGCGGTGAGAGTGAGAAATTGCAAAGGCGTTGTTGGCCTTTTTGCCAGTTAATTCACAGCGACGAGACATAAGTATCTCCAGATGATGATTTTGGTACAGCCTTTCTATTTTAGGGCATCCCTTCGACTTCGCTCAGGGCAAGTGGGCATGGGGCACTTGTACTGAGCGTAGCCGAAGTATGGGGCATTGGGAAGAGTTACTACTGGACTAACACGACTAAAATGATGCAAAAAAATAAAAATGTAGGTTGGGTTGACGTAAGGAAATCCAACACTTTCATCCATGTTGGGTTGCGCTGCGCTTAACCCAACCTACGTCTTATTGTTACTTGCTGGCTTGTTCTGTGAGTTTGGTGAGTACTTCGTTTGAGCGTTCGACAAAAGATTTCATGCCTTCAGCGTCAAAACCTTTTTGAGACATCAGCGCTAAATCATAGACGTGTTGGCAAATCATGTCTACTAATTGTGATGTAGGTGACTGGCCATCACCTTGAATAATACTGCCTTGGTTGAGATTCGCCAGATTTTGAATCAGGGGATGGGCAGTATTTACCAGCAAAATATGGTCTTCAGGAAACTCTGCATTCTGCTGTTGCATCATGGCGTTCATTTCCCGGAGGCGGCGGAGAATCTCTGGTAAAAGTACCATCGCTGGTGGTGTACCTTGAGGATCTTCGGATTTTAAAGCCTCGGTACGGATATTTACCTTAGGTTTATTGAGGGATTTCTCAAATAGTTCTTTAATGACTTCACTACGGGTTTTATTAGTCTTGGGATCAACTATTTCCCCAGATTTGTCTTGTTCTAGCAGGGTGTTATCTAAGTCGGAGTCTACCCGTGTAAATTTGACATCCTGATATTCCCGTTCTAAGAAGTTGATAAAGTGGGTGTCGATGAAGGAGTCCATAAATAGGACTTCTAAACCTTGGTTTTTGTGCAGTTCTACGTAGGTAGCTTGGGTGGCTGCATCGGTGCAGTAAAAAACTCGATTTTCGTGGCGTTCTTTATTGCGTTCTAAGTATTCTTTGAGAGTGGTATATGGAGAAGTAGAAATTGGGGAATCACCAGCAGTGGTGACATCTTGCCAAGCGTCATCTTCGTTAGATTGAACTTGAACTGAAGCAGTTTCACTGTTTTTTAATTTCTCTGCTGTAGTACGGAAGATGATGATGTCTTCGATTTGTTTTTTAAATTTCTCGTCGTTGAGAACACCGAATTTGACAAATGTACCAAGGTCTTTCCAGGCACTGATGTATTGTTCGCGGTTATCGCGGTAAAGTTCTTTGAGCCTGTCGCCTACTTTTTTGGCTATGTAATCGCCGATTTTTTTTACTGTGCGATCGCCTTGCAATGCACTACGTGATACGTTGAGAGGAATATCGGTACTATCAATGACACCCCGCATCGGCATGAGAAATTGCGGGATAATTTCTTCGCAGTTGTCGCTGACAAAAACTTGATTGCAAAATAGCTTAATCTGACCTTTGGCGACATCGACATCGGGTCTCATTTTGGGAAAATACAAAATCCCGTTGATGATGAAGGGATAATCAGTATTTAGATGCACCCACAACAATGGTTCTTCTTGAAAAGGATACAAATAGCGGTAAAACTCTAAATAATCTTCTTGAGTCAAGTTATTAGAAGACTCCCGCCACGGTGCTTTTTGCCTATTTAAGACTTCACCATCCATTTTTATTGGTACTGGCATGAAGTCGCAGTAGGTCTTGACAAGATTTTGAATACGTGCTGCTTCTAAAAACTCTTCTTCTTCTCCTTGGAGGGTGAGGGTAATGGTAGTACCGCGAGTTGTGCGGGTTGAATCTTCGAGGGTGAACTCTGGAGAACCATCACAACTCCAGTGAATCGCTTGCGCGCCTTCTTGGTAGGAGAGAGTATCGATTTCGACTTTTTGCGCCACCATAAAGGAGGAGTAAAAGCCTAGACCAAAGTGACCGATAATTGGTTGGTCTGATTTGCCTTGATATTTATGAATAAATTCTTCGGCACTAGAGAAAGCAACTTGATTGATATATTTTTTAACTTCCTCTGCTGTCATCCCAATGCCATTATCGGTAATGGAAAGGGTTTTTTTGTCTTTATCTATGGCGATTTGAATCTCTGGCTCACCGATGTCTCCGGCGTATTCCCCGGCGCGGGATACCATATTTAGCTTTTGAATTGCGTCTACAGCGTTGGATACCAATTCCCGCAAGAAGATTTGATGGTCTGAGTAAAGTGACTTCTTGATAATTGGGAAAATATTCTCAGTATGAATACTGATAGTGCCTTGTTCTAGCATGATTGGTAATCTTCAGATGTAAGTATTTGAAATTATGGTTGTGGCATATATCCCACAGCCCTCCATTTTCAAAGGTAAACCTTAAGAAGACAAGAGGGCATGATACCACTTAGGATTTTAAAAGAATAGTTTAGGCGATCGCTCCTAATTTTCAGCATTGTTTGCCCCCTACTGCGATTCGGATTTCCCTACCTTTATACATTGAGTCTGGGAAATTTTTGCGAGGCGTTAGATGCATATAGCAATCCGATTTGATTAATGAACATATTTGCGTAGGGAGGGAACAGGGAACTCTTAACGGGGAACACTTCGGCTACGCGGTAGTTGAGCGCAGTCGAAACTCAGTGCATCGCAGGAAAAAAGGGATTTAGGGGTGTACTGAGTTTTTTCTCCAAATCAAATATGAGTCCTATATTACCTTAGTTAAGGCTGGTATTTAAGTATTACTACTATTTTTCTCTAATACGAAAAAGAGGTGATATGGATGAACAGGATCGATAAATTCTTGCTTAAGGGTTAATCCAGCTTTAGTAATGGAGTTTAAAATTCGCTTTTTGGGATATCCTTTGAGTCCAATTTCCCAGTAGTGCTGATCTGACATGGGTTTGCTACTCCAGAATCTTGGCATTTTCATTAATAAATATCTTGACCTTTGTATATAAGAAAATCTCAACTGGAGTGCAAAGAATTGCGTATTGTAAGGCAATGAAATCACCAAAAACTTTTTAGTTACTTCTGCAAGGTTTTTGAGGGCTTGTTCTGACTGTTCATAAGGTAGGTGTTCTAAGACTTGGAATAGTACAATTGCATCAAATTTGTTTTTAGGTAGTGAAAAGTCAGTTGTAAGATCTAAAACTATATCTGGATCTAATTTAGGGTCAACATCAGCAGTTGATACTTGGTAGCCATTTCGTTTAAGGATATCTGTTAAGAATGAGTTAAAAATCCCAATTTCAAGAATGTTGTTTACCTGACTACCAAGAGAAAATATTAGCCGCAACTGGTGATGATAACTGATGAATCGATCTTTGGATAAATACTCAGATTTTCTCAGGTCTAACGATGTTATTAATTCCATAAAAATTACCTGTCTAACTTGATGAAATGACCAAAATGGTGGGTATTACGTTAAATTCTTCCCCAAAAATTAGTTCAAGTAACATGACAAGCAAATTTTCATTACAGTTTTGCGTTTAAAAAAGAGGCATTGCTGAATCTAGGGATGAAATTTGTGTTGAGATCTAAAACTCCTTATTTTCTTTGCGCCTCTGTCTTGAAAAGTTTCCTACGCCGGGAAACCCGGCTTTCCTGCGGAACGCTTACGCGAACGAGGAACTTTTCGCTGCGCCTCTGCGTGATAAAAATCATCCCGCATTTATGCAACGTTCAAAAAGAAATGTTTTTAAACGCAGAGGAACACAAAGGTTAATTGAAATACCTATGTCGTACTTTGTGGAACTGAGACTTTTACTGATAGTTTTTTACTAAAAGTTAGACCTTGTTCTCCTTTATCAATTACGATTGTATCTCCAGAGATAAAGGTATTCTCTAATAATTTGGTGGCGATCGCATTTTCGACTTCTCGCTGAATTGCGCGTTTGAGAGGACGTGCGCCATAAACTGGATCGTAACCTGCTTCGACGAGGTAATCACAGGCGGCGGCGGATATATCAAAGGAGATTTTTTGCTCTTGCAGGAGATTTTCTACCCGTTTGAGTTGAATGCGGATGATGTGTCGCATTTCTGAGCGACTGAGTGTATGGAAGAGAATGATATCATCTACGCGGTTGAGAAATTCAGGGCGGAAGTGCGAGCGCAGGGCATCTGTTACTCGTTTTTGCATCATTTCATACTTGGTATCATCACCAGATACATCTAATATGTATTCGCTACCGATGTTACTAGTCATCACAATCACAGTGTTACGGAAGTCTACTGCTCTACCTTGAGAGTCTGTAATTCTACCGTCATCTAGGACTTGCAATAAAATATTAAACACATCTGGATGCGCTTTTTCGACTTCATCTAGCAGCACTACCGAGTAAGGGCGGCGGCGAATCGCCTCAGAAAGTTGACCACCTTCTTCATAGCCAATGTAGCCTGGAGGTGCGCCGACAAGGCGAGAAACTGAGTGTTTTTCCATGTACTCGGACATATCCAGCCGCACTAAAGCATCATCAGAATCAAAGAGAAATTGAGCTAAAGCACGAGCAAGTTCGGTTTTACCTACGCCAGTTGGCCCCATGAATAAAAATGAACCAATGGGACGGCTGGGATCTTTCATCCCGGCACGGGCGCGACGAATTGCTGCTGAGACTGCGGCTACGGCTTCTTGTTGTCCAATGACTCGTTGATGCAAATGACTTTCGAGTTGCAGCAATTTTTGCCGTTCTGACTCTAAAAGGCGATTAACGGGGATTCCTGTCCACTTGGCAACGATTTCGGCAATATCGGCTTCAGTGACTTGTTCTCGCAATAGGGTAGAACCTTGGCTTTGAATTTCTATCAGTTTGGCTTCTTTAACTTCGCGATCGCGCTGCACTCCTTCTAATTTGCCATACTTCAATTGAGCAGCTTTATTCAAATCATAAGCGCGTTCTGCCTGTTCGATTTGCACCCGCAGGGCATCTTCTTCTTTTTTCAGGGTGCTGATAGCTTCTAATAATTGTTTTTCCCCTTGCCATTGCTCGTTGTATTCCTGCTGTTTGACCGTTAAATCGGCGATTTCTTGCTCGATTCGCTCTAAACGCTCTTTTGTTGGGGAAATACTTTTTTCTTCTCCAGCTAATGATAGCTTTTCCATTTCTAGCTGCATCAAGCGGCGGTCAATGGTTTCTAATTCTGCTGGTTTGGAGGTAATCTCCATTTTCAATTGCGCGGCTGCTTCATCTACTAAATCAATGGCTTTATCTGGTAAGAAGCGATCGCTAATATAACGCGCTGACAGAGTTGCTGCTGCTACTAGTGCCGAATCAGAAATTTTGACGTTGTGATGAACTTCGTAGCGTTCTTTCAAACCCCGGAGAATGGAAATAGTATTTTCCACACTCGGTTGATCGACAAATACCTGCTGAAAGCGGCGTTCTAGGGCTGCGTCTTTTTCAATGTGTTTACGAAACTCGTCTAAGGTAGTAGCCCCAATGCAGCGCAGTTCTCCCCGCGCTAGCATTGGTTTGAGTAAATTTCCGGCATCCATCGCCCCTTGTTGACTTGAACCAGTACCGACAACGGTGTGTAGTTCATCAATAAATAAAACAATTTGACCGTTCGATTCGGTAACTTCTTTGAGAACTGCTTTGAGACGTTCTTCAAATTCTCCTCGCAATTTTGCCCCAGCAATCAAACTACCAATATCTAAAGTAATTAGTTGGCGATTTTTTAAAGATTCGGGAACATCACCATTGACCATGCGCTGTGCCAATGCTTCAGCGATCGCAGTTTTACCTACTCCTGGTTCACCAATTAAAACTGGATTATTTTTGCTACGCCGTGATAACACCTGAATGACTCGTCGAATTTCATCATCCCGGCCAATTACTGGGTCTAATTTTCCAGCTTTGGCTTGTTCTGTCAAGTCCCTGCCAAATTTTTGTAGAGCGTCATAGCGGGATTCTGGGTTTTGATCTGTCACTTTTTGGCTGCCACGTACAGTTTTAATACTAGCTTCCAGCTTGATACTATCTGCATTCAAGCTTTTGAGTACCCGTCTGCCGATGCGATCGTCCTCAGCAAAAGCCAAGAGAATATGTTCTACAGAGATGAAATCATCTTTCATTTTCTCCCTAGCTTCTTCGGCTTTGTCTAGCATCACGTCTAAACTGCGACCAAGATATAGCTGATCGCTTTTGCCCACTTTAGGTTGACGTTGAGTAAATGCTTCTAGTTGTTGTTGCAAGCGGATGGGATCGATCTCGGCTTTAGCCAGAATACGGATTGCTAAACTAGTGGGTTCTTCTAAAAGGGCAATGATTAAATGTTCAACATCTAGTTGCTGTTGTTGATATGCACGGACTATATCCTGAGATTTCACAATTGCTTCCCAGGCTTTATCAGTAAATTTATTAGGATCTGTAGGCTGCATCTTTAGAAATTTGAATGTGAGATTTTAGTTTTTGAAGTTTAGTGTAAAGATTTGGTATTTTTTATTTTGCTATGGGGGTCAGTGGTTAGTGGTCAGTGGTCAGTTGTTATTCTTTTCTGCACAAAACTTTGCCAGTATCACTCCCCAAATAATTATCCAAACATGATCAGCATATATTCGCTTGTATCTGCGGTTGCAGTTTGGGGCTAGGAATAGGTGAGAGTTCGACTCATTACCTATTCCTTAATTTAAAACGAAAACACGGTTATGAGGTTACTTTGCTAGATAGTGCTGTGGAAATTTATGGTTACGATCACTCTTTAATATGCTGTCAAAAAGTAATTAATTTAACCACAAAGACACAAAGGACACAGAGGTAAGAGGTTAAAAAAGTTTTTTTCACTTCAACCTTACCCTTTTACTTTTTCCCGTTCACGGCTTTCTGCTTCTAATGAGGATTTAGCCAATTGAATTAGTTCAACTTTATATCCATCTGGATCTTCTACAAAAGCAATTACTGTTGAACCGTGTTTCATGGGGCCTGGTTCGCGTGTAACTTTACCGCCTTGATTCCTGATTTCTTCACACGCAGCGTAAATATCATCTACACCAAGAGCAATGTGACCGTAAGCATTACCCAATTCGTACTTTTCTACTCCCCAGTTATAAGTGAGTTCTAGTACTGTATTGTCGCTTTCATCACCGTAGCCTACAAAAGCTAAGGTAAATTCTCCTCCTGGATAATCTTTTCTCCGCAGTAATTTCATTCCCAGGATTTCGCAGTAAAATTTCAAGGACTCTTCAAGGTTGCCCACTCGCAGCATTGTGTGTAGTAATCGCATATTGATCTTTTCTCTGTACTCAGTTCACTTTATCTATAAACATTTTACAAAGCTTAAAGTCCCAAGGTTAAAAATCTACCGAACCTCAATACAGCAAGTTGCCGCATCATTTTTACTGGTTAGTTGACTTTTAACCAAAAAATAATTCAAAATCCAAAGTCCACGCATCCACCATCGATTTACTTAAACTCTGGAAATCTTCTTTAATCTCAGCAGACAGAGTGGATTAAACACCTATGCTAGCGATTAGGCTCAGCAACTGGAATTGTACGTAACCAACACAAACAAGGATAAACGACAGATGAATAATATTCTAGATACTGCCATTGAAGCGATCGCAGCCCGCGAAATTTTGGACTCGCGGGGTAGACCGACAATTGAAGCCGAAGTACATTTAGCTAACGGTGTTGTGGGACTAGCACAGGTTCCCAGTGGTGCTTCGACTGGCTCTTTTGAGGCGCATGAACTACGTGATGGCGATAAAAACCGTTATGGGGGCAAAGGGGTACTTCAAGCGGTCAAGAACGTCCAACAGGCAATTGCTCCAAAGTTATTAGGCTTGGATGCCCTTGACCAAGAACTAATCGACCGCACCATGATTTTTCTCGATGGTTCGGCAAATAAATCAAATTTAGGGGCTAATGCAATTTTGGCGGTTTCTTTAGCAGCGGCTAAAGCTGGGGCTGAATCTTTGGCAATTCCTCTATATCGTTATTTGGGTAGCCCTTTAGCGAATTTGTTACCAGTACCGTTGATGAATGTGATTAACGGTGGGGCGCACGCGTCAAACAACGTGGATTTTCAAGAATTTATGATTGTTCCCATCGGCGCGCCTTCTTTTAAAGAAGCATTGCGTTGGGGTGCAGAAGTGTTTGCCACTCTTAGCAAAGTCTTGGATGATAAAGGTTTACTGACTGGCGTAGGTGATGAAGGCGGCTTTGCTCCTAATTTGGAATCTAATCAGGTAGCTTTAGAATTATTGGTGGCTGCCATTGAAAAAGCTGGTTACAAACCAGGGTCACAAGTGGCTTTGGCGTTGGATGTAGCAGCTAGTGAGTTTTACAAAAATGGGCAGTATGTCTATGATGGTAAGCCTCATGCCCCCGCTGAGTTTATTGATTACTTAGGGCAATTGGTTGAACAGTATCCCATTGTCTCAATTGAGGATGGGTTACACGAGGAAGATTGGTCAAGTTGGCAACTGCTTACCCAGAAGTTAGGTTCGCGGGTGCAGTTGGTAGGGGATGATTTATTTGTGACTAATGCCACTCGTTTACAAAAAGGTATCCAAGAGAAAGCAGGTAATTCCATTTTGATTAAACTCAATCAAATTGGTTCTTTAACGGAAACCTTAGAAACAATTGACTTAGCAACCCGTAACGGTTTTCGGTCAGTAATTAGCCATCGTTCTGGTGAAACAGAAGATACCACGATCGCTGATTTAGCTGTAGCCACCCGCGCCGGTCAAATTAAAACTGGTTCACTTTGTCGCAGCGAACGAGTTGCAAAATATAATCGTTTACTACGAATTGAAGATGAACTAGGCGATCGCGCCGTTTATGCTGGGACTGTAGGTTTAGGGCCAAAGTAGCTAGGGGCTAGGGGAGTAGTCAGATCCCCGACTTCTTGAAGAAGTCGGGGATCTCGCAGCCTCTCAAAGTATTAATTGATATAAGAAGAAATTACTTAATAAAGTAAAAAATTACTCTTGCTATCGATTCCATATAAGTTTTTACTATTAAATGTATATGCCAGATACTAGTGAACTTACTGGGGTGTAAGATTGTACAAATCAAACTAACCCACAAGCATCTCAAATGTTTTTGGCAAACACTTAAGCTTTATACCGGAAAACCATGAACACAACTTGGCCAGGAATAACCCAGTTGATAGACAGTGGTTTATCGATGAGGGTACAGCAATTTTTGGCACAATCGCCAAGTATGCAACTGGATCAATCAAGAGCAAACCAAGGAATCGATTATGTGCAAGGAACCATTCAACAGATAATTCTGTTTATGCCCCGTTTATTAGGGGCTGTAGCAATTTTACTAGTTGGTTGGTTAATAGCAGCGATCGCCGCAGCAGTCACACGAGGTATCCTAAATCGCACTAATATAGATAACCGCATCGCCTCTGGAATCACAGGCCGCGGCAGCAGTGGAGAACTTCCCCAAGTAGAGAAACTCATCTCCGGTTTAGTATTTTGGAGTGTTATTCTGTTGACGGTTGTAGCTGTTTTACAGACACTACAACTGGAAGTAGCCTCTCGACCTCTGAATAATTTTCTCGATCAACTTGTTGGCTTCTTACCCAGGTTCGTAGGTGCAGCAATTTGGTTGGGAGTTGCTTGGTTAGTCGCAACTATTGTCAAGCTAGTGACTATCAGCGGTCTACAAGCAGTTAGATTAGATGAACGTCTCAATCAAGAAACACAAGACACTACTCCTAATCAGGTGTCTTTGAGCGAGACAATTGGTAATGCCTTGTATTGGTTCATCTTTTTATTGTTTCTAATCCCGATATTAGATACTCTGGGACTGCAACAGGCATTACTACCAGTACAAGTTCTAATTACCCAGATTCTCTCAATTCTGCCCAACATTCTAGCGGCGACGCTAATTGCTACAGTGGGCTGGTTCATAGCTACTGTGGTGCGGCGAATTGTTACCAATTTATTAGCAACAACTGGAATTGACCATTTAGGAAGTCGCTTTGGACTTTCCTCGTCTGCTGGAGTGCAATCTTTGTCGAATATTATAGGCACAATTGTCTATATTTTGATTTTGATTCCAATCGCGATCGCTGCTCTTAATGCCTTGAGAATTGAGGCAATTTCAGTGCCAGCGATCGCTATGTTACAGCAGATTCTCAACGCCTTACCCGCTATCTTTACAGCCATAGCAATTTTAATCGTTGCCTATTTCTTAGGTCGGTTTGTAGCGGAGTTAGTGACTAGTATCCTGACTAGTATAGGTTTCAACAATATCTTCTCTATATTGGGTCTGCCAACACCTGTTAGACGAACTGTCATTCCAGCAGAACCAACGCCATCTACGCCGACAACTCGGACACCCTCGGAAATTGCTGGCATTATTGTTTTAGTCGGTATCATGCTGTTTGCAGCTTTGGCTGCGGTTGATATCCTGAATATTCCAGCCTTAACAACTTTGGTAGCTGGCATTCTCATCATTTTGGGACGAATTTTAGCAGGATTGATAGTTTTTGCCATTGGTTTGTTCTTGGCAAATCTTGCCTTTAGTGTGATTACTAGTTCTGGTAATCCCCAAGCAAGAATTTTAGGTCAAGTAGCACGGGTGGCAATTATTGCTTTAGTCTCAGCAATGGCATTGCAACAAGTTGGCGTAGCTAGTGATATTGTAAATTTAGCTTTTGGATTGTTACTAGGTGCGATCGCTGTTGCTATTGCTCTAGCTTTTGGTCTAGGTGGACGCGATATTGCCCACGAGCAAGTTAGAGAGTGGCTCAACTCCTTTAAAAGCAGAGGTTAAAATTTGATGTTTTGTGACGCATGTTGATCTGTCAATCTCAACAAATGCAGTTACAAGCATTAGGAGTATATAAAATATCTCCAAATTTCTGCTTGAGAAGTTAAAAGTTAGAGCTTAGAAGCTGGAAGTTAAAGCATAGAACTAGAAATTTCTAGTTTTCATCTCAAAATTCTAACTTCTAAGCTCTATAGGACTCCTATTTGATTTTTGAACACGATTCAGTACATATCTATTCCTTCTTAACTGTTCCCTGTTTCCTGTTTCCTGTTCCCTACCTACACAAATAAATTCGGTAATCAAACCGGATTACTTATCTGTATTAAATGATTTACAGAAAATGGTTTCTAGATTTTTTTAGCTTTGATCGGAAGCTGACAAAAACTCTTCTCGTGAGATACCTGCTTGAGTACAGATGGATCTCAGTGTCGAACCTTTAATTTGGGAATGATTAGGCATAGTCAATGGGGTTTTTGTGCCATCCTCATTTTCTCGAACCATGACAATATGCTCTCGCTCTCTAACAATAATAAATCCAAGTAAATTCAATGTCTTAATTACTCTAGCTTTAGGTACATCTATAGGAAATTTAGCCATCAAATAGTTATAAGAGCTTCTGCAATGTAAGCTTCTAGTACTTGTGATTCCTCTTCTAGAACCTCTTCACCAAATATCTCAATATGGCAGCGGATAGCTGATTTCACATCGGCTAGTGCTTCTTCATAGGTGCTACCTTCACCAACCACAACCCCTTTAATACTTAACGGATAGGCTACATAGCCGTCGTTATGTTTTTCAACAATAATTTTGATTGCTCTCATTTGTTTGCTGTAGAGGTCTAATTTCATTTTATGAGCTTTTCAGCTTTCACAATCCCAACTCTTCTGGGAAACCCAGCATAATATTAAGGTTTTGGACAGCGGCTCCTGATGCACCTTTGCCCAAGTTATCGAGACGAGCAACCAACAGTGCTTCTTTGGTGGTGTCATTAGCAAAGACAAAAACCTGAACAATATTAGTATTATTTACAGCGATCGCATCAAGAAAAGTTCCATCTCGCAACAAAGTAGCATCTTCAAAGGGAGCTACTTGGACAAATTTTTCACCTTGAAAATAGTCAGCGATCGCATCATAAATCATTGCACCTGATGGAGGATGATCTAAAATCCACAATGGCAAAGGTACTTGTACCACCATTCCTTGCTCAAAGTCTCCCACTGCTGGTACAAACAGCGGTGGCGATGCTAACTCAGAATACTTTTGCATTTCCTTGACGTGCTTGTGTCCAAACTGCAAACCGTAAATGCTGTATGGATAAAGTGATGTTTCTGTGGTTTGCTCTTGGTGCAAGGTATTGTACTTTTGGATCAGATTCTTACCACCACCAGAGTAGCCCGATACTGCATTCACTGTCATAGGAAAGTTTTGAGGAATAATGCCCTTAGCTATTAAAGGACGCACACAAGCCAAAAATCCTGTAGGATAACAGCCCGGATTGCTGATAAACTGAGCTTGGGCAATTTGCGATCGCTGTCCTGGATTGATCTCAGCAAAGCCATATACCCAACCCTCAGCAGTGCGATGAGCAGTACTCGCATCAAGGATTTTAACTCTAGGATTGGTGACAAAACTGACAGCTTCGCGGGCTCCATCATCAGGTAGGCAAAGAATAGCAACATCAACAGCATTGATCAGTTTTGCTCGCTCAGTCGCATCTTTACGCTGAGAGGAGGCAATACTAATTAACTCGATATCATCACGTTTGTTGAGACGTGAGTAAATCTGTAAACCTGTGGTTCCTGCTTCCCCATCAATGAAAATCTTAGGTTTAGTCATTTTTGCTTAAGATATGCTCACTTGCAGAAATGTTAGATGATTATCTTCTCAGAAAATAGATTCATAAATACTTGAAAATTCGGCGTTGCGTAAATGCGGGATGATTTTGATCACGCAGAGGCGCAGCGAAAAGTTGTCAGGAGGGTTTCCCTCCGTAACAAACTTTTCAAGACAGAGGCGCAGAGAGAATAAGGAATTTTATACCAATTCACAATTCGCAATTAAAAAACCTAGATGCAGCAAAGCTTTCAGGGTTTGGATCTGTATTAGATTTTTCGTGAAATGGTATTAGATATCAACACATAAATTTCATCACTAGATTCAGCAACGCCTATTTTTCTTTCTCCCTCTGCCTACACAGCGCCGGACATGGTATAACTAATCTGATACTTTAAAGAAATGTAACATTTAATTGCATTTTTGTAAAAATCAGCTTTTTGTCAGTTGATTTATGAGCCAGTCTGAAAATATTACAACCGAAACTAATTTTTTGATTAATTATGATCGCAAAGCTATTCATTCACCTGGCTCTATTCAGCCTCATGGAGTACTAATTGTACTGAGTAACGAGCTGGAGATTCTGCAAGTTAGCGATAATACTCAAGCATACTTGGGTAAAGAGCCAGAAGATTTACTAAGTCAACCTTTAAGCAATTTGTTTGATGTTCGGCAAACGGAAGTTATTCAGCATTCCTTCAACCAAAAAACTGGTAGTACTACTGCTTTTAAAGTATCAATCATGACTGTGGATGGTGAACGATGCTTTGAAAGTATTGTTCATCGCACTGAAGATGCCTTAATTTTGGAATTGGAATTGATTGACTCTAGGTCAGAGTTGAGTTTTTTAAGTTTCCAGGCTTGGGCAAGTGAAGCGATCGCTACTATGCAAAATACATTAAACCTGAAAGAATTTTTGCATGTAGTAGCTGAAGAAATCCAAAAAATCACAGGTTTTGACCGAGTGATGATCTACCAATTTGATCAACAGCAAGCGGGTTCTGTAATTGCCGAAGTTAAAAAAGATAATTTATCACCTTATTTAGGACTCCACTATCCGGCAACAGATATTCCCAAACCAGCTAGGGAATTATACAAGCGCTGCCGGCTGCGATTTATTCCTGATTTGACTGCTCAACCTGTCAAGTTAGTTCCTAGTGAAAATCCTGTAACACATCAGCCTCTGGATTTAAGCCACTCTGGGCTACGCAGTTTTGGAGAATGTTGTGCCGAATATCATCAAAATATGGGTGTGGCGGCTCTTTTAGTGATTTCGTTAATTCAAGAGCAGCAACTTTGGGGGTTAATATCCTGCCATCATCAAACTCCCAAATATATCTCTTACGAAGTCCGCAAGATGTGCGAATTTTTGGGACAGATTGTGTCATCAGAGTTAGCACACAAAATAAGTCATGCAAAATGGGACTATACAGGAAAACTCAAATCGCTACAGTCTGAGTTACTAGAATCTATTTCGCAAGCAGACAATTTTATAGATGCTCTAATTAAACCAGAAATTCGCTTGTTAGATCTGGTCAGTGCTTCTGGGGCAGCGATTTGTCTAGATCATGAAATTACCCTTGTGGGAGCAACACCAGATATTGATCAGGTGCGGGCATTAATAGAATGGGCAAATAATCAAGTTAGTGACAATCTGTTTTCTACCGATTCTCTGCCGCAACTTTATCCTAGGGCTGTTGCATTTAAAGATGCAGCCAGTGGCTTGCTGTTATTACGAATTTCTCAAGTCCGGCACTATTACATCCTTTGGTTTCGCCCTGAAGTCATTCAAACAGTTAATTGGGCGGGTAATCCCAACGATTCCATACAAATTGAGGCAGATGGTAGCATTATCCTTTGTCCGCGAAAATCCTTTGAACAATGGCAAGAAACCGTTCAATTAACTTCCCTACCTTGGCAGCCATGTGAACTGGAGAGTGCTATTGCTCTCAAACATGCGATCGTGGGTATTGTTCTCTCGAAAGCGGATGAGTTAGCTAAAATTAACCTAGAGTTAGAGCGCAGTAACCGAGAACTAGCTGCTTTTGCTTATGCAGCTTCCCACGATCTTAAGGAACCTTTGCGGGGTATTTATAACTTCTCGACAGTTCTGCTAGAAGACTACACCGAAATTTTGGATGATGAGGGAGTTGAGTGTTTGCAGACAGTGGTGTCTTTGTCTGTACGCATGGAAACTCTGATTAATGCTTTGCTAAGGCTCTCACAGTTAGGACAAGCACAACTGCACCTACAAACAACCGACCTTAACCAATTGCTCAATCAAGTGATTGAAGTTTTTCGTGCTAGCCGCCAAAACTCACAAGCGATTGATATTCGCGTTCCCCGCCCTTTGCCGACAATTCAGTGTTATCAAGTTCTTGTTAACGAAGTTTTCAGTAATCTGATCGGCAATGCATTTAAATACAACGATAAAGCAGAGCAATGGGTGGAAATTGGTTATTTAGATGCAGACCAGCATTTTGTAGACCAAACTTCTATAACCCCTGTTTTTTATGTCCAAGATAACGGTATTGGCATTCCAGAGCATCATCTAGAAACCATCTTTCGACTCTTTAAACGGCTGCACTCTCAAGAAAAGTACGGCGGGGGCGCAGGTGCAGGACTCGCTATTGTTAAGAAGATTATCGAACTCCATCAAGGTGAAATTTGGGTTGAATCTACCGTAACTGTTGGCTCGACGTTTTACTTTACGCTGGAATAGTTTAAAATAATAACAAAATATTACTTTTTGTTAAGTTTTTCAGACTCCGAATGACAACAAAACTTAATGAACCGCTGCTCGTTGTTGAGGATAGCAACGAAGATTTTCGGATGTTACAACGCCTTATGCGGCGTATGGCAGTCCGGAACCCCATACACCGTTGTACTAATGGAGATGAGGTTTTAGAGTTCCTCTATCAACAAAAAAGCGATACCTTAGGCAATTCTAAAGTAGCGCTTAAACCCTCTGTTATCCTGCTCGACCTTAATTTACCCGGTATTGATGGTCGTGATATTCTAGAGCGTCTCAAGCAAGACAAAAGTTTTAGGGAAATTCCCATTGTGGTTTTTACCACATCATCTAACCCCAAGGATATTGAATTGTGTTACCGAAAGGGTGCAAATGGTTATCTGGTAAAACCAATGGATGCTCAGGAACTAAAAAAGACGATTCAGGCATTCGTAGACTACTGGCTGGAAGTGAACACTCCGCCTGTCTTGGATTGATTTGTTGATTTTTTGTCGATGAAGCAGTAGACAAACAAGGAAGACTTAAAGACGCAGAGAAATTTTTCTGTGTGCATTGCTGTGTCTATTGATTTGTCCTTGATTTTTGCTATTACTGAGTATCGCTTTAGGATTAGTAAAGAAATTATATTTTATTTATACTTATTTTATATTATTTTTAGAATTATGCAATAAAAACACAATCTGGATAAAAGGGATCTATATAGCTCCCCGATCCTCATACTTCTATGTTGGACATACGGACGCTACTCATCATTGATGATTGTGCAGCAGATCGAAAAATCTATCGGCGACATCTTTTACGAGATCCGCATCAGTCTTACAATATTTTGGAGGCTGACTGTGCAGAAGATGCCCTGACCCTATGTCAAGAAAATCACTGCGATGCTATTCTGCTTGATTTTTGTCTACCTGATTTAAGTGGGTTAGAACTCTTCGATAAACTGAAGCAGGAGATATTTGAGACTGCCGTACCCGTGATTATGTTAACTGGGCGTGGTGATCAAGAACTCGCAGTGCAAGCCATGAAACGAGGTGCTTTAGATTATTTGGTCAAGCAAAACCTGAAACCAGATGTATTGCAAATAGCAGTCCGCAACGCCATCAAGCAATCGTACCTGCAAGCCCAACTCAACAAAACTCAAGAGCGACAACGCCTTATAGCCACAACTGCGCTAAGGATTCGCCAGTCTTTGAATTTAGAGCAAATTTTGAACACTGCTGTAGCAGAAGTACAACAACTTCTGCAATGTGAGCGCGTGATAGTGTATAAATTCGCTTCAGATATGACTGGTAAGATAGTCGCCTCTTCAATGGAGTCAAGTTGCACTTTAGCTTTGGAGAATTGCGTAGGTACTGGGAACTGGGGTTTAAAAACAAAAGGACAAACAGAAATTTCTCCTAACTTGTCTACTTTGTCTTTGTCTAATATTCAGATTCCTATTTCTTATATTTATGAAGTTGGTTTAAGTAATTGTGTCACTCTTAAAGAGCAATTTAATACTGAAGCAAATTTAGTAGTTCCGATTAATATTAGTAATAACGGCAACCCAACGCCGAAGCTTTGGGGCTTATTGGTGGCTCAACACAGTTTAGGAGAGCGACAATGGCAACATGATGATGTGGACATGCTTTATGAAGTATCAATACAATTAGCGATCGCTATCCAACAAGCGGAATTATTAGCCCAAACTCAAGCAGCTTTAGTCAAAGAACAGCAACTCAATATATTTAGATCCCAAATCATTGGTACAGTTTCCCATGAATGTCGAACGCCTTTAACTTCAATTCTGGCAGCTGCATCAACTTTGGTAAACCACAGCCAGCAATTAGATGAGTCTAGACAACAGAGATTTTTAGGAATTATTGAGCATAAAGCTAGGTATATGTCCAAACTCGTGGATGATATGCTTTTGGTTAACCAATTTGAATTGGACAACACTAAATTTAAGCCAGTTCCCCTGGATTTGCTGCAATTTTTCTCTGAGTTGATTGAACAAGAACGAGAGACAGTGGATGAACATCACGAGTTAATTTTTCAAGTCACTGGTAATACCAAAGGCTTCTGGGGCGATCGCGGACTTTTACAGCAAATCTTTGTTAACTTAATGTCTAACGCAATTAAGTACTCTCCAGATGGTGGCGCGATCAAGTTTCACCTCATCGGTAAAGAATCACAGGTGGTGTTTTCCATCCAAGATCAAGGGATAGGGATACCAATCGCAGATCAAAAAAACTTATTTCAATCTTTCAGTCGTGCAAGCAACGTTGATACAATTCCTGGAACAGGTTTAGGGCTAGCAATTTCTAAAGCTTGCGTAGACTTGCATGGCGGTAACATTACCTTATACAGTCAGGTAGGGCAAGGAACTAAATTTATAGTTAGCTTACCGAAGAGGGGCACAGGGAAGGGGGAAGGGAGAAGTTCGTAGCCTTTTGAGAGTAGCGCTAGAAGTGGGCTATTTAGAGCAACCAACTTATACAAAACTTTATAACCAAGCTATGGAGTTGAGCCGTATGCTGTCTAATCAAATTCAATCCATAAACCAATCATTAAAATAATAAAACCAAACCTTTCCCCCTTTACCTTTCCCTTTTTCCCGTATCTTAGTAATGGTATGTCTGCAAACTCTGGCTTGGGATTTTCAAGAAAAATGTTGCGCGTTTATCATCTTTTGCTTGGTGCTATTTTACTGGTTGTGATGCCACTGGGAGCAAAATTTGTTCTTCCCCAGTTTTCTACAAAAGTAGAAAAACCCAATTCTGTAGTCAAGCCGACTGTAGGCAATTCCTCTCAAACAACTCCCGCAATTACTCCTACTCCTGTAGAAGAAAATATTTGGAAAAAAATATTGGGGACAACTTCAGCCCCAAATGGCTGGGAAGTTTTTCCTTGTCAGGGAAATGCCCCTCTATTATGCGTATCTTCTCAAGGGGAAATTCTCGGTACTATTGAAGTCGGAATTTATCCAGTAAACAATAATCCCGATTTCCAAAAGAATCTAATTGCAAGTGGGATTCCACTTGGTTCAAAGATAGACTACCAAAGCCCCAAATACCAAAATCAAGTGTTAACAGCACTCAAAAATTGGGTTGCAGACTTAGATACGACTTTGGCAAAAGATCGTCAAAGTAGCTATGGTAAAAAGATTATTTTCTCAGCCTACCCACCACAAGAACTACAAATTGGTAAGCTTCAAGGACTGCGCTATGGATTTGTAGGACTCAAACAAGAAGGTGGAGTTCAAGAACAACATATAGGTCATGTAGCTTTTGATGGTACAGCACTTTACGTAATTAATACAGCTTTTGATCCTGGCTCTGTAACTGGTAAATTTGAAAAGCTGGAAAATCTGGCAATTTTTCAACCTTACTTAGATGCGATCGCGGCGAATTTAAACTTGCCTGTATAGCTTTAGAATAAATTCATCACACATCTTGTACTTATTAGTATATGCATAGGTTGGTAGAACGAAGTTAAACCCAGCAGATGCAAGGCTTTGAGGCGTTGGTTTGGTTCTTCAATCCAACCTATATCGTAGCGATCATTCTTCAACTTGGTATTAGCATATTTCAGCATTTGTTATACTAGTAATTATTAGTTAATGCTGTTAATGAAGACAGCAAAATAATATTTTAAATCTCAAGAATAAAATTAATGTTTAACAACTTTAAAAGTTTTGCAACTACTATCTGTACAACCACTAATAAATCCACCCATCACTTGAATGTGTTGCAAATATGCTAAACATTCTTTAGTAATTATTTCTCCTGGCATTAAGATAGGAATCCCTGGAGGATAAGGACAAACAATTTCAGCACAGATGCGATCGCTTGTCTGTTCTAATGGTAAAGTCTCACTGTTAGCAAAAAAAGCTTCACGGGGAGAAATTTGCCCAGAATACTCGAAGTTACTGAATAGGTTGGGCAAAATTGGGTTTTTTACAGTCAAGTTAGTTTGGCGATATACTTGGGCAAGGGTGGTGAAACTTTGTATCAATTGATCAATATCAGCTTGAGTGTTGCCCAAACTAATAATGAAAGTAAGATTTTGCAATGACGCAAATTCAGCAGTAACGCCTAATTTTTCATCTAAAATTTCTTCAGCCTCAAATCCGGATAAACCTAAACCAGAAACGCTAACAGTTAATCGTGTTTTGTCTAAAGCCACAAACTCAGATGAAGGCATTTCTAAAACTGATAACCTGGAAATCTGACTAATTTTCTGGCTTGCTATATCTGCAAGCTGCAAAGTCCGAGACATCAACGGTTTTCCAGATAATGCCATTTGCTGACGTGCTGCATCTAAAGAAGCCAAAAGTATGTAACTAGGACTAGTAGACTGCAAGAGTTGCAAGGCTTTATGTACTCGGTCAATATCTATTTTGTCGCCTTGGACATGCAACATCGATGCTTGTGTCATTGCACCGAGTACTTTATGAATGGATTGTACGGTCAAATCTGCACCTGCGGCTAAAGCGGAGGTAGGTAGTTCGGGGTGAAAAGCAAAGTGCGCGCCGTGTGCTTCGTCTACAAGTAAAGGAATATTATATTGATGGGTGATTTGAGCGATCGCTCTTAAATCTCCACAAACGCCGTAATATGTTGGATAAACTACTAACACTGCTTTTGCTTCTGGATGCTGTGTTAACGCAGATTGTAAAGCGCTTGGCGTAATACTGTGGGCAATATCTAAAACTGCGTCGTATTCAGGGTTAAGAAAAACGGGAATAGCACCAGAAAGAATTAAGCCAGCGATCGCAGAAGAATGTACATTTCGAGGCAGAATAATCTTATCGCCTGGGCGACAGCTAGCCAGAATCGCTGCTTCAACTCCACAAGTAGAACCATTGACAAGAAACCATGTTTGTGAAGCCCCAAAAGCTTCCGCCGCTAGTTGTTGCGCTTCTTGAATTACGCCTTGGGGTGCAAACAAATTATCTAAATTTGCTAACTCTGTTAAATCAGCACGAAATACAGCCTTACCAAGCAAATCAGCCAAAGATTGAGAAATTCCTTTACCTCTTTTATGCCCTGGGGTATAAAAAGGTGCGTGAGGATGGTTTATACAGGCTTGTATGGCATCTAACAAGGGTGTTTGGTTTTGATTGAGCATTTTTGAAAGAATGAATCACAAACAAGAAAATTTGAAGTTTGTTAGGGTACATAGTGCTTCTCGTTTGTATGCAATATACTCCAGTAAGAAAAAGGGGCTAGGGGCTAGGGGCTAGGGACTAGGGACTGGGAGCTAGAGTAGTGTATTTTATCTATAAGAAAACCGCTATTTTCAATGAAAAAAGCTAAACTTTTGGATATTGTTGCTACCCTCAAAGCTATTCCAATTGAGAGATTACAACTCGTGGAAGAAGATTATAATGCTATCGAAAACTTACCAACTGGACAAGTTGGAACAATTGTAGATGTGTATGAGCAACAAGAAGATTATTATTTAGTCGAGTTTGCTGATACCCAAGGTTGTGAATATGCAATGGCTACTTTCAAAGCAGATGAAATCTTAGTTTTACATTATGATTTAGCAATTGCCTAAGTTTTTATTGTAGAGTCTCTTTCTAAATGAAGATGCGATCGCGTTAATTATCCACCTAGTTGATAATAACTGATCAACTCTGCTGGCGAAACTCACAGGTTACGCCACCCGAACATCTGAAAGCATAACAGACAAAGTAAAATAAAAAACTAATGCCCAGAATCAAAGAATTAAACAGGTATAGTTATTTGGGGAGATGTCAAAAGTTCTAATTTTCATCTAGCTTGGGAAAGTCAAACAATTTAGATTAGACTTACCATGATTGATCTCAATGCTATTTCTATCCCAGATCCACAAATTCCCAATCCTGAACCAAATCCCTTACCCACTCCTGAACCTACACCGGGGCCAACAATTCCCCAACCCATACCAGGACCTGCACCAGAACCAATACCTAGCCCTATTCCTCAACCGGTTCCAGGGCCTATTCCTCAACCGATACCTGAACCTGTTTGAATTATCTTTGTAGTCTAGTCTAATCCCAAATCTAAAATCCAAAATGCTAAGAGCCGGAATTGTCGGACTTCCCAACGTCGGAAAATCTACTTTATTTAATGCTGTAGTGGCTAACGCCAAAGCTGAAGCTGCTAACTTCCCTTTTTGCACGATTGAACCGAATGTCGGCGTTGTCGCAGTACCGGATGAGCGCTTAAATGTTCTCTCTGAAATTGCCGGTTCGGCACAAATTATCCCGGCGCGTGTTGAGTTTGTAGATATCGCCGGTTTGGTCAAAGGTGCAAGCCAAGGTGAGGGATTAGGAAATCAATTCCTATCCCACATCCGGGAAGTTGATGCGATTGTTCATGTGGTGCGTTGTTTTGAAAACGACGATATTATTCATGTTGCTGGTTCTGTTGACCCAGCGCGAGATATTGAAATCATTAATTTGGAACTGGGTTTATCAGATTTAGCACAAGTTGAGCGCCGCATTGACCGCACTCGTAAACAAGCCCGCACTAGCAAAGATGCACAGTTTGAAATCACAGTCTTAGAAAAATTAGCTGCGGCTTTAAATGAAGGTAAATCGGTGCGCCAGGTAAGCTTGGATGAAGAAGAAGCAGAGATTATTAAGGGATTAGAACTACTTACGAATAAACCAATTATCTATGCCGCTAACGTGTCTGAAGATGACTTAGCGACGGGTAATGATTTTGTCGAACAAGTTAGGCAAATTGCATCTCAAGAAAATGCTCAAGTGGTGATAGTTTCTGCTCAAGTAGAAGCTGAATTGGTGGAATTGCCAGAGGCGGATAAAGCTGATTTTCTAGAATCTTTGGGTGTCAAAGAAGGTGGTTTGAAATCTTTAATTCGTGCTACTTATACTCTTTTGGGTTTGCGGACATATTTCACTTCTGGCCCCAAAGAAACTCGTGCTTGGACAATTCACGCTGGAATGTCTGCACCTCAAGCAGCAGGAGTGATTCACTCTGATTTTGAGCGGGGATTTATTCGTGCAGAAACCGTTGCCTACAAAGATTTAGTAGTTCATGGTTCTATGAATGGGGCAAAAGAAAAAGGCTTAGTTCGTAGTGAAGGTAAAGAATATATTGTGCAAGAAGGGGATGTGATGTTATTTAGGTTTAATGTTTGATTATGGGCATGGGGCATGGGGAAAGCAGTGCGTTGGGCGGCTCTGCCAACTTGTAGCAACTGTCGTCATGGGGCATAGTGTCATAATTAAGTCAGTTATCAGTTATCACTGTTTACTGTTAATGACTAATGACCCGTTTACACCACTGGTAGGGCAACAGCAAGCCATAGAATTATTGACTCAAGCTGTGAAGCAAAATCGTGTTGCTCCAGCTTATCTGTTTGTGGGGCCAGATGGTGTAGGCCGGAGTTTAGCGGCACGGTGTTTTGTAGAATTGCTCTTTTCTGCACAGACGCGTAACTTAGCTTCTTTACAAAATCGTTTGCGTCAAGGCAACCATCCAGATTTGTTATGGGTGCAACCGACGTATCAATACCAAGGACAACGATTGACGGCAGCGGAAGCGGCTGAGAAAAAACTCAAGCGGAAAGCACCACCTGTAATTAGGCTAGAGCAAATTCGTGAAATTACCGAGTTTCTCAGCTGTCCTCCCTTGGAAGCACCAAGAAATATGGTGGTGTTAGAAGAAATTCAAACAATGGCTGAAGCCGCTGCGAATGCTTTACTTAAAACACTGGAAGAACCAGGACAGGCAACTTTGATTTTAATTGCACCTTCTTGTGAAGCTGTATTGCCAACATTGGTGTCACGCTGTCAACGTATTCCTTTTTATCGCTTAAATATATCGTCTTTAACTCAAGTACTGACACAAACAGGTCATGAGGAAATTTTGCAGCATCAGGCGATTTTGAATATAGCAGCTGGTAGTCCTGGAAGTGCGATCGCATCTTATGAGCAATTACAAGCAATTCCCTTTCAGTTACTCCAAGACCTCAAAAAAGCGCCTGCATCTTACCGTAACGCTTTAGAGTTAGCCAAGCAAATTGATCAAAGTTTAGACACAGAAGCGCAACTTTGGTTAGTTGATTATCTCCAGCAATCTTATTGGCAGGAGTGGCATCAACCAGAAATTATCAATCAGCTAGAAAAGGCACGTAAATCTTTACTTGTTTACGCCCAACCGCGCCTTGTTTGGGAATGTACATTGTTATTTATGTCTGGAGTTTCGCACCGCGAACTAAATTAGTAGTCAGGCAACTCAACTTGAGTTTTTAGCACATTAAAAATAGAACAATTGCCAATTATTTTTAATAAATCCCTCTCTTCTGATGGATTTAAGCTAAACCTATGGATTGATGAATACCTTGATGCTAATAGAGAAACTAATATAAGTATCACTGCAAAAATTACTTGATGTATATGCACATTTGTAATTATGCAAGGAGGAAAAATGGCAACTCGACAATATAAACGCGCAATTGGGACATTTTCTAGCCGACAGCAAGCTGAAGAAGCATTGCATGAACTTAGAAACTCAGGTTTCTCGATGGATAGAGTATCTGTGTTAGCTAAAGATACAGACCGTAATGATCAAATTGCTGGGGCTGATGTCAAAGATCGTGGTGACAATGAAGCTCAAGAAGGAGCTGGTATTGGGGCTACGACGGGTACTGTCTTAGGAGGTTTGGGTGGCTTACTTGTAGGTTTAGAAGCTTTGCTGGTTCCCGGTGCAGGGCCTTTTCTAGCAGCGGGTACTATCGCAACTACTTTAGCTGGTGCTGGTATTGGGGCGGCAGCAGGTGGTATAGTAGGCGCTCTAACTGGTTTAGGTATTCCTGAAGAGGAAGCAAGAACTTATAGCAATAGCGTATCTCAAGGACATTACTTAGTGACCATAGAAGGTTACGAAGAAGAAGTTGAGCGTGCTGCTTCTATTTTGAGCGATCGGGGTATTCGTGAGTGGAAAGTATACGACATCTCTGATAATCGTAGTTCCAGTTCTGATGTTAGTCGTGCTGCTAATATGAATCGAGATATCGATAGAACAACTACCCATGAAAATATTGTGGAAATTATTGACAAACGCGATCACGTTCGTTAAGCTGTCAATCTTAAAAAAAGTTGGTAATGCCTTATCATCAGGCATTTACTAACTTAGTATACAACTAGGAAAGTAAGCCAACAGTAGTAGTTACATCTTTGAAAGAGTGTAAGCGTAAAGTTGTTTGTAGTTAAAAAATGACACATTAAAAGCACTGATTCATAGAAGCAGTTATTGACTGCAATACAGCCTGCGATCGCTCTTGACAAAGTACTAATAAAAAACTAATTGTGAGAGCGATCGCAATGATGCGCTTGATTCTAAATCTCTGTAAAAAGCAAGGCTACTGACGTGGCAAGACTAAATTCATGTAAAAACGTTTGTAGGTTAGGTTGAAAAATCAGATTCAACATCCAGACTAGTGTTGGGTTTTGCTTTGCAAAACCCGACTTAATGTAGCCAAAAATATAGATGCAAATGCTACTAAAAGTATTTGTCTGATTTGCCAAGTAATATAATCAAAGCTAATAAGCTAATCCATTGCCTAAAAGGCACAAGACTATATCCAATATTTAATTCTTTAAATATTTATAACGAATTAGTTATATCGTGTCCGGGTAAAGACTTATCATTAAGAACGCAGGGAGCAGGGGGCAGGGAGCAGGGGGAGAAAGAGTTTTCAGGTTTTTGCACAGATGCGGGATTCATAACTAATAAGCCGGGCATTATATTACTTAAAAATACTATTTTCTAGTAAAAAGTAAAGCTTATAAAAGACTGATTTTAATTCAAAACTCGGTATCGGACTTTAGACATATTTTTGATAGTATCTTAATAAATGATTAATATACTTTATTAAAACATTTATATTTCTATACAAACAGAACTTATTTATAGGCGATCGCTCATAAGCAAATTGGTGTAATGTAAATAATTAAAAATTTGTAACAAGTACTCTGAGTCTTTCAATACATTCCCTACAGGGCTGAGCCGCCGATTACAAGGTAATTTCATGACTGATTCATCTCAAACCTAATACTACTTATTTAAAATTTTGATACAATTGCGAGATAATATATAAACAAGAAATTTAGTTTAATTCCATGAATACTGATTAGATACAAAGCTATGATTTCTCAAGATTACGATTCAATTCATGTTGAAGACCGTTTACTTCGACAAATCGAAATTAAAGAAAATCAGCTAAAAATCGCACAAGAATCTAATATGGTCTATGTAGTAGAAGCTTTAGAGATTCAACTGCTAGAATTGCGGTGTCACTTGTCAGAGCCACAAGACCATCAACTGCAAGCATTAATGAGTTTATTAGACGATTAAACTCTAGGAACAACAAAATCTAGAAAATGAAATTACAGGCTCTATCGTACTTGTTATGCTAAATAAACACTTGCTGAAAAGGGAACAGGAAACAAGGAACAGGGAACAGTGAAAAGAGGGAATCTGAAAAAAAAATATTAGAGAATAGGCACAGTTTTCCTTGCATAACAAGGTTATCAGCTTTTTTAGCTCAAATTTTAATAAGGTTTGACATCCACATAATACGAATTGGCATAAATACTTACTCGGTAGAAAAAGCTTAAAAAAGCTTATGGTATAAACTTGCTTAACTTCATGCTTAATTGTATTAACACCAAACTAAGTAACAAAGTAAACATGCGACTGCTTGCGGCACTTAAAGATTTTCCAAATTGTAACCCGCTTCATTTCAGCAATATTCCCATTATTAATGAGTCAAGCATTAATTTAGATGATTATCAGCTAGTTTTAACTTGCTATTCTCTATAATAAAATAATATGTTACAGCTTATAACCGTCATAATTTTTGTTCTTTTGGGTTCTGCTGTCTGTTCTGGTGCAGAAACAGCACTATTTTCTGTTTCTACATTGAGAGTTCGACAATTAGCGCAATCACATAATCCCTCAGCAGTTGCACTTTTGGCAATTCGTGAGAATATGAATCGGCCTATTGCAACTATTGTAATCCTCAATAATACCTTCAATATTATTGGCAGTATTCTCATGGGTAGTATTGCTACTCAAGTACTAGGATATCAGTGGCTTGGCATATTTTCAGGTTTATTGACTTTCTTAATTATTATCTTTGGTGAGATTATTCCAAAAACAATTGGAGAGCGTTATTCAGAAAAAATTGCTCTGCTAGTAGCTATACCTGTCACAGGTTTATCTATTGCTTTCACACCCTTAGTTTGGATTTTAGAAAATGTTACTGCACCTTTTTCTAAAGGTAAAAAACGACCAACAACCAATGAAGCAGAAATAAAATTGTTGGCAGATATTGGTAAACAAGAAGGAATTATTGAAAGTGATGAAGCAGAGATGATCCAGCGGGTATTTAGATTAAATGATGTGACATCGTCTGACTTAATGACACCACGAATTATGCTGACATCTATAAAAGGTGATTTGACGTTGGCAGAAGGAAAAAATGACATTATCACATCTCAACATACCAGGATTATTGTGACTGATGACTCTCTTGATCAAGTTATTGGCTACGCCTTAAAACAGAGTTTATTAACAGCAATGGTTGAGGGCAATAGCAATCAAAAAATTGCTACTATGGCTCGAAAAGCTTTCTTTGTTCCTGAGAGTATAAGAGCAGATAAACTACTTAAACATTTTATAGAAGCGCGTGAACATCTTGCAGTAGTTGTAGATGAATACGGCAATGTTGCTGGTGTAATTACTTTGGAAGATGTGCTTGAGGTAATAACTGGTGAAATTGTAGATGAGACTGATAGAACCGTCGATTTACAACAAATTGCCCGTAAAAAGCGAGAAAAAATGTTGCAATCTATGAATAATGGTAATCAATCTTCAAATGGAAATTATCCTTTGAAGTTGCACTAATAAAGGGCATCCCTTTGGGAATTAAAAATTAAAAATTAAAAATTAAAAATTGAGTAAAGCCTACGGCGTAGCTACGCTTAGCGCATAGCGTCTCGCACAGAAGGGCGAAGCCTCTCGTTGAGAAGCATGGGGCATAGGGGACTTCCAAGGAATAAAATGACCAATTATAATAATGATAATCATTCTAAGGGGGGAAGGAGAAGCAGCCGCAGGCTGCTTCTCCTTCCCCCCTATTCGTAGTAAATTCAATTTGGAGGGAATTTTGTGGGTGGACAGGAGTGTTGCTCGAATTAACTGATTCAGTCAAAAAAGTATTCAAGGAAACAGCAAACCAACTCAAAGGTGCAGCAAGGCGGCGTTTTCAAGCACAAATTGTCATGGAATTAGGTTACGGAGGACAATTACTGGCTCAAAAAGAATTGGGCTGGGATAGAAATACTATTCGTAAAGGAATTAAAGAACTAACCAGTGGGATTAGTTGTATAGATAATTATTCAGCTAGGGGTAGATGGAAAGTAGAAGAGCATTTACCAAACCTGTTAGAAGATATCAAAAAATTAGTTGATTTCCAAAGCCAAACAGATCCAAGTTTTAAAAGCCAAAGGCTGTATACACGCCTAACTGCTAGTCAGGTCAGAAAGCTATTAATTGATAAATTTGGTTATACGGATGAACAGTTACCTACTGAAGAAACAATGAGAGTTAAATTGAATGATTTAGGTTATAGACTCAAGCGAGTAGCAAAAGTTTTACCTCAAAAAAAATTCCAGAAACAGACGCAATCTTTGAACAATTAGCAATAGTTAATCAATCCGCCCTGGATGATCCAAGTATCTTACGTCTCAGTCTGGATGCCAAAGCCCGTGTAGATATTGGCTACTTTGACAGAGGAGGTAAAAACCGAGTTGTCACAGAAACAGAAGACCATAATTTTCATCCAAAAACTACCGTAACTCCTTACGGCATCTTCCTTCCAGAATTAGACGAACTATTTTTATACTTTACAGAGTCTAATGTAACGAGTGATTTTATTGTAGACGTTCTAGAAGATTTTTGGAAGAGTGAGAGTTGGCGATTTTCCTCAATAAAAACCCTGATTATTAACCAGGATAATGGGACAGATAATAATTCTAGACGTACCCAGTTTATGAAACGTATCGTTGAGTTTGTTCATGAATATCAACTGAATATACGTTTAGCCTACTATCCACCCTATCACAGCAAATATAATCCCATCGAGCGAGTATGGGGGATATTAGAAAATTCTTGGAATGGCAGTATTTTAGATGAAGTTGCAACCGCTTTAAAATTTGCTCAAAACATGACGTGGAAAGGTAAGAATCCTGTGGTTAAGTTAGTGACTCAAACTTATGAAACTGGGGTTACTCTTACTAAGGAGGCTATGTCTGCTGTTGAAAAACAAATAGAAAGACTCACTAACTCGGAACATGAAAAATTTCCCGATTTAGGCAAATGGTTTGTTGATATTTGTTGTGGCAGCACTTAATTTTCACTCTTCAGTTTTTAAATCTAAAAACATGAATATTAATTATGATATTGCACTGAAATTATTTACAGAGTGCAGATGCAGACTTTTCCTTCTGTGTTTGAGGGGGTAAGAGGTGGTTGCCGACGGCAACCACCTCTTACCCTTTCAGAATGATTATCATTATCTCTTAAAGATTAACTTATGATTTTTGCTGATTAATTTATTTCTTGGAAGTCCCTAGAGAAGATTAAAGTAAAAATTAATGTTGAGTCAGGTGAACAAGTGGCACAAGTAGAACCAAAATATACTTAATCAAACCCATGATTTAAGTACATATTTGTAGGGCTGCCACTTATGTCATCACCGCTTGAACGCCCTTTAAAAATTGAAATCAGATTGCCATCTTCCCATCCTGACTTGCTGGCAGGATTGGATGTATGGCTACGTTTAGGTTTGATATCTGATGCTCAAGTCAGGCAGCTATGCTGCGAGTTTCTAGTTTGTAGAGTAGTATTACAACCTCAGATTGAACCTGAACCACAGGTGACAGTTGCCATTTCTGATCCTGTTAACCAGTTACCCGTAGGAGTTTTACAAGGCCGCAGACAACCGCCAGCGTCGCCAGCTAAACCGAACTTTTTAACCACAATGTTGCAGTCATTGGGGGCAGAATTAAGTGTGCGCTGGCTGCTGTTCTTGGGTGTATTTTTAGTTATAGTTTCTTCTGGGGTATTAGCTGCTAGTCAGTGGGAGAGGTTTCCCGCTTCTGGACAATATGGAGTTTTATTCGCTTATACCTTGAGTTTCTGGGGATTCAGTTTTTGGACAGGTAAACAAAACAACCTCAGATTAACAGCTCAAACATTGCTGATTGTCACCCTGTTATTAATACCAGTTAATTTTTGGGCAATGGATAGTTTCCGATTATGGCAAAATCCATTGGATTGGTTGACAGTAGCGATCGCTTGTCCTATTTTGACGTTGGTTACTGTTTTACTTTGCAGCAATCGAGCAGTTTTTCATAATTTACCAACTGGAAAATTACCTCTTGTTAATATTCTCGGACTGAGTTACCTGCATTGGGGTTGGCAATTACCAAGCTTTCCTTTAATTGCTGTTTATGTGGCAATGGTAGGTACAACTATCATTACCATTCATCAAAATCGCTATACATTCGCAAATGAGGATAGGCGACGTACTGCAACTAACATGAGTTTGTACGCAGCTGTCATTATTTATGCTCTATTGGTGCTACTGGTACGGGCAATTTTTGTGGCTGGGGTAAATGTCACTCAGTTAGGCTTAGCTATTGGCATTTGTGGCTGGCTGGCAACTTGGTTAGCACAGCAAAAAGCAGGGGAGGCAGAATCTTCTTTACCCCTGAGTCTTTTAGTCTGGGAGAGACTTGGCGGGGTTTTACTGTTTCTAGGTTGGCTGGTGACTGTATTTGATTATCCTGGGCAAGCGATAGCTGTCAGTGGATTGAGTTTATGGTTTGTAACTCATCGCTTGCAAAGGCATAGTTTAAAGATTGATTTAGCGGTCATTTTTGCTATTGGCTTACAGACAATTTGGCTGGGTTGGCGGTTAATTCCTGCTGGAGTACAAGCATGGGCGATCGCTACTGGTACTATGCTCACTAATGCTCAAAATGAACCTTGGGCATTGCTAAGTGTAGTTTTGTTTCCTTACTTAATTTTGATGGTGGCGATCGCAGATTATTTATATCGCAACCAAAAGCGAGAATTAGCTCAGTTTGGCGAAATATTAGCACTATTATTTGGCAGTTGTTTGACGACGATCTCTTTGGTAAATCCCACATTGCGATCGCTAAATCTGCTATTTTCGACAATCACTATCGCCATTGTCACTAAACGCCGTGCTTCTAACCCTGCTCCTTTGATTTACTTTACTCACATCATGGGGGTGTTGACGCTTTGTTCTGTTATTGATTGGTTATTACCAACTCTCAGCAAAGAAGTCTGGGCAAGCATTTTGTTAACTTTGATGGTAACTGAATGGATATTCAGCCTAAAAAATGGGTTATGGCAACGTAGTTCATGGTATATCGGTTTAGGACTTGCCGTTATTAGTTTCGCTCTACTGTGGATCAATGCCGAATCATCTTGGTATGGCTTGACTAATAACCCAGATTATTGGGGTATAACTTGGCTAATTACACCTTTAACACTTACAGGTTTAGCCAGTCGTGCAACTGTCCCACAGCGTACTACCAATAGTTTATTAAGTGTCTTGGCTGTGGGCATGTCCCAAGCACTAACTTTACCCTTACCAGAAACCAGATTAATTGGTTTAGCTGTAGCTGTGGCTGTAATGTTTGTCAATACGAACTACTTACGCAACCAGATAACTGCGGCGATTACGGTAGGTTTTGGTTTAAGTTTTATTAGTGTATTGCTATGGGAAGGATTGCCCGGATTACCACGCCTAACTATAGCAGGTTGGTTTGTCGTCGGAGCGATCGCTATTTTCAGTTTATGGTTAGGGCAGACATTTCTCAGCCGACGCGGCAATCAGTTAGCAATTTTATATGCACAAGCAAATGATCAATGGGCGATCGCTTTGTGTAGTTTTGAGTTAGTGACTATGACACTACACTCAATATTAATTTACTGGAATGTTGTCGCCTCAGGAATATTTTACCTAACCGCCACTGTTATTACATTAGGGGCGATCGTTTATCGCAGTTGGGGAGAACCGACAAATTGGGCATTTTATGGCATCGGCTGGTGTTTGGAATTGTTGATTGCCCAAGTGTTGGGCTTTGGGGAACATTCAGTTATTAAAATTGCTGCTGCTAACATTGCCTTGGGTTTAATCACTCAGCTTTTAGGGGAGTGGTGGCGGCGACGATACCAACTAGAAAGGCTGCCTAGTAGCTTTCATATTTTGCCATTAATTTATGGTGCGTTCAGTGTACTGCTACGTTTGCACACCTTTACTGACTGGACAGGTTTGTATTCTTTAGGTGTAGCTTTAATTGTCATTGGTGTCGGGCGGCGCAATCATGCTTTCAAACCTCTACTTTATTTGGGAATTATTGGCGTATCAATTTCTGCCTATGAACTTTTGTTTTATCAAATGTCCCAAGCTTCAGGCGGAAGATTAGGCGATGGCTTAATTGCCATGTCTGCCCTTGGTACTAGCATCATGTATACTTATCGCCTTCTTTCACCTTGGCTTGTAAGCTACTTACGCCTAACTCCCCAAGAACTCAAAGGTATTGCTCATCTTCATTGGGCTTGGAGTAGTTGCTTATTAATAGCTGCTATTCCTCTTTCCATCGGAGTTAACCGTTTGGTGGGATTAGCAACAGGGATATTTTTGATTCGCTATGCCATCTTTCAGGGACGGCATACCTCTGATTCACCCCGCATCTTGGGGAGAATAACATTAGGAGAAATGTGGGTTTACCTCGGATTACTAGAGGTAGCCGCGATGAGGGTTTATTGGCGGGAGACAGCAGTAGGACAGTGGTTAGCTGGGCCGTTAATTCCTTGGAACGGGGCGATCGCCTGTGTAGTTGCCTATTTTTTATACATCTTACCTTGGGAAAATTGGGGATGGTCTAAAAGACCGTGGCAATTAGCCTCATACATTGTACCGTTAGTGATTTTATGGGAAACCAGACTGCAAATTTACCCAATCACTTTGCTACTAGCTGCTGGGTTTTATCTCTTTTTGGCGAAATTGAGTGAAAACATCCGTTTTACCTATATCAGTGTGGCATTGATTGATTGGGCGTTATGGCGTTGGTTTAATGATTTACACCTGACTGATGATTTATGGTATGTAACACCAATTGGATTATCGTTGTTATACATTGCCCAAGTAGACACCCAACTCAAGCTACCAGAGTATAAAGTTGCTCGTCATTTTCTCAGAGTGCTAGGTAGTGGTTTAATTTGTGGATGGGCAATTTTATTTCATCAAGATACCGCCTGGATACCGGGAATTTTTAGCCTCATCGCCATTTTTGCCGGATTAGCTTTAAGAATACGGGCTTTTCTCTATGTCGGCACAGCCACATTTTTGATCACTAGTATTTATCAATCAGTGATTTTTAGCTGGCGCTACCCTTTTATCAAATGGATTATTGGCTTACTCGTTGGCATCGCCTTAATTTCAATTGCAGCTAACTTTGAAACCCGTCGCGCTCAATTTACTTCTTTGATTCGCAATGCCATCGATGAATTTCAAGCATGGGAATAGAGATAGTTAGGAGTGATAATTTTTTAATTTTTAACTTTACTCATGCCTTATTCTCTCTTGAAAACGGTGATCTATTAAGGTCAATTACTTATTGTCCATCCAAAGATGGCAATTGAAAAACTCGATTTATACGCTTTTGTAGTTTTTACAAATGCCCATACTGTTACTTTTGCAATCCTACCAAGGACAGTTTTGTAATCTATCTAGAAAGATATTTTAAAAATTAACAAAAACAAATAAGCTATTATAAGTAATTTGTTTGCTATTTATTGATTTCTAGATTAGAGATATTAAACTGAGAACGTGAAAATAAATTGATCTATAACGCTTCTCGGTTGTGTGCAATACAATCCATTAAGAAAAAGGGGCTAGTAACTAGAGACTAGAGAGGTGTATTTTCTTCATAAAAAAAACTTCTATCTATATTTAATTATTTCTCAATCATCTTTACAAGTTAAAGACTTAAAGCTATTTTCACACTAAGTTTTTATAAAATGTATTGCTAAAATGAGGTATTAATATGAGCAGAAATCAAACTCCTGAACGCAAGACCTCGGAAGAAGAACGTTTTCAAGACGATTATTATTCTTACTTTGAATCGGTTGAAAATACCACCCGATATACGCCAGCAGCAAGTTTTCTAGATAACGCTTTTAAAAAACAGTCATTTTCTGTTTTAGATTTAGGATGTGGAAACGGGGCTTTAACTAAATATTTGCCTGAGCGATGTGATTACCTGGGAGTTGATCACAGCGAGTTAGCTATTGATAAGTGTTTAAAACTCTACCCAAATAAAAACTTTGTTACTAAAGATTTATCATCTTTTTTTTCTGAACTTGTAGAGTCAAATCATAAGTTTGATGCAGTTGTACTGGCGGGTTTGCTATTTCACAGCATTGACAAGGAAAGTTTGGATCAAAAAAATGATCAAGAAATTATTGATGTTTGCGTGAATAAAATACTCAGCGATCAAGGATATCTCGTAATTATTGTACCTTTTTGCTATGGTAATCATCCATCTCACAATTTGTTTGTGCGAGCAGAATGGCTACAGAATTTTGTAGAAAAAATGCTAGAAATTGCCAATGCAAAAATTATTCACGAGAATATTTCTCTACAAATTGGTTTAGATAAAAAGGTTAGAGAGCAGAAAGTACTGCCTGATTGGTTTGTTTCTGATAGTAACGCTGATTATTCAAGTATATTTGTAGGGACATATATGGCAAGTTGGACATTTATTGCTTCCTCCAAATAAGTTATCTTTAGCTGCTCCATTTTTTATAGGACTTACGCAACGCCGATATTGTCATTGCGACCGGAACGGAGTGTAAGGAAGCAATCCCAGCGTTAGGGTAGATTACTTGGCTATCGCTCGTAATGACGGAGTTAAACAAACTTTTAATTAATATAACGACTTAATCCACTGCCATTCCTGAGTTAATCCTTCTGGTAGAGAAACCTGTGGCTGATATCCTAAAACTTTTCGCGCTTTGGATACATCAGCAGCCGTGTGTCGTGCGTCTCCCATAGCCTTTTCTATGTAGTTTCTTTTGATAGGTTTGCCGACAATCTTTTCCATCATGTCCAAAACTTCTGATAAAATCACCCTACTACCACCACCAATGTTAAAGATTTCGCCTACTGCTTGGGGTACAGTAGCAGCGGCTAAATTAGCAGCAATGACATCACTGACAAATGTAAAGTCTCTTGTTTGTTGTCCATCGCCATAAATGGAAATTGCTTCATTTTGTAAAACAGACTTGAAAAATTTATGAAATGCCATATCTGGACGCTGTTTTGGGCCATAAACCGTAAAATAACGCAATGAGACAACAGGCACACTAAAGTTTTTGTAATAGACTCCGCACAAACGCTCAGTTGCTAGCTTAGTAATGCCATAAGGAGAAACAGGTTGAGGGTAAATGCCTTCATGGGTAGGCAATGTTTCAGCATCACCGTATACACTAGACGTAGAAGCATATACTAATCTTTTTAAATGTTTAGCATCTTTTGCGGCTTCTAATAAAACTTGTGTGGCACTAATATTACGTTCTGTATAATAACGAAAACTTTTACCCCAACTTGCTCTTACCCCTGCTTGTGCTGCTTGATGGTAGATAACGTTAACATCTTTGAGCAGGGATTGCCAATCTAAAAACTGAATATCTCCCTCTACTAAGGTAAAGTTGGGCAACGATTGTAAGTGTGCAATATTCTTGCGCTTCAATTTCGGATCGTAGTAATCGTTAAATTCATCAATTCCGATAACTTCTTCACCCTGTTGCAACAGCACTTCGACAAGTTGAGAACCAATAAACCCTGCTGCTCCAGTAACGATAATTTTAGTCATGTCCTTTATTTTATGGATATCTGCTTAACTTCAGTATTACTAGGTTAATACTTAAAATGAGTAAACTTAATTACTTGTTTTTGGTTTTTCAATTAACTATTCTAGCGTTTAAAATCTAATTAGAAATACTTTATTGTTTTTCTGAGAGTTTATAAATCTACCGTAAATTTATTGAGATTATCCAAGGTTTATTACTGAATAGCTAGTGCAGCTTGTATATGATATTTAAAACACACAGATTACTTTTGAAACCGATTTTGGAGAGCGAACTTAGCACACTCCACATGATTCTTACTGATTCCTATGTGAGAAAGTATCTATGTGACGACAAAATATTTTCTTTACAACAGGTTGAAGAAATGCTCAAACAGAGCAGAATTTACTTTGAAGAAGAAAGGTTTGGTCTTTGGTTTATCAACATAAATAGTGAGAGTGAAGTCATTGGATTTGTTGGTTTGTGGTATTTTTTTGATGAAGAACAACCCCAGTTAATCTATGCCTTGCTACCTAAAGCGCTGAAAAAAGGTTACGCTACTGAAGCTGCAACCAAAATACTAGAGTATTGTTTTGATGAACTTGGTTATGAGTATCTTGTAGCAAGCTGTGATCGGTCAAACCTTGAGTCCCAGAAAGTAGCGGAAAAACTTGGAATGAAAAAGATAGAAGAAAAAATTGTGAATGGTAATCCTATACTGTTCTTTAAACTTGAAAAGTCGTAGTAGAAGGTGTGAATGAGCAGACTTGCATAAGTATGAGAATTGGTGAAGAATTGATCCGCGAGTAACATTAGGGTATTCTCGTTTGGCAAGGGACGCACGAGGAAATCAGTGAAAGTTTTAGTTGTAGGTAACGGGGGGCGCGAACACGCTCTAGCGTGGAAACTATTGCAATCTAAGCAAATTGAGCAAGTTGTGTGTGTGCCAGGAAATGGAGGCACAGCAAGCATGAAACGTTGCCGGAATTTGCCTTTGGCAGTAGATAATTTTGAGGGCATCAGTGAATACGCTCTGAAAAATAGTATTTCTTTGGTGATAATAGGGCCAGAAGTGCCTTTAGCACAGGGAATTACAGACTACCTCCAAAGTCAAGGAATAATGGTATTTGGGCCTGTCAAAGCGGGAGCGCAGATTGAGGCGAGTAAGGCTTGGGCAAAAGCTCTTATGCAGTCAGCAGGAATCCCTACAGCTAAAGCTGCGGTATTTACAGAGGCAGTAGCAGCAAAATCTTATATTAAATCACAAGGAACACCTATAGTTGTCAAAGCTGATGGTTTGGCAGCTGGTAAGGGTGTAATAGTTGCCGCAACGTTAGAACAAGCCGAGATTGCCATTGATGCCATTTTTCAAGGGCAGTTTGGTAGTGCAGGTAATTTTGTCGTTATCGAAGAATGTTTGATTGGTCAAGAGGTTTCAGTGTTAGCACTGACTGATGGCTTGACAATTAGACCTTTGTTACCTGCTCAAGATCATAAACGAATTGGTGAAGGTGATACAGGAGACAATACTGGTGGTATGGGAGCTTATGCCCCAGCGCCCATTGCTACACCAGAATTGATGGCACGCGTTCAAACAGAAGTTTTAGAAAAGGCGATCGCCTCTTTAAAATCTAAAGGTATTGACTATCGAGGAGTACTTTATGCTGGGTTGATGATTGCACCTAATGGCGATTTTCAGGTTTTAGAATTTAACTGTCGCTTTGGCGATCCCGAAACCCAAGTAATTTTGCCACTTTTGGCAACACCCTTAGAAGATTTGCTGCTAGCTTGTGTACAGCAGCGTTTAAGTGAATTACCGCCCATTGCTTGGCAAGAAGGGGCATGTGCTACTGTCGTCGCCGCCTCAGGTGGTTATCCTGGAGCTTATGAGAAAGGTAAAGTTATTACTGGTATTAGAGAGGCAGAAGCAGCAGGAGCAACTGTATTTCATGCTGGCACGAAGTTGAACCAGCAACAACAAATAGTGACAGATGGAGGAAGGGTCTTAAATGTCACCGGAGTCGGCAAAAACTTTGAAGAAGCGATCGCCCAAGCATACGCTAGCATCAAAGCTATTCAGTTTGATGGGATATATTACCGAAGAGATATTGGGCATAGAGTAGTGAACAAAGAGTAACTTTTGCATACTCAATTTAAGTATTAGGTGGCTGGCGATCGCACACCTTATCTTTTTGTAAGATACTAAAGAAACAAATTCTAGGAGGCTGCCGATATGACTCCAGTATTTAATGGAAAAGCAGCTATTATTCGTACAGAGCGCGGATTAACGATCTCAGGCACACGGATTACCATCTATGATGTAATGGATTATGTAATAGCCCAGTATCCATCAAAATTTATTCGCACTCTTTTTAATCTTACAGATGAGCAAATTAACGCTGCTCTATCCTACATTGAGGCAAATTGTGCTGAAGTTGAAGCAGAATATCAAGTTGTTCTAAAGCAAGCTGAGGAAATTCGGCAGTACTGGGAAGAACGTAATCGTGAACACTTTGACCGTGTTGCAGCGATGCCACCAAAACTAGGTAAAGAGGTTCTTTGGGCAAAACTCAAAGAGCAGAAAGCTAGACATAAGCGATCGCAAACTCGTTGAAAAATCACACACAAAGGCCGAAACATTTGCTAAGACAGCTCATTAACCATGAGTGTCATCCTATGTTTAACTTGCTTTTACTGGTCAACTTTGCTTCGCTTGTTGCTTTTGCGATTGGGCTAATTAATCCAAAACTGGTACTTCGCGGTGACAATCGCACTCGACGCAAAAGCTCTGAGGTATATCTGTCTGTATTTGTACTTTCTTTTATTGGAATGCTTGTTTTTGTTCCAAAGCATGAGCCATTAGTGGTAGTTGCGCCACCGCCAGGGACAATAGCAGAAGCAGTACCCACACTTCCACCGGAGACGAAACTATCGCCTACACCTACACCAGTAAAGGCAACTCCGATACCCACGCCTGAATTTGTCGCATTTGATCCAAGTGTATGCAAAACGGATGCTTATTTTCCAGTTAACGGAGCCAGCACTGCTTTGTATTCCACTTGCCAGTACATCAAAATTGGCTCATTTACGCCTGATGTAGTGGCACGGGTAACACCTAAAAATGGCGAAAACGATAAATTTGTTTTGGAACTAGAAGCCGAAAGTGGTTTTGAACGTTTCGGAGTAGACGATTTCAACCCTATCACCGAACAAACCAAAGATGTGTGCATTGTCTACAAAGATAAGTCCGTATCTTGTTACAAGTTCTTAAAAGAACCCATTTAAAAGCGATCGCCTGACTCCAAAAGCCAAGCCCAAGGGTGGGAGCAACAGACTAATAAATTTTAGCTTGGCTGTCGTTCATGCAACCACAAGCGCGGTGATGTAATGCCGGAGGAGATAAAACTATGAAACAACTCAGACAAAGACAAAAAAGCGAATTAGAAAAGGTCGTTGTCCAAGTGTCATTAGAGGATAAATTAACTGAGTATCCCAAGATAATTAAGCATATTCTGACGGAGTATGTAGAACTATGTAACCGTCGTCCGAACCCAGACATCGAAACATTCTTGATTATCGATCAGCCAAAGGGTCACTATATTTGGATGAATCTAGGTTGGCAAAATAGCGAACGCATTACTGGTATGACTGTTTATGTTCGGATTCGAGATGGCAAATTTTGGATCGAAGAAGATTGGACTGAAGATGGTATCGCAACTGACCTCGTTCGCGCAGGTGTTCCTAAGGAAGATATAGTGTTGGCATTCCATGAGCCTAAGATGCGGCAGTATACAGATTTTGCAGTAGCTTCATAGCTGTGGCAATCTGAGCGCAAACCTTTAATCTCCCCATGTTCCTAACATATTTGTCAAATTAACTGTTAATTTTTTAGTTGTTAGGTTTTATAACAAAGACTGCTAACAACTTTATTTAAAATGCTAGCTCTTTTTACAACAATCCGAGAAGCGATCGCCAATTGGTGGTCGGAGTTCACCCTCCAAACCAAGCTTTTGGCTGTCGCCACGTTGGTAGTTTCGTTGGTGATGAGTGGTCTGACCTTCTGGGCTGTAAATACAATCCAGCAGGATGCGCGGATGAACGATACCCGCTTCGGTAGTGACTTAGGGCTGCTGCTGGCTGCCAACGTTGCCCCTCTCGTTGCTGATCAAAATCTCACTGAGGTTGCCCAATTTTCCCAACGTTTCTACAGCAGCACCTCTAGTGTGCGTTACATGCTCTACGCTGATGAAACCGGGAAAATCTATTTTGGCATTCCTTTTTGGGAACCAGAGGTAGAAAATTCCCTCACTATTGAACGGCGGATACAACTGCCAGAAGATTACCCCGGTGAAGGGGATAAACCAATGGTGCGGCAACACATGTCCCCAGATGGGGCTGTCACCGATGTATTTATTCCTCTAATTGTCGATAAAAAATACTTAGGTGTATTGGCGATTGGGATCAATCCTAATCAAGCAGCAGTCATTTCTACAAACTTTACCCGTGATGTGACGATCGCTGTTTTTATCACAATTTGGGTAATGGTAATTTTAGCAGGAGTCATTAACGCTTTAACTATCACTAAGCCGATTAAAGAACTTTTAGTAGGGGTAAAACAAATTGCTACCGGCAACTTCAAGCAACGAATTGACTTACCCCTAGGAGGCGAACTCGGAGAATTAATTTTTAGCTTTAATGAAATGGCAGAACGCCTAGAAAGCTATGAAGAACAAAATATTGAAGAACTGACAGCAGAAAAAGCCAAATTAGAAACCTTGGTTTCCACAATCGCCGATGGTGCTGTCTTGATCGACAATAGTATGCAAGTGATTTTAGTCAACCCCACGGCAAGACGAATTTTTGGCTGGGAAGGTGATGAGGTCGTAGGAAGCAATGTTTTACATAATCTGCCTCCAGCTGTCCAAATTGAAATCACCAATCCTTTATATGAAATGGCCGCTGGCGAATGCGAAAGTGCCGAGTTTCGTATTCATCTAAGTCAACCTACCAAGCGCACGATCCGTATTCTGTTAACCACAGTGCTTAACTTGCAACGGGAAAGTATTAAAGGTATTGCTATAACTGTGCAAGATATCACCCGTGAGGTAGAACTGAACGAGGCCAAAAGCCAATTTATCAGTAACGTTTCTCACGAATTGCGAACGCCTCTGTTTAATATCAAATCCTTTATTGAAACTTTGCATGACTACGGCGAAGACTTGAGTTTAGAACAACGGCAAGATTTCTTGCAGACTGTCAATCATGAAACTGATCGCCTAACTCGCTTAGTTAACGATGTTTTGGATTTATCCAAACTGGAATCAGGTCGCAATTACAACTTCGGTGGGGTGGATTTGGCACAAGCGATCGAACAAACACTGCGTACTTACCAACTCAATGCTAAAGACAAAGGCATTGAATTAATTCAGGAAGTCGCTCCTAATTTACCATTTGTTGTTGGTAATTATGATTTGTTGCTGCAAGTCTTAGCTAATTTAGTTGGCAATGCTTTAAAATTCACCAAGTCAGGTGGTAAAGTAGCGATCTGTACCTACAAATTAGATCCCAAGCCCACTTCTCATACTCTGTCTTCTCAAGTACGGGTAGAAATCTCCGATACTGGTATTGGTATTGCCCCAGAAGATCAACAAGCAATTTTCGACCGCTTTTTCCGTGTAGAAAATCGAGTTCACACTTTAGAAGGTACTGGTTTGGGTCTATCAATTGTCAGAAACATTATGGAAAGGCATCGTAGCGTAGTGCATCTAGTCAGTGAAGTTGGGGTAGGTACGACTTTTTGGTTTGACTTAAACGTTTTTGATGACGAAGCACTACAAAAAGTCGTAGAGCCTAAAGCTGAAGTACCTAAAATTCCTGCAACCTAGTACCGCTGTACATAATTCGTAATACTTTGACTTTGCTCCCCTGCTTCTTCTAGTCAAGATGCCGACAGGGCTATGAGCAAACATAGACATAATAAACCCAGTATTAGCAGTAAAGCTTGATTGCGTTTCATCCAGGCTTTGACAGTTGCACTCAAGTTACTGGTGTAAGGCTGTGATTGCAAATTCAATTGGCTATTGTCAATATTGTCATACAAAGTACAGTCCTTGGCGTATGGACGTTGGGGGAAATTGCAGGTGTTATCAGCATGATAGGTACAGCTTTCACACAGATATTCATCCCCTGTCGCACGGTGCAACGGAATACCGGGATGTCCATAAGCTTTGAGCGTTGTACGACAATATGGACAAGTAATAGCCTGATTATCAACGAGTTGATGGCAGCGAGGACAAGATGTTGTAGCCACAACCTAAGTGTAAATGTAGGTAAACATTATTGATTTTAGCTCTTGTACCAAAAGTGAATTTAATGCCTGGAGCGATTAGCTTGCATCCGGGACATTATACAGTGCATAACTGTAAATTCATTTACAACTCGTATCATTCTGCGGATATGGGGTTTTGTTCTCGAACAGCTTATTGTTAAAAAGCCTGAATCCATTCTTTAACAAAATATTCAGTCCAGATGCCATTTTTCCAATAAGGATCATTCTCAATCAATTGACGCACAGTGGCTTCCTCTGCGGCTTCATAAATGCCGAAAACTTGAGTGACATCTTTGGTAGGGCCAATAGTAATCAGTACACCTGATTCTTTTTGTTTTGCTAAACCGTCTAAATGAGCTTGACGATAAGGGGAACGTTTTTCAAGAACGTCTTCGCAGTAAGTTCCCCACATAATGTATTTAGGCATGGCAATCAATGTAAAAAAGGTGACAACTAACAACTAACTTCTGAGATTAACGCCGAATTTTTCCACCAAAGCTTCACGAACTTTGTTGTGGACTGGTTCAACTTCTGTATCGGTGAGGGTGCGATCGCTGGCGCGATAAATCAGGCGAAAAGCCAAACTCCGCTGTCCTTCTGGCACATTTTCACCACGATATTCATCAAACAATTCTACTGATTCCAGCAAACCCTTACCCGCTTTGGTAATAGATTTTTCGATGTCGGCAACCGAGATTTTTACAGGTGCGAAAAAGGCGATATCGCGATCGCTAGCAGGATAAGTTGAATAAGGTTGGAAGGCAGGAGTGAGGATTTCGTCTTCATCTAAAGAATCTAACAGCACATCTACATCTAGCTGGAACAAATAAACGGAATCTGGTAAACCTTTTTCTAGACGCAATTGCGGATGCAGTTGCCCAAAAATCCCCAGGCTATTGCCCCTCACCCATAGAGAAGCAGTGCGTCCCGGATGCAAGCGGGGATCGCGGCGATCGGGTTGATATTCTACTTGTAAGCCTAATTGTTGAAAGACGCTTTCTAAAATTCCTTTAGCTTCAAACCAGCTCATCTGCTGCTCACGACTGCCTTTTGACCATTTACCAACAGTGCGATTCCCTCCCATAATTCCAGCCAGGGCTTCTGCTTCTTGCAAACCTTCTTCTTCTTGCCAGAAGATTCGCCCTATGTCAAAACCGTTCAGCGAACCGTTACCTTGCTCTAAGTTGTACTGAAAAGCATCAATCAAACCAGAAATTAAATCGGTTCTCAACGCCGAATATTCTGTAAATAATGGGTTACTTAAGACTATTTGTCTGTCTTCTCCTGGCTTTACTAAAGAATAGTGAATTAATTCTGTTAAGCCTTCCGCCCGCAAGTGAGCGCGTAACTTACGGATTAATTCTTGATCTAAAGATAAATAGCCTGCTTCCGACTTTTCTGGGAGAGTATCGCAAAAATTATCATAACCATAAAGACGGGCGATTTCTTCAATCAAATCAATTTCTCGTTCTAAGTCACGGTAGCGATAAGGCGGCACAGCAACATTCCAAGTACCTACACCAAAAGCAGTTAGCTGACATCCTAAAGCTGTTAAAACGCGCTCTACGTCTTGTTCTTTGAGTTCTCCTGTTTCTTCACCTAAATCGACTGGCCCTAGAACTTGATTGACTCGCTCTAAACGCAAAGCAATAGAACGACTCCAAGTAGCAGGATCAGGGCGAGTGTCAGCAATTTCTTGGTGGACAATTACTCCTTGGGCTAATTCACTCATTAACGATAAAGCCCGACGATTGGCTATTTCTAACTCAGCTCTATTAACGCCCCGTTCGTATCTTCCCGAAGCTTCACTTCGCAGTCCCACACTCCGGGAAGAACGGCGAATCGCTACAGAATCAAATAATGCTGCTTCTAAAACTAAGCTTTGAGTATTTTCATGAACTTCGGTTTCTTCGCCACCCATAACGCCCGCTAACGCCACAGGTTTGTCGTTAGCAGTGATTAACAAATTTTGGGTTGTGAGGGTGCGAGTTTGCCCATCTAAAGTTTTGAGAGTTTCCCCAGCGTTGGCAAAGCGCACACCAACAATTAAACTTGCCTCGCCTGTAACAAATTGTAAACGTTCTTTGTCAAAGGCGTGGAGAGGTTGTCCCCATTCCAACAATACATAGTTAGTTATATCTACCACATTATTGATTGGTCGGACTCCAGCTGAGCGCAAGCGCTGTTGCAACCAATCGGGAGATGAAGCGATTTTTAGATCTGTAACTACTGTGCCAATATAAGCAGGGCAAGCTTGTTGATCAGTAATCTTTAAAGTTAAATTTCCGTCATTTTGAGTGATTGATACTTCACTTGGTTCAGGGATGCTTAATTTTTCACCCGTTAAAGCTGCGACTTCTCGCGCTATACCTACCATACTGAGGGCATCAGCACGGTTGGCTGTGGCTGTGACATCTAAAATTACGTCATCTAAATTTAATAGAGGACGCACATCACTACCCAATGGCAGATCTTTTTGGGGAAAAATATAAATCCCATCGATATCAGTGGGTAAACCAAGTTCCTTTAAAGAACAGATCATGCCCTGAGATGGGACACCACGCAGTTTTGCAGGTTTGATTTTTAAATCGATATTTGGTAAATAAGTACCTGTAGTTGCCACTGGCACATAAATATCTGC